>NZ_JASTLC010000001.1:1720833-2065000 GCF_030499575.1 Streptomyces sp. DG2A-72
GCTGGGCGCTGGTGCTGTGTCTGCCGATCGGTGTGCCCGCCGCCGCGCTCGCCCTGTCGTACGAGCCGGTGCGGCTGACCGCGCACAGCGTGACCGGACTGCTGTGGGTCGCGGCGGGCTCGCAGTTCCTCGGCCTGGTCGTCTGGTACCGCGACATGGCGGCGATCGGCATCCCGAAGGCCAGCCAGTTGCAGTTGGCCCAGCCGCTGCTCACACTGGTGTGGTCGGTGCTGCTGCTGGGCGAGCACCTGACAGTGGCCGCCCCGCTCACGGCGGCGGCGGTGCTCGTGTGTATCGCCGTCACACAGAGGGCACGCGGCTGAGTAGGCCGTACGGCCCCGTCCCAACCGGCGCCCCGCGCCGTAAACTCAAGGCCGAAGGACCGTTGCTCCCGCACGAGGTGAGGAGGCCCTACAAGATGCGTGCAACCGTGGGCGACCAGCTTGTCCAGCACGGCAGGGTGGTCGGACAGCACGACAAGGTCGGCGAGATCGTCGAAGTGATGGGACGCGAGGGCAACCCCCCGTACCGCGTCAAGTTCGAGGACGGGCACGAGGGCGTGTGCTCACCGGGCCCCGACACCGAGATCCGCCACAAGGAAACCCGACACTAGCGCTCCGCTGGATGGGCGGTTCGCTTGCTGCGGGTCGGTGGGGGCTGGTCGCGCAGTTCCCCCGCGCCCCTGACGGGGCGCTGTTGCGCGCCCGGACCTCACCAGTCCCGCTCGGTCAGCGTGGGGGCCTGGTCGGCCGCCCGTAGTGGTCGGCGACGACCCGTGCCATCGCGCCGATCCGGTCCGTCGCCGCGTCCTTCGCGGCGAAGAAGACATGTCCGCGCGCTTCCGGATGGTTCTTGGCGAGCGTGAGATGCCGGGACAGCTCGCCGGCGTTCTGCCAGGCGGCGGGCTGCGCCGGGTCGCCCGCCTTGTAGAGCGCCTCGCCCACGTACAGCCGGGTCCCGCTGCCCCGTACGGCCGAGGCCCACCAGGGCAGGATCTTGGCGTAGTCGGCCGCCGCGAGGCCGATGTTCCAGTACAGCTGCGGGCAGATGTAGTCGATCCAGTTCTCGCGGACCCACCTGCGGGTGTCGGCGTACAGGTCGTCGTACGTCTGCACCCCCGCCCGGGTGTCGGAGCCGAGGGAGTCCGTGGTGGCGTTGCGCCACACCCCGAAGGGGCTGATCCCGAACTGCGTGCCCGGCCTGATCGACTTGATCCGGGCCGCCATCTCGCCCACCAGCCGGTTGATGTTGTCCCGCCGCCAGTCGGCCCGGTCCGCGAAGCCGCCGCCGTACAGATCGAAGGCGGCGGCGTCGTCGAAGGTCTGGCCCGCCACCGGATACGGGTAGAAGTAGTCGTCGAAGTGAACGGCGTCGACGGGGTACTTGCGCACCGCGTCGAGCATGGCCTCCTGGACGAAGGCGCGGACCTCGGGCAGCCCCGGGTTGTAGTAGAGCTTCCCGCCGTACGTCACCACCCAGTCCGGGTGCTTGCGGGCCGGGTGCGAGGCGACGAGCCGCTGCGGGTCGGTGTGATTGGCGATGCGGAACGGGTTGAACCAGGCGTGCAGTTCCAGGCCCCGGGCATGCGCCTCGGCCACGGCCGAGCCGAGCGGGTCCCAGCCCGGGTCCTTGCCCTGGGTGCCGGTGAGGTACTGCGACCAGGGCTCGTACGGCGAGGGCCACAGCGCGTCGGCCGTCGGGCGGACCTGGAAGATCACGGTGTTGAGGCGGTTGCGGACCGCGGTGTCCAGATGGGTGACCAGTTCCGCCCGCTGCTGGGACGGGCTCAGGCCCGCCCGGGAAGGCCAGTCGCGGTTGGCCACGGTCGCCAGCCACATGCCGCGCATCTCGGTCGCCGCCCGCGGATGCCGCGGCACGGCCGCCGCACTCGACGCCGGTGTGAGGGCCGCCAGCGCGGCCACCGCGAACGCCCGACGTGACAACCGTCCCATCTGCACACCCCATACGCTGCGGACCCGCTCGGTCACGGATCGTCTCCGCGCCCAGGATGCCCGTACCCCGGCGATCGATCATCGATACTTACGGGTAACGTGCACGATCGGAGCAGGCTCCACACAAATGGCGGCCTGCCGCAGGCGTCGATCAGTAAGGGGACGATGTGACCGACATCCAACGCGTCGGAGTCGTGGGCTGCGGACAGATGGGAGCGGGCATCGCCGAGGTGTGCGCCCGCGCCGGACTGGACGTGAAGGTCGCCGAGACCACCGGCGAGGCCCTGGAGATCGGCCGCACCCGGCTGTTCAACTCCCTTTCCAAGGCGGCCGAGCGCGGCAAGATCACGGCGGAGGAGCTGGAGGCGACGCAGGCACGGCTCGGCTTCACCACCGACCTCGGCGAGTTCGCCGACCGCGACCTGGTGATCGAGGCCGTCGTCGAGAACGAGCAGGTGAAGACCGAGATCTTCCAGGTGCTCGACCAGGTCGTGACGCGCCCGGACGCGATCCTCGCCTCCAACACCTCCTCCATCCCGCTGGTGAAGCTCGCGGTCGCCACCTCGCGGCCCGACCACGTCATCGGCATCCACTTCTTCAACCCGGCCCCGGTGCAGAAACTGGTCGAGCTGATCCCGGCGCTCACCACCTCCGAGGGCACGCTCAGCCGGGCCCAGGCCTTCGCCGAGAAGCTGCTCGGCAAGCACGCCATCCGCGCCCAGGACCGCTCCGGCTTCGTGGTCAACGCGCTGCTGATCCCCTATCTGCTCTCCGCGATCCGGATGTTCGAGTCGGGCATCGCCAGCCTCGAGGACATCGACAACGGCATGGAACTCGGCTGCGCCCACCCGATGGGCCCGCTGAAGCTGTCCGACCTGATCGGCCTGGACACGGTCGCCTCGGTGGCGTACTCGATGTACGAGGAGTACAAGGAGCCGCTGTACGCCGCTCCCCCGCTGCTGCAGCGCATGGTGGACGCGGGCCGGCTGGGCCGGAAGTCGGGGTCGGGCTTCTACACCTACGGCTGATTACGGACGGTCAGATTCCGGCCAAGTACACGGGCCCGGCACCGAAGAGGTGCCGGGCCCGTGTCATTCACACACCGTGTGCGCGCCGGGCTCGCATATGCCCCTCGCACACTCTCCCCACACACCCACCAGGCGAGTTCACTTTCTCTGCGCATGCCAGGGATGAGACACGACTACGGAAAGGAGCGGACTCGTGACCGCCGATCCCGAGCATCCGGTCGTAACAGGTGAACTCGCAGAGTTACGACGTCGCCTCGACGTCGCATACGCCCGCGTGGAGGGCGACCTGGCTCTGCTCACGCACCGTACCGAGGAGTCCGCCAAGGAACTCGACGAGCTGAACACCCGGATCAACACACTGGAACACGCGCGCTGGCCACTGCCCGCGATCGCCGCCCTCACCGCCGTGGGTGCTCTCGTCGTGGCGATCTGGCAGGCAGTAGGGCATTGATCAGGGACGTCGCATCAGGGCAAGACGTCCTGCCCCAGCCTGAGGTGGTGCAGCATCAGTAACGCGGCCGCCATGTTGGCGGCCGGGACCTCCCCACGGGCGACCATGTCGGGGACGAGTTTGAGGGGGACCCACTCCCGGCGGTCCGACTCGAAGTCGTCCACGGGCTGTCCGATGTACTCGCCCTCGTCGGCCCAGTAGATGTGGTGCCGGGCGTCGGTGAGCCCATTGGACGGCTCCACGCTCATCAAGTGGCGCAGCGGTCCCGGCCGCCATCCGGTCTCCTCCTCGAGTTCCCTGGCGGCCGCGCAGGCGATGTCCTCGCCGTCCTCGACGACGCCCGCCGCGAGTTCCCACCCCCAGCTGTCGGTGATGAAGCGGTGGCGCCACAGGAGGAGCACTTCATTGGCCTCGTTGACCACTGTGGCCACGGCGACCGGCCGCAGCCGTATGAGGAAGTGGTCCAGGTGCCGACCGTCAGGCAGCTCCACGTCTGCCAGGTTGACGGTGAACCAGCGGTTTTCATACACAGTTTGTTCGTTCTGTTTCGTCCACTGCACGGTTCTGCCACCTTCCGTCGAGTAAGTGGCAATATCGCAGCAGGGACTATGAGTGTCGGTGTTCGAGCGCCGGATTACAGCGGTACGCGCAGTGCTCCGTCGATGAGTTCGGCAGCCTCGGCCGTGCCCGCACAGCCGCTGCGCACCAAGTGCTCGCGTACCGCCCGGAGTCTGTCGCGCAGCCGCTGGGACTCCATCCCCCGGGCCTGTTCGGCCATCTGCACCGCGGTGGCCACCGCCTTGTCCGCGTTGCCCTGCCGCAACTCGATCGTGCTGAGCATGGCGAGCCGGTGCACCCGCCCGCGATCGTGGGCCGGGTTTCCGACGGCAGCCGCGGCATGCTCCCCCGCCGCCGCCAGCTCACCGAGGCTGAGAAGCGCCTCAGCCACCTGGACGTTGACGAGTCCCGGCTGGACATAGCCCGTCTCGTCGGGCTCGTATCCACGCCGGATGCGTTCGGCGGCCGTCTCGGCACGCCGGATGCAGGACAGGGCGCTCGTGCCGTCGCCCAGGTGCGCGTACGCCTTCGCCTGCATCGCGTACAGGTCGGAGGCGAGAGCCGGGGTGATGTGCTTGCCCGCCGCCCGCAGCGCGGCCTCCGCGAAGGCCACGGCCTGGCGGTGCTCCCGCATGAACAGGGCCTGGTTGACGAGGAGCGCGATGATGTACGCCCCGAGTCCCCGGTCCCCGCTGGCCTTCGCGAGCCTCAGCGCCTGGTGGAAGTAGCGCTGGGCGAGCCCGTGGGCATCGGAGTCGTATGCGCAGATCCCGGCGATCGCCACCAACCCGCCGGTGGCCCGGTGCACCTGGCGGCCGGTGGCGTCGGTGTAACTGCCGCGCAGCAGCGGCGCGGCCTCGGAGTTGAGGAAGCCGACGATCCGGGTGCGGGTCGCCATACCGCCGGCCTTGCGGTACATCTGCTCGTAGTGCGTACGGGCGGCGCGCAGCATCTCCAGGTCGGAGGGGGTGACCCGGTGCCGGCCGCCGCGGGAGACGTCGACGTCCTCCGGCGGGTTCTCCCACTCCCAGACCGGCATCACGGCGGGCGTGCCGGTGACGGCGGGAGCGCCCAGGATGTGCGGGCGTTGCTGTTCGTCGGAGCGCCACAGCGCGGTGGCCCGCTCGACGAAGCCGGACAGCGAGGTGCCGTGCGGGGCGGACGGCTCGCCGGGCACGCCGAGGCCGATGTCGTCGAGTGTGACGGAGCGTTGCAGTCGGGCGGCAAGTACCTCGCAGATCAGGTCGGGGACCTGGCCGCGGGGGCGCTGGCCCTTCAACCACCGTGCCACGGCGGTGTGTTCGTACCTGAGCGCGAGGCCGCGGGCCCGTCCCGCCTGGTTCACGTGTGCGGCCAGTCCCGCGTGTGAGATCCCCGCCTCGTCCAGGATCGCGTCGAGCAGAGTGTTGGGCTGCATGGGTTGCCCCCCGGGTGGCTCGGTGGCGTCAGATTAGTGGTTCCGTCTTCACACGGGGTGTGAACCGAGTGCGCGAATCCGCACCGTGCGCGCGCTGTTGCGGAGAGTTGCCGACCGGTTGACTGAAATGCCTCGTCAGAGGCCGGCCGGGCCGCCGGCTCCCCCTCGTACAGTGCGGCGGCCCTGCCGGGGGCTTGGCGGTGCGACTAAACGCCGTTGCGCTGAGGGTGGTTTGTCGGCTGCGGGTTGTGTGTGGTTGCTCGCGCAGTTCCCCGCGCCCCTATCGGGGCGTTGTAGTGCACCTGCGTTCGTTCGTTCCGTAGGACCAGTAGTGCTACGTCGTCCGTGAGTCTGCCTGCCGTGTGGCGCAGGAGTTGGGTGAAGACTGTGCCCAGGAGGGGCTGTGGGGTGTTCACGCCGTCGCTCAGGGCCTCCGTGAGCACGATCGGCAGCGGGAAGAACCGGCCATGAGCGTCTCGGGCGTCCTCGGCGCCGTCCGTGTAGAGGAGCAGCGCTTCTTCGGGCTTCAGTTGGCCGCAGGGTACGGCGGGCAGGTCGGGTGGGAGTGGGAAGGGGCCCAGTGGGGGCAGGGGGTCGGCGTGGGTGAGGGGTTCCACATGCGTGCCAGTGAGACGGTACGGCCAGGGGTGGCCGCAGTTGAGGGCGTGCATCTCGCCGTCCGGACCGATCTCCAGCAGCAGGACCGTGATGAACTCCTCGGCGACCGGGCTGTCGGGGGCGGCACGGGCGCGCTCGCGCAGATGACGGGCCAGCGCCCGCTCCAGCCTGCGCAGCACACCACCGAGGTCGGGCTCGTCGTGCACGGCCTCACGGAAGCTGCCGAGGACGGCGGCGACGGTGCCGATGGCGGCGAGACCGTGTCCGCGTACGTCGCCCATCACGGCCCGTACGCCGTGCTCGGTGGCGATGACCTCGTACAGGTCGCCGCCGATGACCGCGCCGCGCTCCGCGGACAGTTGGGCGGCGGAGACGTGCAGTCCGTCGATACGGGGCGGCAACGGCCGTAGCAGCACACTCTGGGCGGCGCCCGCGACCCGGCGCACCTGCCGCAGCTCACGCAGCAGCGCCTGCCGGACATGGACGATCAGCCCCGTGCCCACGGCGAAGAAGACGGCGCTGGTGACGATGCGTGCCCCGAACCCGTTCTGCTGGGCGAGCGGACAGGCCATCTTGTACGTGATCGCTATGGCGCCCCACACCGTCGGCAGCCCGATCGCGAGCACCCGGCGCCCCGCCCTGCGGGGAACCCCAGCCTTGATGCGGTTCATGCCGATGGCCCCCCAATAGGCCCTGACAGCACAGAATCGGACCGGCCCCGAAAGACCGGTCCGATTCTGTCGACCACATGGCCCGGAAGAACCAGATCACCCCAAAAGGTCACCCCATTGAGTGAGGTGACTGCAGCGCCCCTTTAGGGGCGCGGGGCTGTGTCAATTTGCGGCTCCGCCGCGTGGGCGCGACAAGCCACGACGAAACCCGCACCCGGCAGACCACACAATCCCCCACGGCGCCTAGCCCCTCAGAACAGCCCCTACACGCTCACCCGCAAGGGCAACCGCCGCATCCCGAGCCGCAGAAGCCTCATCAACGGTCAGCGTCCGATCCCCCGCCCGGAACCGCAGCGCATACGCCAGCGACTTGCGGCCCTCCCCGAGCTGGTCCTCGTTCTCGTAGACGTCGAACAGCCGGATCGCCTCGAGGAGTTCACCCGCGCCCTCACGCAACGCGGCCTCCACATCGACCTGCGGCACGAACTTGTCGACGACCAGGGCGACATCCTGCGTGGCGACCGGGAACGTGGAGATGCTCGGCGCCTGTGGCGTGCCGTCGCCGACCTGCTCCAGAGCGTCCAGGTTCAGCTCCATCGCACAGGTACGCGCGGGCAGGCCCAGGGCCTTGAGCACACGAGGGTGCAACTCGCCCGCATGGCCCACGACCGTCTCCGTGCCGTCGAGGACGACCACGAACTCGGCGCAACGGCCCGGGTGCCACGGGCCGTACTGACCGCTGCGGATGATCAGGTCAGCCCCGGCTTCCCGCGCGGCGACGCGCCCCGCGTCCACCGCGTCGGCCCACCCCCCCGGACGGCCCTCGCCCCACCAGCCGGCCTGCTCGCGCGCGCCCGCGAGGACGACCGCGACATGCCGCGGCTGGTCCGGCAGCACGGCGTTCAGCGCGGCGATCTCCTCGTCCGTGGGACGCCGGTCGACCGGCAGATGGGGGGTGGCGACCCGCTGCTCCTCGCCCGGCTGGAAGACCAGCCCGGTCTCGAACAGGGCGAGGTCGTGCGAGCCGCGGCCGTCATTGCGCCGCAGCGCGCCCAGCAGGCCCGGCAGCAGCGACGTACGGAGCGCGGGCTCCTCGTCGTTGAGCGGGTTGACGAGCTTGACGACGCGGCGGGCCGGGTCGTCCGCGTCCAGGCCGAGCTGGTCGAAGACCTGCTCGGCGATGAACGGGTAGTTCGGCGCCTCGACGTATCCGGCTCCGGCCAGCGCCCGGCCGACGCGGCGGTGCAGCCGCTGGCGGTGGGTCAGGCCCCGGCCGGAGGGCGGCTTGGGCAGCGTGGAGGGCAGGTTCTCGTAGCCCTCCAGGCGGATGACCTCTTCGGCGAGGTCGTTCTGCTCCAGGAGGTCGGGCCGCCAGGACGGGACGGTGACGATCAGCTCGTCCTGCCCGTACACATCACAGCCGACCTGCTGGAGGCGGCGTACGACGGTCTCGCGGCCGTAGTCGACGCCGGCGACCTTGTCCGGGTGGTCGGCCGGGACGGTGATCGTGTGCGGTGCGGACGGGGCGATGACCTCGGTGACCCCGGCCTCGGCGGTGCCGCCGGCGAGCAGGACCAGCAGGTCGACCGTGCGCTGGGCGGCAGCGGCGGCGGCCTGCGGGTCGACGCCGCGCTCGAAGCGGCGGGACGCCTCGGAGGACAGCTTGTGGCGGCGGGCGGTGCGGGCGATCGCGACCTGGTCGAAGTGCGCGGCCTCGATCACCACGTCGGTCGTCGCGTTCTCGACGTCCTCGTGGTCGGCGATCTCGGTGTTGGCGCCGCCCATGACTCCGGCGAGCCCGATCGGTCCGCGGTCGTCGGTGATCACCAGGTCCTCGGCGTGCAGCTTCCGCTCGACGCCGTCGAGGGTGACGATCTTCTCGCCCTCGGCGGCCCGGCGGACACCGATCGTGCCCTGGACGAGGGAGCGGTCGTAGGCGTGGAGCGGCTGACCGAGTTCCATCATCACGTAGTTGGTGATGTCGACGGCGAGCGAGATCGGGCGCATGCCGACCTTCTGCAGGCGGCGCCGCAGCCAGATCGGGGAGCGCGCCTCGGAGCTGAGGCCGGTGACCGTACGGGCGGTGAAGCGGTCGCAGCCGAGCGGGTCGGAGACCTGGACCGGGTAGCCGAAGGCGTTCGGGCCGGGGACGTCGAGGAGGGCCGGGTCGCGCAGCGGGAGGCCGTAGGCGATGGCGGTCTCGCGGGCGACGCCGCGGATGGACAGACAGTCGCCGCGGTTGGCGGTGACGGCGATGTCCAGTACCTCGTCGACGAGTTCGAGCAGCTCGATGGCGTCCTTGCCGATCTCGGACTCCGGCGGCAGCACGATGATGCCCTTGGTGCCGTCGTCGCCCATGCCCAGCTCGTCGCTGGAGCAGATCATGCCGTGGGACGTCTTGCCGTAGGTCTTGCGGGCGCTGATCGCGAAGCCGCCCGGCAGGACCGCGCCGGGGAGCACGACCACGACCTTGTCGCCGACGGCGAAGTTGCGGGCGCCGCAGACGATCTCCTGGGGCTCACCGGTGCCGTTGGCGGTGCCGACGTCGACGGTGCAGAAGCGGATCGGCTTCTTGAACTCCGTCAGCTCCTCGATGGTCAGCACCTGGCCGACGACCAGGGGGCCCTTGAGGCCGTCGCCGAGCTGCTCGACGGTCTCGACCTCAAGACCGGCCGAAATGAGCTTGGCCTGCACGTCACGACCGGTCTGCGTCTCCGGCAGGTCGACGTACTCCCGCAGCCAAGAAAGCGGGACCCGCATCAGATCTCCATCCCGAACGGCCGGGTGAACCGGACGTCACCCTCGACCATGTCTCGCATGTCCTCGACGTTGTGGCGGAACATCAGCATCCGCTCGATGCCGAACCCGAAGGCGAAGCCGCTGTACTTCTCCGGGTCGACGCCGCAGGCGGTGAGCACCCGCGGGTTGACCATGCCGCAGCCGCCGAGCTCGATCCAGCCTTCGCTGGAGCAGGTACGGCAGGGCCGGTCGGGGTTGCCGACGGACTCGCCGCGGCAGACGTAGCAGACCATGTCCATCTCGGCGGACGGCTCGGTGAACGGGAAGAAGTTCGGCCGCAGCCGCGTCTTCATGCCCTCACCGAACAGTGACTGGACCATGTGGTCCAGGGTGCCCTTGAGGTCCGCCATGGTGAGGCCCTCGTCCACGGCGAGCAGCTCGACCTGGTGGAAGACCGGCGTGTGCGTGGCGTCCAGCTCGTCGGTGCGGTACACGCGGCCGGGGCAGATCACGTACACCGGCAGCTCACGGTCGAGCAGCGAGCGGATCTGCACGGGCGAGGTGTGCGTGCGCAGGACGACGCCGGAGTCGGCGGAGCCGTCCGCGCCCTCGATGAAGAACGTGTCCGCCTCACCGCGGGCCGGGTGGTCCGGGCCGATGTTGAGCGCGTCGAAGTTGAACCACTCGGCCTCGACCTGCGGGCCCTCGGCGACCTCGTAGCCCATGGCCACGAAGACGTCCTCGATGCGCTCGGACAGAGTGGTGAGCGGGTGGCGGGCGCCGGCCGGTACGCGGTCGTACGGCAACGTGACGTCCACCGCCTCCTCGACCAGCACCCGGGCGTCACGCTCGGCCTCCAGTTCTGCCTGGCGGGCGGTGAGCGCCTTGTTCACGGCGCCGCGGGCCATGCCGACACGCTTGCCGGCCTCGGCCTTGGCGTGCGGGGGCAGGGCCCCGATCTCGCGGTTGGCGAGGGCCAGCGGGGAGGTACCGCCGGTGTGCGCGACCTTGGCCTCCTGGAGCGCGTCGAGGGAGTCCGCGGCGGCGAAGGCGGCGAGCGCCTCGTCCCGCATGCGCTCGATCTCTTCCGGTTTCAACGCCTCGACCTCGACTGGGTCGTACGACTTATTCGGTGCCGACATCTCTTCCCGTGCTTCCGATTGGCTGGCTGAAGGTCCCCGTCGCCGACTCGTCAGGGCGGTATCCGGGACACATGGGTGCCAAAGGCCGAGTCTAACGGGGTGGAGGTATGCGAATGCGCCCGCGGGCCGCTCAGGCCAGGTAGGCCGGAGTGCTCACGGGCAACGTAAATCGGAACTCGGCGCCGCCGCCGGGGGCGCGGCCGACCGTGATGGTGCCGCCGTGGGCCTCGACGATGCCCTTGACGATGTAGAGCCCGAGGCCGGTGCCGCCGCGCTTGCTGCCCCGCCAGAAGCGGGTGAAGACGCGGTTCATGGACTCCTCCGGGATACCTGGGCCCTCGTCGCTCACGGTGACCGATGTGCCGGTGTCCTCTCCCTCGCGGGGGGACGTGGCTGGCGTTACGTCAATCGTGACGGTTCCCTCGCCGTGCCGCACGGCATTTTCCAGCAGGTTGCTGAGCACCTGGTCGACCTTGTCGGGATCGGCCCACAGGTCGGGCAGCGGCTGTTCGACGCGGAGCAGGAACCGGTCGGCGGGCAGCCCCGCGGCGACGTATGCCTGGATGTGCCGGCCGACGGCGGCGCCGATGTCGACGGGCTGGCGGCGCAGTTCCAGCCGCCCGGAGTCGATGCGGGAGATGTCGAGGAGCTCGGCGATGAGCCGGGTGACGCGGTCGGCGTCGGCGTCGACGGTCTCCAGCATCAGCCGCTTCTGGTCGTCGGTGAACCTCTCCCACTTGGCGAGGAGGGTGGCGGTGAAGCCCTTGACGGAGGTGAGAGGGGAGCGCAGTTCGTGGGCGACGGTCGCTATCAGTTCGGCATGGCTGCGCTCGGTGCGGCGGCGGGCCTCGGTGTCGCGGAGACAGACGACGACGCGGTGGACGGGACCGGTGGGTTCGGTCCGGACGTATCGCGCGGAGACGAGGACTTCGCGCCCGCCGGGCAGCAGCAGATTCCGCTCGGGCTGGCCGACCCTGATGGCGAGGCCGCCGTACGGATCGGTCAGCTGCCACCAGCGCCTGCCCTCCAGGTCCTCTAATGGCAGGGCCTTGTCCAGCCGCCGGCCGAGGGCGTCGGCGGCGGGGACGGCGGTGATGCGCTCGGCGGCGGCGTTGAAGCAGACGACCCGCCCGTGCTCATCGGCGACGACGAGGCCGTCCGGCAGCTGATCGGGGTCGATGCCGAGCCCGGCGACATCGCCGGACGGCCGGGACACGGGCGGTCGCCCCACGTCCCGTGCTCCCGGCGCGTTGCTGGTGCCGATGGTCATCCCCGTACCCCACCTCTCACGACGGCGCAGGGCCCCCGAGCAGGTCACCCTACTAGCTCACGGTGACGGAGCGGCACCCTCCGGAAGCGCGCTGTGCACGCGCGGACGCATAGAGACATACGGCGGCGGCGGTGGCGAGGTTCAGGCTCTCGGCCTTCCCGTGGATCGGAACCCGCACGACGGCGTCCGCCAGCGCGCGGGTCTCCTCCGGCAGCCCCCACGCCTCGTTCCCGAACACCCAGGCCGTCGGCCCGCCCATGGTGCCCTTGTCCAGCTCGTCGTCCAGGTCGTCGGTCCCGGCCCCGTCAGCGGCGAGAATCCGTACCCCGGCGTCCTTGAGCCCCGCCACGGCCCGCTCGACGGGGACCCCGACGGCGACCGGCAGATGAAACAGCGACCCGACGGAGGCCCGCACGGCCTTGGGGTTGTACAGATCGACGGACGCGTCAGTGAGTACGACCGCCTCGGCGCCGGCGGCATCGGCACACCGCAGTACGGTCCCGGCATTCCCCGGGTCCCGCACATGCGCCAGCACGGCGACCAGCTTGGGACGGGCGGCGAGGATCTCCTCGAACGGCGTGTCCAGGAACCGGCAGATCCCGACGAGGCCCTGCGGGGTGACAGTGGTCGAGATCTCGGCGATGACCTGCTCGGAGGCGAGGTGCACGCGCGCGCCGATGTCCCGGGCCCGCCCGACGATGTCGGCGTACCGCTCCGCGGCCTCCACGGTGGCGAACAACTCGACCAACGTGTCCGCCTGCTCCCCCGCCTCCCGCACAGCCTGCGGCCCCTCCGCAAGAAACAGCCGCTCCTTCCCCCGGAAGTTCCGCTTGGCCAGCCGCCGGGCGGCGGAGACCCGGGGGGACCGGGGGGAGATCAGCTCGGGAGATACGGGGGGCATGCAGCTCACCTTCGGAAAGAAGACCGGTGCTCACACAGCAACGGACCCGCAGGCAGAAACCCACGGGTCCGTTCAGTCACGTCGGCTCGAAGCCAGCGCCAGCGTCACGCGGCCTTCGGCGCGTTGACGTCCGCCGGCAGCGCCTTCTGCGCGACCTCGACGAGCGCGGCGAACGCGGTCGGGTCGTTGACGGCCAGCTCGGCCAGGATCTTGCGGTCGACCTCGATGCTCGCGGCGTTCAGACCCTGGATGAAGCGGTTGTACGTGATGCCGTTGGCGCGGGCAGCGGCGTTGATGCGCTGGATCCACAGCCGACGGAAGTCACCCTTGCGCTTCTTGCGGTCGTTGTAGTTGTAGACCAGCGAGTGGGTGACCTGCTCCTTGGCCTTGCGGTACAGGCGCGAGCGCTGACCGCGGTAGCCGGAGGCCTGCTCGAGGATCGCCCGGCGCTTCTTGTGGGCGTTGACTGCCCGCTTGACGCGTGCCACTTGTTAACTCCTTGTAGCGGGGCCGTGGTTGGACTCACACGGCCCGGAATCGATTGGGTCCCGGTCCTGGCGTACGGCGCTCGGTGATCGGAAGATCAGGCGCCCGTACGTCACTTGCCGAGAAGCTTCTTGATCTTCTTGGCGTCGCCCGGGGCCATCTCGGCGTTGCCGGTGAGGCGACGCGTCAGTCGGGACGACTTGTGCTCGAGCAGGTGGCGCTTGCCGGCGCGCTCACGGAGCACCTTGCCGGAGCCGGTGACCTTGAAGCGCTTGCTGGCACCGCTGTGCGACTTGTTCTTCGGCATAGCGCCGTTCTCTCCTCGTCAGTGGCGCTCCGATGCCCGGTCGTGAAACCGGGCACGGTGGAGCGTCGCTCTTGTATCGGTTATGTCCTGGGGACTCGCGTCCCCCGGGATCACGCGTCGGCGGAAGCCTCGGCAGGAGCCTCGGCAACCTCGGCGCCCTCAGACTCCGCGGCGTTCTGCGACTTGCCGGGGTTGGCCTTCGCTTCCGCCTTACGGGCTTCCTGCGCCTGGCGAGCCTCGGCCATCGCCTCGGTCTTCTTCTTGTGCGGACCGAGAACCATGATCATGTTTCGGCCGTCCTGCTTCGGGTTCGACTCAACGAAACCGAGGTCCTGGACGTCCTCCGCGAGACGCTGCAGCAGTCGGTAGCCCAGTTCGGGACGGGACTGCTCGCGACCACGGAACATGATCGTGATCTTGACCTTGTCGCCCTGCTTGAGGAACCGGACGACGTGACCCTTCTTGGTGTCATAGTCGTGCGGGTCGATCTTCGGCCGGAGCTTCATCTCCTTGATGACCGTGTGCGCCTGGTTCTTGCGCGCCTCACGGGCCTTCATGGCCGACTCGTACTTGAACTTCCCGTAGTCCATGAGCTTGCACACGGGCGGACGGGCGTTCGCCGCGACCTCGACCAGGTCCAGGTCGTACTCCTGCGCAAGCTCCAGGGCCTTGGCCAGGGGGACGATGCCCACCTGCTCGCCACTGGGACCGACAAGTCGCACCTCGGGAACGCGAATCCGGTCGTTGATGCGGGGCTCGGCGCTGATGGATCCTCCTCGGTAGCACCACACGACTGTCTGGAGGACAGCCGCGTAACGTCTCTTTTCGATAGACCTAACCGCGCCGAAGCACAAAAAATGCCCCGGACGATCACAGGCGGGGCTCCTCGAACTACCGGAGCGACCGCCGCGAGGATCGCGGGGCGCACTTTCGGGCGGATGCCCGTCGCTGGACGGGACCGCCTGACCGGTGACCCGCCGCCCGGGGGGCGGTCAGGTGGGAGTTCGAAAGCCTCCACTTGTAGGTCGGGCCCGGTGCCGTGAGGCATGCGCGTCCGACCGGTCGTTACACAAGGTTAGCAGCAACCCGGGGGTGGTGCGAACCGGCGTGCATCGGGGCCTATCGTGTCCGGCATGAGTGAGACCCCTCCTGAGACGCCCGACTTCGACGCCATGACCCGCGACATCGCCGAGGTCCCCGCGGTCGAGGTGATCGTGACGGTCGCCGTGAACCTGATGAGCGCCGCCGCGGTGAAGCTCGGTCTGACCGAGGAGGGCGAGAAGCACAAGGACCTGGACGAGGCCCGCAAGCTGGTGTCCGCCCTCGCCGGCCTCCTCGACGCGAGCGCCACCGAGATCAGCTCCTTCCACGCGGCCCCACTGCGCGACGGCCTGAAGTCTCTCCAGCTGGCGTTCCGCGAGGCATCGATCGTCCCGGACGAGCCGGGCCAGGGACCGGGCGAGAAGTACACCGGCCCGATCTACGGCTAGCTCATCCCCGCACGTAAAAGGGCTCGCCCGGCGGCGTCGCCCCGGCCGGGAGCAGTGCCAGGTCGAGGCCGTGCACCAGGCGGGCCCTCAGTGTTTCGTCGGCGGCCAGACGCTCGGCCAGGGTGCGGGCGGCGGGGCCCGGGGTGGCGTCGGGGTCCAGGACGAGGGCGAGCGTACCGTCCGCCTGTCCGGGGCCGAGGTAGGCACGGAGTACGGCGGGCTCGGCGGCCACGGCGGCGCGTACGGCTCCGGTGACGGCGGGGTCGGCGAGCGGATCGGTGGTCGTACGGCCCTCGGCCAGCGCCAGCAGCGCGGGCCTGGTCAGCTCGTACGGCACAGGACCGGCCAGGTCCAGCACGATGGTGTCCGCCTTCTCGTGCGCCGCGGCCTGCAGTGCCTGGTGCAGAGGTACGGCGACGGGGCGGGCCTCCGGGTCCCAGCGGGCCAGCGAGTCGGTGGAGGTGAAGGCGGGCAGGGCCGTGCGGGTGCCGGCCTTCAGGGTCGGTACGGCCATGTCGCTGGTCTTCTCGCGGCGCAGCCCGTTCTCGTCCTCCTCGACCTCGCCGAGGACGGCCACGACGGGGACGAGGAGCCGGGCGCCCTTCAGTGCCTCGAGCACCGGCTCCACAGCGGTACGGTCCTCGGCCCAGGCGGCGAGCGCCGCGCTCAGCCGGGGGTCGGCGGAGCCGTCGTCGTCGGAGAAGCCGGAGTTGGGAATGTTCTTGTTCGCCACGGTCACCGACCCTATCGGGGGGATGCTGCTGCGGTTGTGCGGCCCCGGAAACCCGGCCGTGACCCCTTCAGCGTTTTCTCAGACATCCCTGACACACATCTAACGTCCGTCTAACAGACAGCACAGCCGACTGCCCGACGATCGCGGCCATGGAGTCTTCCAGCGCCGCCCCCCGCGCTCCGTCCCGCCGCCGCACGCTGGCGTACGCCGCCCTCGCCGCGGTCGCGGTCGTGGGCGGTACGGCAGGGGGGACCGTGTACGTGAAGGCGCAGGCGCACTCCGGTGCGGGAGCCGTATCGTCGGTCTCCGGGTCGCCGTCGGTCTCGGCGAGCGAGGAGGCATCGGTGGCATCAGTGGAAGCGGTGGCGCAGCCGGTGGTGGACCAGGACGAGCTGCTGGCCGAGGCGATGGAGTCGGTGACCGTCGAGGACGGTGCCGAGGTGTCGGTGGCGGTGCTGGACCTGGCGTCCGGCGCGAGCGCCTCGTACGGGGACGGTCTCTTCGACACCGCGAGCATCGTCAAGGTGGACATCCTGGCGGCACTGCTGCTCCAGGCACAGGACGCGGGACGTGAGCTGACCGCGGCGGAGAAGTCGTACGCCACGGCGATGATCGAGCACAGCGACAACACCTCCGCGTCGGCCCTGTGGCGGACCATCGGGAAGGCGGCCGGGCTCGACGCGGCGAACGAGCGTCTCGGGCTCACCGACACCGAGGGCGGCGAGGACATGCTGTGGGGGCTGACGCAGACCACGGCGGCCGATCAACTCGTGCTGCTCCAGCAGGCGTTCGGGGAGGAGGACTCGGAGCTGACCGAGGCCTCGCGGTCGTACATCCAGAGGCTGATGACGCGGATAGCCGCCGGGCAGCAGTGGGGGGTGTCGGCGGCGGCCCACGGCTCGGCGTGGGCGCTGAAGAACGGCTGGCTGCCGCGCAGCACCACCGGGCTGTGGGACATCAACAGCATCGGGCGGGTCACCGCCGACGGTCACGGGTGTCTGGTGGCAGTGCTGTCCGACGGCAACTCGACGCAGGCGAAGGGAATCTCGCTGGTCGAGGCGGCGGCGCGGGCCGCGGTCTCGGTGGTCGGCGATGAGGGGTCGACTGCGTCCGCTTCGGCCTCGGTTTCCTGAGCGGGTCGGGCGAAGTCGGCAGCGCCCCGAAGGGGCGCGGGGAACTGCACGACCAGCCACGACGGCGCCGCAGACGAAAGACGGCACATCGCGGCACAACGCGGAGCGCTACGCGTCGTCGTACCGGCGCCCGCGCCACACCACGACCGCGACGACCAGCAGGACGCCGCCGAGGCTGCCCGCCAGCGGGGCGGCCCAGCTCGACGTCGTGTCCTCGGCCTCGGCGGCGTCGGGGCCCGAGCCGAAGTACTTGTCGTCGTAGGCCGCCGCGTGCAGGCGCTTCGGTTCGAGGCGGCCGGCGGCCTTGATGGCGGCGACCGGGTCGACGAGGCCGTAGCCGCGGGAGTCGTCGCGGCCGCTCGCCGGGGCGTTGCGGGCGGTGTCCTCCAGCAGCTTCTTGATCTGGGCCGGGGTCAGTCCCGGGTGGGCCGCCTTGACGAGGGCGACGGCGCCGGAGACGAAGGCCGCGGCGGCACTCGTACCCCATCCCTCGTAGTACTTGCGGTCGGGGTCGGCGATGACGATGTCGACGCCGGGGGCGCTGACGGTGGCGTACCAGCGGCGGGTGGAGAAGGCGGCGCGGGTGCCGTAGCGGTCGACGGCGGTCGCGGCGATCACGCCCGGGTAGGCGGCCGGGTAGGAGATGTGGTCGCCCTTGTCGCCGCCGTTGCCGGCGGAGGCGACGACGACGGAGCCCTTCTTGAGGGCGTACTGGACGGCTTCGTCCTCGGCGGGTTCGGGATGGGCGGACTTGGAGTCGTCGCCGAGGGAGAGGTTGATGACGTCGGCTCCGTGGTCGGCGGCCCAGCGGATGCCTTCGGCGAGGGCATTGCCGCGGGTGTTGCGGGCCTTGCCGCGGGCGGAGTCGCCGTCTTCGAGGATCACGCGGACAGGGAGGATCTTGGCTTCGGGGGCGATGCCCATGACGCCGTCGCCGTTGCCCACGCCATGGCCGTGACCGGCGATGATGCCGGCCATGGCGGTGCCGTGGCGGGCCCAGGCGCGGTCGCCCCGGTCGGCACCGAAGCCGATCATGTCCTTGCCTTCGAGGACGTTGCCGGTGAGGTCGGGGTGGTCGGACTCGACGCCGGTGTCCAGGACGGCGACGGTGACGCCCTCGCCCTTCGTGGTCTGCCAGGCCTCGTCGGTGTGCATGGCCTCCAGGGCCCACTGCTGGGCGCGTATGCCGTCGGCGTGGGCGGCGGTGGGCGGCACCAGGGCGATGGAGGCGGCGAGCAGGACGCTGACGACGCCGGCGCGGCGGGTTGCGGTCATGACGGCTGCTCCGTGGGCGAGTCGACGGTCTTGCGCAGCGCCCGTTCGACGCGGTCGGCGAGGCCCCGCGCCTCCTGGCCCAGGCCTGCCTGGGCGACGGCCGTGGTGGCGCCGGATGCCATGGCTTTGGCGGCGGGCTCGGGCTCGTCGACGGTGCGGCCGTCGGCCCAGCCGGAGACGGCGTAGACGACGACCGGGGCGTCGGTGAGGACGGAGACGGTCCACGAGGCGCGCTGCTCGCTGCCGAACCCTGCGGCGACGGTGTCCTTCGCGGCGTACGGGCGGGGCATCAGGTCGGTACGGCTGTCCAGGCTCTCGTTCTTGAACCGGGTACGCAGGGCGGCCATGGCGGCAGAGTCGCCCTTGGTGAAGAGCAGACCGACGGTGGTGACATAGCTCTGGGTCGCGTCCGTGTAGGTGGCGCGCAGCAGGCGCTGGCAGCCAACGGGGGCGAGGGCCTTGCGCAGCAGCGGGTCGAAGGCGTCCGCGCAGCCGCTGTCCGGGGCGACGGCGACGCGGGTCCAGGTACGGTCGGCGCCGCCGGGTCCGGCGCCCTGGCCTTCGACGCTGGGCGGGAAGAGCTGATCGACCGGCACGCTGTGCCACAGGCTCCCGGCCGCGGCGAACGCGCCGCTCGTGCCGCCCTCGCCTCCGTCGGGGAGGAGCCAACTCCCGGTCACCGCACCGCCGATCAGCCCGAGCCCGAGCACGAGGCAGGCTGCCGCCACGACGGTACGATTCCGCACCCGGCCCCCCAGCGGACGCGGACGCGCCCGGTCGTCATATCCCTCGGGCTCCCCCAACGACACGAACGGCCCTGCCGTCCCGCCCGGCGTCATGGGCGCGCTCCAGGAGAACGCGGGGTCGGGCGAGAAGGGCCGCCCAGCCGCCGGCGGCGAGTCGGGCCGCGGAGGCACACCACTCCGGCCGGACTCCCCAGAGGGCGCCGGATCCGCCGGGACCGGGCGCAGACGCGTGGTCCTCTCGGAAACGGTCTCGGCAGGTATCGGGGGCGCCACCGGACGCCGCGAGGTCTCAGCAGGCACCGCCGGCACGTCGGGACGCCGCGGGGTCTCGGGGGGCAGTGGTTGGGCGACCGGTCGCCGCGGGGGCTCGGCGGGGGCGGCGGCCGGATGACGCGGGGGCTGGGCCGGAGCCGCGGGTACACCCGGGCGCTGCGGGGGTTGGGCGGGAGCCGCGGGTACACCCGGGCGCCGCGGCGTCTCGGCCGGAGCCACGGATGCACCCGGGCGCTGCGGGGGTTGGGCGGGAGCCGCGGGTACACCCGGGCGCCGCGGCGTCTCGGCAGGCAACGGTTGCGCGGCGGGTCGCGTCAGCGCCTCGGCGGGCGCGGGGGGTACGGCGGCCGAGCGACGCGGGGGCTGGGCCGGAGCCGCGGGTACGCCCGGTCGGTGCGGGGGCTCGGCGGGAGCCACAGGTACGCCCGGTCGGTGCGCCGGCTCGGCCGGAGCCGCGGGTACGCCCGGTCGGTGCGGGGGCTCGGCGGGAGCCACAGGTACGCCCGGTCGCCGCGGCGTCTCGGCAGGCGCCGCAGATCCACTCGGACGGTGCGGGGGCTCGGCGTTCGGTGCCGGTACGGCCGGATGGCTCGGCGGTTGCTGTGCCGGCCGTGGCGGTGCGGCGGTGTCGGTGCCTGTCGGGCGGGCGGCAGTCTCCGTGCCTGTCGGGTGGGTGGTGGGTGGTGGGGTGTCCGGGAAGCGGGCGGAGGCCTTCGGTGGGGGCGGTGGAGCGGTGGGGGCGGTGTCCTGGGGGGACGGGCCGCGCAGGTCGGTGAGGTGGGGCTGAGTGCCGGAGGGGGCGGATGCGCCGCGTCCGTGCGTTGCGCCGTGCGCCGACGTGCCGGTGGCGTCCGGCCGGGAACTCCCGCCTTGCGACGGCACGTCGGGCATCGGGGCGCCGCTCGATGACGCATCCGGACCCGTCCCGCGTGTCACCGTCCGGCTTTCATTCCGCACCGGGATCTCCGCCGTGCCCCGCGTCGCTGCCTCACCGTCACGCCGAAGCGGCATCTCCGCCGCACCCCGCGGCGGCGCCTGACCGGCACCACCCCGTCCCGGTGCCGCCGCCGTGCCGTTCACCGACGCCTCTGCGGACGTACCGTTCACCGGCTGCTCGGTGGATGACTGCCCGCCGGTCCCCGGCTGGTCGTAATCCGCCGGAACCGTGGGCGGCTGAGGTGGGCGTGGGGGTACGGAGGCGCGCCTCGCTTCCGTGCTCATGCACCCCCCGTTTCCTCGTGCCCGGGCCTTGCGCGGGCCGGAGTCGTTCCTGCGTGCGTGCGCGCAACTCTACGGGTTGCCCCCGGTCGAACGGGAACCGGTCCACAACGCCGGGGCATCTGCCCGGAACGTCCCCCTACCCTGCGGTAATCCAGTCTGGCAGGCTTCGTTCATGACTGCGCGCGCCGCCGACCGGGCCCGTTACGACCGGGCCACCGCCCATCTCGACGCCCCCCTCGCGATCGTGGACCTGGATGCCTTCGACGCCAACGCGGAGGATCTGATCCGCCGGGCGGGCGGAAAGCCGGTCCGGGTCGCCAGCAAGTCCGTACGCTGCCGGACCCTGCTCGAACGCGCCCTCGCCAAGGACGGCTTCGCGGGCATCATGTCCTTCACCCTCGCCGAGTCCCTGTGGCTGGCGCGGTCGGGCTTCGACGACATCCTGCTGGCCTACCCGTCGGCGGACCGCGCCGGATTCGCCGAGCTGGCCGGTGATCCCAAGCTGGCCTCCGCGGTGACCGTGATGGTCGACGACCCGGCGCAGCTCGCGCTCATCGACGCCTCCCGCGACGGCGGGCGTGAAGTGGTGCGGGTGTGCCTGGAGTTGGACACGTCCCTGAAGCTGCTCGGCGGGCGCGTGCGGGTCGGGGCGCGGCGGTCTCCGCTGCACTCCCCCGCCCAAGTCGCCGACATGGCCCGTACGGTGGCCCGCCGTCCCGGCTTCAAGCTCGTGGGGATCATGGCCTACGAGGGGCACATCGCCGGCGTCGGTGACGCGATCGCGGGCCGGCCGCTGCGCTCGCGTGCCGTCCGGCTGATGCAGGCCGCCGCCCGCCGGGAACTCGCCGAGCGGCGGGCCGAGGTGGTGCGGGCGGTGCGGGCCGTGGTGCCCGACCTGGAGTACGTCAACGGCGGCGGGACCGGCAGTGTGCAGCACACCGCCGCCGAGGACGCCGTCACGGAGATCGCGGCCGGGTCGGGACTGTATGTGCCGCGGCTGTTCGACAACTACACCTCGTTCAGCGGACGTCCGGCCGCGCTGTTCGCCCAGCCCGTGGTGCGCCGGCCCGGCGTCGGGGTCGTGACCGTCCTCGGCGGCGGCTATCCGGCGTCCGGTGCGGCCGGGCTCGATCGGCTGCCCGTGCCGTATCTGCCGGAGGGGCTGCGCTACGACCCGCAGGAGGGGCCCGGCGAGGTGCAGACGCCGCTGCTCGGGCCGCCCGCCGACGATCTGCTGATCGGCGACAAGGTGTGGTTCCGGCATGCCAAGGCCGGTGAGCTGTGCGAACGGTTCGACGCGCTGCAGCTGATCGAGGGCGACGCGGTGACGGCGACCGTACCGACGTATCGCGGCGAGGGTCTGACGTTCCTGTAGCGCGTCAGTCCGTCGGGCCGATGCTGCTGCCCACGCCTCCGCCGCCGTCCTCGTCGCCGGTCACCTTGATTCCCTCGGTGATCCGGTCCATGTCGGACAGCGGCGGCCCGTCCGCGCCCGCGTCGAACACATAGCGGACGATGACCCGGGACTCCGTGCCGACGCCGGACGGGAAGGCCAGCGACTGGACGTAACCGCCGGGGCCGTTGGCCGTGCTGACCTGCCAGCGCACGTAGTACCCGGCGCGTCCCGCCACGGCGACCTGTCCGGACCCGACGAGCTTGTGGGACTCGATGCCGCCGAAGGGGTGCCGTCCGATGCGGTCGCGGTCGTAGGCGTCACCGGCCGCATCCGGGATGTCCGCCTTGGCCAGGGCCTCGGGGGACTTCTCGTCGGTGCCGGTGACCGTGCGGGAGATGACGAGGCCGTGGCGGCAGACTCCGGCGTCGGCCGGGCAGTCGTAGGTGCCGTCGGTGGTCATCAGGACGTCGGGCTCGGCGACGTACTGGGGGCGGGCCCAGCCGTCGATCAACGGCAGGGTGATGCCGTTGAGTTGGTCGACGACCACGGCGGGGTCGTCGGCGGACGGCTCGCTCGTGGACGGAGACGGAGTCTCGCTGGTCGGTGCCTCGGCGGTGGGCGTCGCGATCGTCGGGTCGGCGATCGGGTCCGGGCCACCGCCGCGGTCGTCCCGGCCGAGGACGACCGCGCCGGTGACGATCGCGACGACGAGGACGACGGCCGCGCTGGTGACGGCGATGGCCTTGGCGCGTCCGGAGGCCCCGCCGGCGGACGGCGGGGCCTGCGTCGGCGGCGCGGGGATCTCGGGCGTGCGCCGGTGCTCGGTCCAGGCCGTTCCGTCCCACCAGCGCTCCAGGTGCGGGGCGGAGGGGTCCCGGTACCAGCCGGGCGGGGGCGTCATGCTCATATCCCCGCACTGTAGGGCGAAGGCCTACAGGGGCGTGACGTACGCCCCCGAGATTCCGCCGTCGACGAGGAAGTCGGTGGCGTTCACGAAGGAGGAGTCGTCGCTGGCCAGGAAGGCGACCGCGGCGGCGATCTCCTCGGCCTCGGCGAACCGGCCGAGGGGGATGTGGACGAGCCGGCGTGCCGCCCGCTCCGGGTCCTTGGCGAACAGCTCCTGCAGAAGCGGGGTGTTGACCGGTCCGGGGCAGAGCGCGTTGACGCGGATGCCCTCGCGGGCGAACTGCACGCCGAGTTCGCGGGACATGGCCAGGACGCCACCCTTGGACGCCGTGTACGAGATCTGCGACGTGGCCGCGCCCATCCGGGCCACGAAGGACGCCGTGTTGATGATCGAACCCTTGCCCTGGCGCCGCATGTAGGGGATCGCGGCCTTGCAACACAGGTAGACGGAGGTGAGGTTGACCTCCTGGACGCGCTTCCAGGCCTCCAGGCCGGTCTCCAGGATGGAGTCGTCGTCGGGCGGCGAGATACCCGCGTTGTTGAAGGCGATGTCGACACTGCCGTAGGTGTCGTACGCCGTCTTGAACAGCGCCTCGACCTGCTCGGCGTCGGTGACGTCGACCTTCACGAAGAGCCCGCCGACCTCTTCGGCAGCCGCCTTGCCGCGCTGTTCGTCCACGTCGCCGCAGACGACATGCGCGCCCTCGGAGGCGAGCCGGCGGGCGGTGGCGAGGCCGATGCCGCTGCCGGCTCCGGTGATGACGGCGGTGCGGCCGACGAGACGCCTGCAAATGTTTTCTGCGGTCACTGTGCGGGGCCCTCCGTGCTGATGAAGACGTTCTTGGTTTCGGTGAAGGCGGCCAGGGCGTCCGGGCCCAGCTCGCGGCCGACGCCGGACTGCTTGAAGCCGCCGAAGGGGGTCCAGTAGCGGACCGCGGAGTGGGAGTTGACGGACAGGTTGCCCGCCCGGACGGCCTGCGAGACGCGCAGGGCGCGGCCCAGGTCGCGGGTCCAGAGGGAGCCGGCGAGGCCGTACGGGGTGTCGTTGGCGAGGCGGATCGCGTCCTGCTCGTCGGTGAAGGGCAGCAGGACGGCGACCGGGCCGAAGATCTCCTCGCAGGCCGCCGCGGAGTCGTGCCGCTCCCCGGTCAGCACGGTCGGCGCGAACCAGAAGCCGGGGCCGTCGGGGGCACCGCCGCGCAGGGCCGGGGCGTCCTCGGGGACGAACGACCGTACGAGGTCCAGCTGTTGACGGCTGATCAGCGGGCCCATCTGGGTCTTCTCGTCGGCGGGGTCGCCCACGACCACCGTGGACAGCGCGTCGGCGAGCAGGTCGCGGACCTCGTCGTAGACGGACTCCTGGACCAGGATCCGGGTGCGGGCGCAGCAGTCCTGGCCGCTGTTGTCGAGGAAGGAGAAGGGGTCGATCGCGCTCTTCAGGTCGGCGTCGGCGAAGACGATGTTGGGGCTCTTGCCGCCGAGTTCGAGGGTGACGGGCTTGACCAGGCGGGCGCAGCGCTCCATGACTTCGCGGCCGGTGCGGGTGGAGCCGGTGAACACGATCTTCGCCACGTCGGGGTGGTCGACGAGGGCGCGGCCCGCGACATGGCCGTATCCGGGGAGGACCTGGAACAGCCCCTCGGGCAGGCCCGCCTCCAGCGCGAGTTCGGCCAGGCGCAGCGCTGTGAGCGGGGTGGTCTCGGCCGGTTTGAGGACGACCGCGTTGCCCGCGGCGAGGGCCGGGAAGGAGCCCCAGGCGGCGATGGGCATCGGGAAGTTCCAGGGCGCGATGACGCCGACCACGCCGAGGGGTTCCTGGAAGGTGACGTTCCAGCCGCCCGGTACGGGGATCTGCTTGCCGAGGAGGCGTTCGGCGCCCCCGGCCGCGTACAGCAGCAGGTCGCGGGCGTTGCCGGCCTCCCAGCGGGCGTTGCCGAGGAGATGGCCCGCCTCACGGACCTCCAGCTGGGCCAGCTCCTCGATGTGCGTGTCGACGGCGTCGGCGAAGCGGCGCAGCAGCCGGGCTCGGTCGGCGGGGGCGGCGGCCGCCCAGGACCGCTGGGCGACGGCGGCGCGGGCGACGGCACGGTCCACGTCGGCCGCGTCGGCGGCGGGGACGGTGGCGACGACCTCCTCGGTCGCGGGGTTCAGTACTTCGAGTTCGTGCTCGGCGGACAAGAAGGGCCTCACATACGTTCGAAGGAGCGGCGCAGCTCCCAGTCGGTGACCGCGGCGTCGAAGGCGTCCAGCTCGACGCGCGCCATGTTGCGGTAGTGCGCGACGACCTCGTCGCCGAAGGCCGCCTTGGCGATCGGGCTGTTCTCCCACAGCTCGGCGGCCTCGCGCAGGGTGGTGGGGACGTGCTCGAAGTCGGCGGCGTAGGCGTTGCCGGGGCAGGGCTCGGGCAGCTCCAGCTTCTGCTCGACGCCGTACAGCCCGGCCGCGACCAGTCCGGCCACCGCGAGGTGCGGGTTGACGTCGCCGCCGGGCAGCCGGTTCTCGAACCGCGTCGAGCGGCCGTGGCCGACGACGCGGAGGGCGCAGGTGCGGTTGTCGTAGCCCCAGGCGACGGCGGTGGGGGCGAAGGAGCCGGGCTGGAAGCGCTTGTAGGAGTTGATGTTGGGGGCGTAGAGGAGGGAGAAGTCGCGCAGGGCGGCCAGTTGTCCGGCGAGGAAGTGGCGCATCACCTCGGACATGCCGCCGGGGCCATCGCCGGGCATCACGTTGTTCCCGGCCGCGTCCGCGAGCGAGAGGTGGATGTGGCAGGAGTTGCCCTCGCGCTCGTTGTACTTGGCCATGAAGGTCAGGGACATGCCCTCCTGGGAGGCGATCTCCTTGGCGCCGGTCTTGTAGACGGCGTGCTGGTCGCAGGTGACGAGGGCCTCGTCGTAGCGGAAGGCGATCTCGTGCTGGCCCGGGTTGCACTCGCCCTTGGCGGACTCGACGGTGAGGCCGGCGGCCGCCATCTCGTTGCGGATGCGGCGGAGCAGGGGCTCGATGCGGCCGGTGCCGAGGACGGAGTAGTCGATGTTGTACTGGTTCGCCGGGGTGAGCCCCCGGTAGTTCGCGTCCCAGGCCTGCTCGTAGGTGTCCTTGAAGACGATGAACTCCAGCTCCGTGCCGACCTGGGCGGTGAGGCCGAGTTCGGCGAGGCGTTCCAGCTGGCGGCGCAGTATCTGGCGCGGGGCGGCGACGACCGGGGAGCCGTCGGTCCAGGCGAGGTCGGCGATCACCATGGCCGTGCCCTCGTTCCAGGGGACGCGGCGCAGGGTGCTCAGGTCGGGGTGCATGGCGAAGTCGCCGTAGCCGCGGTCCCAGGACGACATGGCGTAGCCGTCGACGGTGTTCATCTCGGTGTCGACGGCGAGGAGGTAGTTGCAGCCCTCGGTGCCGTGGTGGAGGACCTCGTCGAGGAAGAAGCGGGCGGCGAACCGCTTGCCCTGGAGCCGCCCTTGCATATCGGGGAAGGCCAGGACGACAGTGTCGATCTCACCGCCCGCGACGAGGGCGTGCAGCTCCTCGACGCCGAGCGGGGGTGTGCGGTCTGCCACGGGAAGGGCCTCCTTCGGGCTTCTGCGCGCTGGTTTCGACCAGGCCGAGAGCCATAAGGTATTGCCGAGAACCATTGCTTGGGAAGGGGGCACGGCCATATGCCGGTCGATCGCGACGGCACCGCTCAGGACGGGCTGGCCCCGGTGCTGCGGCCGGTGCGCGCGGGCAACGGTTTCGAGGAGGCGCTGGAGCAGATCCTCCAGGTCGTCCGCCTCGGCCTGGTGCCCGGCGGCGAGCGGCTGCCCGCCGAGCGGGAGCTGGCGGAGCGGCTCGGCATCAGCCGGGTCACCCTGCGCGAGGTGCTCAAGGTGCTCCAGGACCAGGGGCTCGTCGAGTCTCGCCGCGGGCGGTACGGCGGGACCTTCGTGCTGCCGCGCAAGGACGGCGGCGGCGAGGACGAGCTGCGGCGACGGGTCGCCGAGGTCGACATCGAGGACATGCTCCGCTTCCGTGAGGTGCTGGAGGTCGGCGCGGCCGGCCTGTGCGCCGCGCACGGCCTGACCGACGAGCAGACCGCCCGGCTCCGCGAGGCCCTCGCCCGCACGCAGGACGCTCCGCTGTCCGACTACCGCCGGCTGGACACACTGCTCCACCTCACCCTGGCCGAGCTGTGCGGGTCACCGTCGCTCACCGCGCAGTACGCGGCGGTCCGGGCCACGGTCAACGACCTGCTGGACTGCATCCCCCTCCTCGTCCGCAACCTCGAGCATTCCCAGCGGCAGCACCTCGCGATCGTCGAGGCGGTGCTGGACGGGGACGCGGACGGGGCGCGGGAGATGATGCGGGAGCACTGCGGGGGGACGGCGGCGCTGTTGCGGGGGTTCCTGACCTGAGGGTGGGCTTGCTGTTGGAGGATGGTTACGGCAATGGTGTGAGCGCGATCCATTGACGGGAGCGGGAGGACGTATGACCGGCAGGCCGTTGATCGGCATCAGTACATATCTGGAGGCCGGGACCCGTTGGGGCGTGTGGGAGCTGGAGGCCGCGCTGCTGCCCGCCGGGTATCCGCGGCTCGTGCAGGCGGCGGGCGGGCTGGCCGCGATGCTGCCGCCGGACGAGCCCTCGCTCGCCGCATCGGCCGTGGCGCGGCTCGACGGGCTGGTGATCGCGGGCGGGCCGGATGTCGAGCCGGTTCGCTACGGCGCCGAGCGCGACGCCCGGACCGGGCCGCCGGCGCGGGCGCGTGACGCCTGGGAACTCGCGCTGATCGAGGCCGCGTTGCGGGCCCGCGTGCCGTTGCTGGGCATCTGCCGGGGCATGCAGCTGCTGAATGTCGCTCTCGGCGGGACGCTCGTGCAGCATCTCGACGGGCATGCGGAGGTGGTCGGTGTGTTCGGGCGGCATTCGGTCAAGCCCGTGCCGGGGACGTTGTACGCGGGTGTCGTCCCGGAGGAGACGGCCGTGCCGACGTATCACCATCAGTCCGTGGACCGGCTGGGGGCCGGGCTCGTGGCGTCGGCGCATGCGGCGGACGGGACCGTGGAGGCGGTGGAACTTCCTTCCGTTGGGTGGGTGTTGGGGGTGCAGTGGCATCCGGAGATGGGCGAGGATCTGCGCGTCATGGGCGCGTTGGTGCGTGCGGCTGCTTCCTGAGCCAGGCGAGGGTTGTGGAGTGCGCGAAGGGTTTTCGCCCCCGCCGCCCCTACCGGTCCCATCCCCCAGGGGCTTCGCCCCTTCGACCCCACCAGGGGCTCCGCCCCTGGACCCCGTTCGGGGGCCAGCCCCCGGACCCCCGCCAGCCCCCGGACCCCCGCTCCTCAAACGCCGGAGGGGCTGAAAAAGATCCCGCCGGAGGGGCTGGATTGTGCGGCAGGGGCTGGACTGGCTGGGCTACCCCCGCGTCAGCGACAGCAAGTCCCTCGCCGGGCCCGTCGGGCGGTGGCCCGTTGGCCAGACTGCTCGGAGGTCTCTTGCCAGGGAGACCTTCTCGAGTGGGACGCGCACCAGTCGGCGCATGGAGAGTTCCTCGCCGACCGCCAGTTCGCTGAGGACCGCGGGGCCCGCGCCGCTTACCGCCGCTGCCTTTACCGCCGTGGTGGAGGAGAGTTCGATCAGGGGTCTGGCGAGGCCGCCCAGGGCTGCGTCGAGGACCTGGCGGGTGCCGGAGCCCTTCTCGCGGAGGATGAGGGGGGTTGCCGCCAGTTCAGCCGCCGCCAGGGGGCGTCGGCGGCGGGCCCAGGGGTGGTTGGGGGCCGTGACGACGATCAGGTGGTCGTGGGCTATGACCACCGAGTCGAGGCTGGTCGGGACGGACAGGCCTTCTACGAAGCCCAGGTCGGCTTCGTCGGAGAGCAGGCGTTGTGCCACCGCTGCCGAGTTGCCCGCGTGGAGGGACACCGCGGTGTCGGGGCGGGCGGCGCGCAGGGCCAGGAGCCAGCCCGGCAGGAGGTATTCGGCGATCGTCATGCTGGCCGCGACCCTGAGGCGTGAGTCCCTTCGGTCGCGCAGTGCCTGGGCGCCCGCGTCGAAGGCCTCGGCCGCCTCGACGATTCTGCGGGCCCAGTCCGTCACCAGTGCGCCGGCGTCGGTGAGGCGGGAGCCGCGTGGGGAACGGTCCACCAAGGCCACGCCCAGCTGGCGTTCCATCGAGCGGATCCGGCTGCTCGCCGCGGGCTGGGTGATGCCCATTTCGCGGGCCGCTCCGCCGAGGCTGCCGAGCCGTGCGACCGCCAGCAGCAGTTCCAGGGCTCCCAAGTCCGGCACCCGGTGGGCGAGGAGGGCCGGAGGGCGGTGGGGTTCTTCCGTGGCGCTGCTCATAAGGTCAGTTTATGCCCTCATAGACACGCGCCCTCTGGTCGGCGACCTTCCGCGACGGCACCGTGGCTGTATGGTCACCGCAGCCCAGCTCCTCCCTCGTGCCACCGCACGACCCCCGCGCGTCCCGGCCGTCCGTCACCTCGGACCCAACTGGTACGCCACCGTCATGGGCACCGCCATCGTCGCCACCGCCGGCGCCGCCCTGCCCGCTCCCCTCTCCGGCGCCCCCGGCCTGCGTGCCCTCTGTGCCACGGTGTGGGTCCTCTCGTTCCTCCTGCTCGTCGCACTGCTCTGCGCCCGGGCCCTCCATTGGGTTCACCACCGCGACCAGGCCCGCGCCCATCTCCTCGACCCCGCCGTCGCGCCCTTCTACGGCTGCCTCGCCATGGCCCTGCTGGCCGTCGGCGGCGGTGCCCTCACCGTCGGACGGGACTGGATCGGGACGGACGCGGCGGTCGCCCTCGATGCCGTGCTGTTCACCGCCGGCACGGTCGTGGGGCTCGCGGCAGCTGTCGCCGTCCCGTACCTGATGGCCGTACGGCATCGGGTGGAGCCGCATCAGGCCACGCCCGTATGGCTGCTGCCCCTCGTCGCTCCCATGGTGTCCGCCGCGCTCGGGCCGCTCCTCGTGCCGTATCTGCCGCCGGGGCAGGCTCAGGAGACTCTGCTGCTCGGCTGCTTCGCGTTGTTCGGGCTCAGTCTTCTGGCGACGCTGCTCATGCTGCCGCTGGTCTTCGGCCGGCTGATCACCAGGGGGCCGTTGCCGCTCGCGCTCACGCCCACGCTCTTCCTCGTGCTGGGGCCGCTCGGGCAGTCCACCACCGCCGTCGGCCACTTCGCGAACGTGGCCCCCGGGGTCGTGCCCGCCCCGTACAGCGACGGGTTGGGGATCCTCGCCGTTCTGTACGGCGTGCCGGTGATGGGCTTCGCCCTGCTCTGGTCGGTGTTCGCCACCGCCCATGTGCTGCGTGCCCGGCGGGACGGGATGAGGTTCGCCATGACCTGGTGGGCGTTCACCTTTCCGGTCGGCACGTGTGTCACCGGCGCGCAGGCGCTGTCGCGGCACACCGGGCTCGTCGCCTTCGAGTGGCTTGCGACTGGCTTGTACGTCGTCGTGGTCGTCGCCTGGGGCACGGCCGCCCTGCATACGGCGCGCGGACTGGTCAGCGGTGAGCTGCTCGCAGAGCCTCGGCCAGCACTCGTGGGGCCTCGGTCAGCGACGGGCCGTACCAGGTGAGGTGGCGTCCGTCGACCAGTGCACAGGGCAGGTCCGGGAAGGCCTCCGGTCCGTCGTCCGGCGTGAAGCGGTACGGCTCGTCCGGGAGCACCACCAAGTCGGGGGCAGCCGCGCACAGTTCGGCCACGGGGATGCGGGGGTAGCGCTCGGGGTGGGTCGCGTACAGGTTGTCCACGCCGAGGCGGGACAGTACGTCGCCCGCGAAGGTGTCCCGGCCCAGGACCATCCATGGGCGGCGCCAGATGGGGACGACCGCCGTCGTGCGGGTCTGTGGGGCCGGGAGCGCGGACCAGGACGTCTCCGCCTCGTCCAGCCAGCGGGGGCGGCTCTTCGCGCCGCAGGCGGTCAGCGTCCGCTCCAGTTCGCTGAACGCCTGCGGCACGCTCCGCACCTCGGTGACCAGGACGGCGATGCCTCTGGAGCGCAGGGCCTGGAGGTCCGGTGCCTGGTTCTCCTCCTCGTTGGCGACGACCAGGTCGGGACGGAGCGCGGTGATCCGGCCGATCGCCGGGTTCTTGGTGCCGCCGACGCGGGGCACGTCCAGGTCCGCCGGACGGGTGCACCAGTCGGTGGCGCCGACGAGGGTCCCTGGCAGTGTCCGGGCGACGGCCTCGGTGAGCGACGGGACGAGGGAGACGACTCTCACCGGCGCGGCCGGTCCCGGACGGCCTCGATGTGCTCGGCCACCGCGACGACGACCACCCGGGTGTCCGGCTCGGTGGCGCGCCAGCGGTGACGCACCCCGCCGGTGAGGTACAACGTGTCGCCACGGCCCAGGCGGTAGGCGCGGCCCTCCGCCTCGATCTCCACCGCTCCGTCGGCCACGTACATCAACTGGTCGTTGCGGTACTGGAATTCGCGGCCCGCGTCATGGTCGCCGGTGAACTCCGAGGCGTGCATCTGGTGGTGACCGCGCACCAGGGAACGCGTGCTGGGTTCCGGACCCGGTTCGCACTCCGCGCGGACGACGTCGACGCTGCACGCCGGGTCGGCGGCGGCGAGGAGTTCGACGGCGGTGGTGCGCAGGGCGTCGGCCATCTTCTCCAGGGAGCTTCTGCTGGGGCGTGCGCGGTCGTTCTCGACCTGGCTCAGGAACGGGACCGACAGGCCGCTGCGCTCGGCCACGACGGCGAGCGTGAGCTCCAGCGCCCGCCGCCGCCGCCGCACGGCCGCGCCCACGCGAAGCGGTTGTTCTTTGTGGTCGCCCATCGCTCCGGCTCCCTCCTTCGCCTTCGCTCGTCGGTCCGCTGCCGGTGCACCGCCATCCGGGCGCACTCCTTCTGATGAGTTCTCTGCACCCTACGCATGTTCGGCAAACCGTTTCATGCGCCTGTCACATCGCCGACACACAGAGTGCCGGGCGACCTCACAGTTCTCGCCAGTAGATCAGCTCTGCGGATTCTCCGGGCGCGGATTCCTCCTTAGGGGCGAAGAGGCCGACCAGGAGGGCCGGGTGACCGTGGACAGGGCCCTGACCCTGGTTCAGCACGAATGGGGTGCTGTTCAGTTCAATGCGCGCGCGGTCCCCCGTGTTCCCGGGCTCGGGGGCGACGTAGCGCTGTGTGGTTGTCCGGATTCTTTTCGTGGGCGGAGACAGAGAACGGCGCGCGCCCCGGTCCGTCAGGTGCCGGGGCGCGCGCCGGGTCAGGTCGCCGGCTGGGCGGCCGGAGTCATCCGGTCCACCATGTCCGGGTGCTCCTTGAGCCAGGCGGCGACGGCCTCCTCCTCGTGGCCCTGCCCGCGGTTCTTGATCTCCTGCTCCAGGGTGCCGAGCTCGTCCTCGCTCATCTTGAAGTTCTTGATCCACTTCGTGAGCTGCGGGTACCGCTCGGGGAAGTCCTGGTTGGAGATGGTGCGGATGGTGTTGCCCTCGCCGAAGTACTTCTCCGGGTCGGCGAGCTTGGTCAGCTTGTACTCGCTGTACGCCCAGTGCGGCGACCACAGGACGACGGCGATCGGCTCCCGCTTGGCGTAGGCCCGCTTGAGCTCGGCCAGCATCGCCGGCGTGGAGCCGTCGACGACGTCGTACTCCTTGTCGAGGCCGTACCCGGGCAGGACCTTCGTCTTGAGGAGGTTCATCTCGCCGGTGCCCGGCTCGATGCCGATGATCTTCCCGTCGAAGGTGCCGGCCTTGCCCTTGAGGTCCTCGAGGGAGTCGATGCCCTTCACATACGAGGGGACGGCGACTTCCAGTGACGTCGGCTCGTACCAGGTGCCCAGGTCGTTGAGCTTGTCCTTGTGCTGATCCCAGTAGTTCGACTGGGCGTAGGGCAGCCAGGCGTCGAAGTTGAGATCGAGGTCGCCGGAGGCCAGGCCGGTGTAGACCGGGCCGACGTCCATCTGCTTGAGGTTCAGCTTGTAGCCGCGCCGTTCCAGGACGTTCTTCCACAGGTAGGTGACGGCGACGTCCTCGTCCCAGGGGAACCAGGCCACGTCCAGGGGACGCTTCGCCTCGGCCGGGCCCGCGGTGCTCTGCACCGGGGCCAGCTTGTCGACGACACCCGGGTTCGACTTCAGCCAGGTGCGTACGGCTTGCTGCTGCTTGCCCTGGCCGGCCTTGTTGATCTCCGACTCCAGGCTGGTGAGCTGTTCCTCGCTCAGCTTGAAGTTCTTCAGCCACTGGCTGACGACCGGGTTCTCCTGGGTGAAGCCCTTGCGCGCGAGGGTGTGCACGCCGTCGCCCGAGCCCCAGGCGCCCTTCGGGTCCTTGAGCTTCTTCAGCTTGTAGTCGCTGTACGCCCAGTGCGGCGACCAGAGCGTGACGACGATCGGTTCCTGCTTGGCGTAGGCGCGCTTGAGCTGTGCCAGCATCGCCGGCGTGGAGCTGTCGACGACCTTGTACTCCTTGTCGAGGCCGTACTCCTTGAGGACCTTGCTCTTGAGCAGGCTCATCATGCCGGCGCTGGACTCGATGCCGGTGATCTTGCCGCCGAACTCCGCGGCCTTGCCCTTGAGGTCGTCGAGAGAGTCGACGTCCTTCATGTAGGCGGGCACGCTCAGCTCCAGAGAGGTGGGGCCGTACCAGGCGCCCAGGTCCTCCAGCTGCTTGCCGTACTTCTTCCAGTACTGCTCGTGCGTGACCGGCAGCCAGGAGTCGGTCTGGAAGTCGATGTCGCCCTGGGAGAGCGAGGTGTAGAGCGGTCCGGCCTCGAACTGCTTGGTCTCCACCTCGTAGCCGCGCTGCTCCAGCACCTCCTTCCAGAGGTAGGTGGAGGCGACGCCCTCGTCCCAGGGGATGTAGCCGATGCTGATCTTCTTGCCCTGGCCGACGTTCGTGCCGGAGGCGACCGGTTCGGTCTTGTCGCCGCCGAAGACGCCCATGCCGCCCGCGACGAGCGCGAGGACGACGACGCCGACCACGGCGACGGCCGGGCGGGGACGGTACGACCAGATCTTCAGGCCCTGCGCGGCACGCAGCCGGGCGGCGGCCCGGCGGCCGAGCGGCGAGACCTGGGTGCCCAGCGCGCTGGTCATGCGGTCGAGGTAGATCGCGAGGATCACGATGGCGATGCCCGCTTCGGCGCCCAGGCCTACGTTGAGCTGGCCGATCGCCTCGTTCACGTCACCGCCGAGGCCGTCGGCGCCGACCATGCCGGCGATTGCGGCCATGGACAGGCCGAGCATGATGACCTGGTTCACACCGGCCATCACGGTGGGCAGCGCCAGCGGGAACTGGACGCGCATCAGGGTGTCGCGCGGGGTGGTGCCGAACGCCTCGGCGGCCTCGACCAGTTCCTTGTCGACCTGGCGGATGCCCAGCTCGGTCATGCGCACGCCGGGGGCGAGCGCGAAGATCAGGGTGGCGACGATGCCCGCGGCGGCGCCGCTGCCGAAGAAGAGGATCGCCGGGATGAGGTAGACCATCGCCGGCAGCGTCTGCATCAGGTCCAGCACGGGCCGTACGACCGCGCTGACCCGGTTCGAGCGGGCCGCCCAGATGCCCACGGGCACCGAGAGGACGAGCGCGATGACGGTGGCGACGAAGACGAGTGACAGCGTCATCATCGCGTTCTCCCACAACTCCAGGGAGATGATGAAGGCGAATCCCGCGAAGGTGAGGATGCCGGCGAGCGTGCCGCGCAGCCAGAAGGCGATCACCGCGAAGATGCCCGCGAGGAGCAGCGGCTCGGGCGCCTGCAGCACGGAGTCGACGCCCTCGTAGGCGCCGCGGAAGACCTCTTCGAGGAAGTCGAAGAGCCATCCCAGGTGGGTGGTGAGCCAGTCGACCGCGTCGTTGACCCAGGAGCCGAACTCGATCCTAGGCACGGGCCGTCACCTTCTCTCCGCCCTTGTCGCGCGGGGAGTCGCACGGCGCGGGGGCCCCGGTCTCGTCACCGAGGAAGCCGACGAGCCGCTGGCGCGGTACGACGCCGACCAGCTTGCCCTTCCCGTCGAGCACGGCGACGGGGTGGGAGAGCCGGGCGCTGATGGCGCACAGTTCGGCGAACGGCGTCTCGGGCGTTGCCGTCGCGCACTGACAGTCGGCCTCATCGCCGCGCAGCTCCGTGTCCATGACGGAGGACGCGGTCAGGACGCGGGAACGGTCGACGTCCTTGGTGAAGGAGGCGACGTAGTCGTCGGCGGGGCGCACCAGGATGTCCTCGGCGGTGCCGATCTGGACGATGCTGCCGTCGCGCATGACGGCGATGCGATCGCCCAGGCGCATGGCCTCGTTGAGGTCGTGGGTGATGAAGACGATGGTCTTCTTCAGGCGCTGCTGGAGCGTCAGGAGCTGGTCCTGCATATCGCGGCGGATCAGCGGGTCGAGCGCGCTGAACGACTCGTCCATCAGCAGCAGATCGGCGTCCGTGGCCAGGGCTCGGGCCAGGCCCACGCGCTGCTGCATACCACCGGACAGCTCGTCGGGCCAGGACTTCTCCCAGCCGGCCAGGCCGCACATCTCCAGCGCCTCGGTGGCGCGCTTCTCCCGCTCGGCGCGGGGCACTCCCTGTACGGCGAGGCCGTAGGCGGCGTTCTCCAGGACACTGCGGTGCGGGAACAGCGCGAAGTGCTGGAACACCATGCTGATCTTGTTCGCGCGGACCTCACGCAGTTCCCGGGCGCCGAGAGCGGTCAGGTCCTGTCCGTCGAACCGGACCTGTCCCGCAGTCGGCTCCAGGAGCCCGTTGAGCATGCGCAGCAACGTGGACTTGCCTGAACCCGACAGGCCCATCACAACGAATATCTGTCCGGGTTCCACGGTGAAGGACGCGTCGACCACGGCAGCGGTGGTGCCGTCGGCCCGCAGTTCGTCCCGGTCGGCACCTTGCCGGAGCCGGTCGACTGCTTGATCCGGTCGTCTGCCGAACACCTTGTACAGATGCTCTGCCTCAAGGGTTGATGACACGCGTATCTCTCTGCTCGGGGGCCAGGAAACGGGCGGCGCCGGCGCTAAGAAGTTGAAATGCGCAACCGGCCTCGCTCCGAGGCGGCGCCTGCCCGCGCCATGGCAGGTCAAACGCTTGAGTGGTCCAGTTCACAAGGCCTTTACTTATGTGCCGTGAACGCAATGAGCTGGGCATATGGGTGATGCATCCGGGTGACTGTCGGTGCCGTACGGCATGATGGCGAGCCGTGATGGGACGACTGATGCTCCTCGACACCGCCTCGCTCTATTTCCGCGCCTATTTCGGCGTTCCGGACTCCGTGAAGGCCCCGGACGGCACGCCGGTGAACGCCGTGCGCGGGCTGCTGGAGTTCATCGACCGTCTGGTCAAGGACCACCGTCCGGACGCTCTGGTGGCCTGCATGGACGCCGACTGGCGGCCGCAGTGGCGGGTCGACCTGATCCCCTCGTACAAGGCGCACCGCGTGGCCGAGGAGCATGAGGTCGGCCCCGACGAGGAGGTCGTGCCCGACACGCTCTCGCCACAGGTGCCGGTCATCGAGGACGTCCTGGACGCGCTCGGCATCGCGCGCGTGGGCGTCGAGGGGTACGAGGCGGACGACGTGATCGGCACGTTCACCGCCCGCGCCACCGGCCCGGTCGACATCGTCACCGGCGACCGCGACCTGTACCAGCTGGTGGACGACGCGCGCGGGGTGCGAGTGCTGTATCCCCTCAAGGGCGTCGGCACGCTCCAGCTCACCGACGAGGCGTGGCTGCGCGAGAAGTATGGCGTCGACGGGAGGGGGTACGCGGATCTGGCGACGCTGCGCGGGGACCCGAGCGACGGCCTGCCCGGCGTGCCCGGCATCGGCGAGAAGACAGCGGCCAAGCTGCTCACCGAGTTCGGGGACCTGGCCGGGATCATGGCCGCGGTCGACGACCCGAAGGCGAAGCTCACCCCGTCCCAGCGCAAACGGCTCGACGAGTCGCGGCCGTACGTCGCGGTGGCGCCGACGGTCGTGAAGGTCGCGGACGACGTCCCACTGCCGGACGTCGACACGACCCTGCCGCGTACGCCGCGCGATCCGGCGGCGCTGGAGAAACTCGCGGCCCGCTGGGGTCTGGGCGGATCGCTGCAGCGGCTGTTGACGACACTTGATACATGACAGGCACCGTCGTGTGATGCATGCCATATCGGCGTGAAGTACTCAGAAATTCTTCACGCGCGAGGTGTTAACTGGGGGGAAGTGCTAACTTAGGCAAACCTAAGCTAAGGGAACAGGGAGGCCGCCATGGCAGAACGTCCGGCCCGCAAGCCGCGGAAGCCCCATGCCGCACAGGTCGTGCGTACCGAACGGCTGACCCCTCATATGCAGCGAGTCGTTCTCGGCGGCGACGGGCTCGCGGACTTCGCGGCGGGCACCTGCACCGACCACTATGTGAAGCTCCTGTTCCCGACCGGGGGCGCGACCTACCCGGAGCCCTTCGACCTGGACCGGATCCGGGCCGAATTCCCCCGCGAGCAGTGGCCGGTGACCCGCACGTACACCGTGCGGCACTGGGACGCGGAGCACCGCGAGCTGACGCTGGACTTCGTCATTCACGGCGACGAGGGGCTGGCCGGGCCCTGGGCGATGCGGGTGCAGCCCGGCGAGACCGTGCGGTTCATGGGCCCCGGCGGCGCCTATGCCCCCGACGCGAGCGCCGACTGGCATCTGTTCGTAGGTGACGAGAGCGCGCTGCCCGCCATCGCCTGCGCTCTGGAGGCCCTGCCCGCCGGCGCCAAGACCTTCGCCTTCGTCGAGGTCTCCGGCCCCGAGGAGGAGCAGAAGGTGGACTCCGACGTGGAGATCATCTGGCTGCACCGCGGGGACCGGCCCATCGGCGAGGCGCTGGTGGAGGCCGTACGGGCGCTGGAGTTCCCCGAGGGCCGGGTGCACGCGTTCGTGCACGGCGAGGCGGCCTTCGTGAAGGAGCTGCGCGCGCTGCTGCGGGTCGAGCGGCAGATCGCGCGGGAGGACCTCTCGATCTCCGGCTACTGGCGGCTCGGCCACAACGAGGACGGCTGGCAGGCGGCCAAGCGGGAGTGGAACGCGCGCATCGAGGCGGAGCAGGAGGGTGCGGCGCCGGCCGCATGACAACGGACCAGGGCGGCCCGCGCGTTGATGGCGCGGGCCGCTTTTCGCGGTCTCAGACCGACCGCTGGTAGGACCGGAACGTCCGGATCGACAGCCACACCGCCGCGACCGCCAGGGCCAGCAGCGCGCCGCCGTGGCTGAGTACGTCGCCCCAGTCGGGGTGGTCGGACAGGGCTGAACGGCCCGCGACCATCGCCCAGTCGAGCGGGTTGAAGTCGGCGATGTGCCGTGGGAGAGCGCCGTAAAGGCGCTGGACGGAAGGTCAGCGAGCAGCAGGAAACGTGGCCGAGTGTGCGCTCACATACTCCTCCGCGCAGGCGAGTCATCCACCTCGGCCTCCTCATCTGGACGCGGAGCAAAGTTAATGGTCACTTTCATGGAGGGAAGCCGGTACGCGGGCGTCAGAGGGGTGCCCTCATACTCGCCCAGCCTGAGGATCGCCTTCTCCCGGATCCCCTCCTTGAGCCATCTGCTGGCGTTGTTGTAGATGGTCTGCCAGCGTCCGAACTCCTCATCGGGGAGCTCATTCCAGCAAATCCCATTGCGCAGCTTGTAGAGCGCGGCGTCCATGACGAGACGGCGGTCCACTGCGCGCCCCCTCAGCTTCGGAAACCGGGAAGAAGGCCTGCACCCGCTCCCGCTGATCGTCAGTGAGGCGGTCAGGAATGGTGAGCCCATGCTTCTCGAACCAGGCTTCAAACGGATTCGAATGGATCGACGCCAAGGGCATGAGAAAGTGGGCCCGTCGTGGACATGCCGACGTGACGCACCCGAAACAGGCTCCCCCTAATTTCTGTCACCCGACAGGAACTCCGCCCCTTCCCCGCCGAAGGCAGGTGCCGCCGTGGCCTCCCCCTCAGGAACCCCCTCCGACGTACGTCCCGATCCCCTGGAGTCCTCCGACGACCGGGCCCTCGCCGCGTTCGGCTACCGCCAGGAGCTGCACCGCAGCCTCGGCCAGTACGCCTCGTTCGCGGCCGGGTTCTCCTTCATCTCCGTACTGACGACCGTCTTCCAGTTCTTCGCGTTCGGGTACGCGTTCGGCGGCCCCGTCTTCTTCTGGGCCTGGCCGGCGGTGCTGATCGGGCAGCTGCTGGTGGCCGCCTGCTTCGCGGAGCTGGCGGCGCGTTATCCGATCTCGGGCGCGATCTATCAGTGGTCGTCGCGCCTGTCGAACCTCACCTTCGGCTGGTTCGCCGGCTGGATCATGGTGATCGGGCAGATCGTGGTGGTCGCCGCGGCGGCGCTCGCCCTGCAGGTGGTCCTGCCCGCCATCTGGTCCGGCTTCCAGCTGATCGGCGACGACCCGGCACCCACCTCGGCGAGCGGCGCGGCCAACGCGGCGCTCCTCGGCGTGCTCCTGCTGTCCCTGACGACCTTGGTGAACGTCCTCGACAACCGTGTGCTGTCGCTGGTCAACCGCGTCGGCGTCACCGCCGAGATCATCGGCGCCGTCCTCATCATCGTCCTGCTGTTCACCCACTCCGAGCGCTCCCCCGGCATCACCTTCGAGACCGGGACCGCCGCCGAGTCGGGTCTGGTGGGGGCGCTGCTGGTGGGCTCGTTCACGGCGGCGTACGTGATGATCGGATTCGACAGCGCGGGCGAGATGAGCGAGGAGACACGCCGGCCGCGGCGCACCGCGCCCCGTACGATCCTCACCGCGCTCGGCTCGGCCGGCCTGCTCGGCGGCCTGATCATCCTCGGCGGTCTGCTGGCCGCGCCCAGCCTCACCGACGGCCGGCTCGGGGTCGAGGGCATGAGCTACGTCCTCACCAGCAGCCTCGGCGACGGCGTCGGCCGGGCCCTGCTCGTCGACGTGGTGGTGGCGATCACCGTGGCGACCCTGGCCATCCAGACTTCGGCCTGCCGAATGCTGTTCTCCATGGCCCGCGACGGCCAGCTGCCCTTCGCCGGTCGCCTCGCGAAGGTCAACCCACGCACCGGCATGCCCGTGGCGCCCGCCCTGGTGGTCGGCGTCCTCGCGGCAGCCCTGCTGCTGCTCAACTTCGGCTCCCCGGAGGCATTCCTGGCCATCGGCACCACCTGCATCGTGATGCTCTATCTCGCCTACGCCATGGTCACCGGCCCCCTGCTGCTGCGCCGCCTGCGCGGCGACTTCCCGGCCGGCGGCACCGACGAGCAGGGCCGCCCCCTGTTCTCCCTCGGCCGTTGGGGCATCCCGGTCAACGCCCTCGCCCTGCTGTACGGCCTGTTCATGACGGTCAACCTGGCGTGGCCACGGGCGGCGGTGTACGACCCGGCGGGCGGGCACTGGTACTTCCAGTGGTTCACGGTGTTGTTCCTGGGCGCCACGGTCGTCGTTGGCGCGGCATTCCGGGCGTACCGCGGTCTCAGGGCTGTGTCGACGACGGCCGTACCGGAGACGGCCGTTTAGGACGACCGGCCTGTCCGGTCAGTCGCCCTTCACGCGCGCGTGCAGGTGCATGTCGTGCCCCCCGTCCGCGTGGAGGACGGCACTGCGCTTGGTGCCCTCCAGGGCGAAGCCCATCTTGGTCGCGACGCGGCGGGACGCCTCGTTGCGGACGGCGTGTATGAGCTCGAGGCGGTGGAAACCGATGTCGTCCAGGGCCCAGCGGGCCAGGGTGGTCGTGGCGCGGGCGATGATGCTCTGGCCGCGGGCTTCGATGACGGTCCGGTAGGCGACTTCGGCCGTGCCCTCGTCGAGCCGTATCTCGCGCAGTGCCACACGGCCCAGCAGACGGTCGAAGTCCGCGTCCACAACGGCCCACTGTGCGGTTCGCTCCTCCCCCCAGTCCTTGTGCCGACCCTCGATCCAGCCGCCGACCTCCTCCGCGGAATCGGCGGCCTTCGCGTGCCACTGCTGCAGAATGGGGCCCTGGAAGATGGCATGCGCGGCGGGCGCGTCTGTGGCCGTCCAGGGGCGCAGGACCAGGCCGTCACCGGTGGCGATGGCGGGCTGGGGGGGGGTGCCGGAGAGGGTGTCTCGGGTGAGGACGAGGTCGATGAGGAAGGGCATGCACGGCATCCTGCCAACGGGGGGTAGAGCCCAACGGAATTTCGGGAGGCGACGGGCTCACGGGCTCTTGCGGGCTGCCGGCGCCGGTCCGCACGCCGAGGACGCCCGGCCCCAGCCGGGAGCCCTCGGCTGTCCGGGCTGTCAGCACGGACCGCGTTGTGCGGTGTGGCGTGACGCCTTCGTGGTACGCCGCGCCAGTCTCAGATGCAGGCGGCGCGGATGCATGACTGTTGCCAACGGGGTCGGCCGGACATCCGTGCCGGGAGCGCACTCCACCTGCCACCGGTTCGCGATGGTGGCGAGCGCCAGTGTCGCCTCGGCCAGGGCGTAGGCATCGCCTATGCACTTGCGGGCGCCGGCACCGAAGGTGGCGAACGACCCGCGGGGCAGATCGGCGGCGCGGTCCGGCAGCCAACGGTCCGGAGTGAAGCCCGTCGGGTCGGCGTGAACCGCCGCCTGGCGGTGCACTACCGGCGGGCTGATCACCAGCGTCGTCCCCGGCTCCAGGCGCCGACCGGCCAGTTCCACCTGCGATGCGGTGATTCTCGTGTACAGCCACGCGGGCGGATACAACCGGAGGGATTCGGTGATCATCCGGTTGGTAAAAGGCAGTTCGGGCAGGTCGCTCCAGCCTGCCGGGCGCCCTCCGAGCACTGCGTCGGTCTCTTCGTGGACTTTGCGGACGGCCTCCGGGTGCTTGGACATCAGGTACAGGGTCCAGGTCAGGTTCGCGGCAACGGTCTCGGATCCGCCGAACAGCATGGTGATGACCTGGTCGTGAACCTCGTCGTCGGTCAGACCCGCTCCGCCACCCTCGTCGCGGGCGGACACCAGCATCGAGAGCAGATCTCCGTGGTCCCTGCCGCCGCGCCGGTAGTCCGCCATGATGCGGTCCACCGTGCCGTGCAGGTGATCAAGTGCCCGCTCGTAGCGGTGGTTCGCGGGCAGAGGCAGTCGCTGCCACGCCCTCGGCAGGAACATGCGTTGGAAGAGCCCGCCGAGCGCGGTCTCGAAGGAACGCTGGATGCTGTCCACGGCGCCGTCGTCGACGTGGGCGGTGAACAGCGTACGGACCGCGGCGCGCAATGCGAAGCCGTACAGCACCGGGAAGGCATCGATGACCTGGCCTTCACGCCAGGACTCGGTCAGCGCGGTGCTCTCCTGCTCCATCACTTCCGCGTATTGCTGAAGCCGTGCCCGGTGAAAGGCGGGCTGGAGCAGTCGGCGCTGCCTGCGGTGGTCTCGGTGCGGGCAGCTGCCCAGTCCGTTGCCGACGATGTCCCGGAGCCGGTCGAAGAGCGCGCCGCCCTTGTCGAAGACGCGGTCCTCCATGAGGACTTGCCGCAGCAGTTCGGGATGGCAGGGTACGTACGCGCGGGTTGGGCCGATCCGGATCTCGACCAGGTCGCCGTAAACGGGCAGCGAATCGAGGAACTCGACCGGCCGCCGCATCAGCTGGAGCGCATGCCCCACAAGGGGCAGCGCCCTGGGGGCCGTCCCGGTGACGAAGTTGGTGGCCATGGGCTCTTCCTCCCCCCTACGCACTCTGCGCAGCCGGAAGCGCATAGCGGTTGGTACCCACGCTCCACGCGTAACTGCCGGATATCCAGGTACCCAGGGCTTCGGTGAACCTCGCCACGGCGTCACGTTCCCGTCCGGTCAGGTCCAGCGGGGCACACAGCCGAGGTACCTGCGCGTACAGGCTGGTGAAGTCGGCCAGTTGCCGGTCGAATATTCGCACCGCTTCGTCGATCGCCTCGTCGCGGCGCAGCTTCCCATGGTGCTCCAGCAGCAGGACGAGGTTGTGCGTGTCACGATGCGACTCCTCCCGCTCCACCCCGTGGACGTCGTTCACCACGGCGATCACGTCGGATGCTGTGTACCTCAACCGCCTCATCCACGCGCTGTCCTGTACGCGGGCCGGCACTTCGAACCCGCCGACACGCTCGGCCATGTCGAGGAACGGCTCCACCCCCACGCTGATGCAGCGCAGAGCGCGGTAACTGTCGATGTCGAGGATGATGCCGTTGCGGTGGTTGTGATCCTCCAGCGGGAAGGTGGCGAAGAAGTCTGCCCAGTTCCGGGCCGATCGTGCCTGCCAGTCGTGCGTCATGCCCTCGCACAGCTCTTGCCACAGACGAAGCCAGACCCGGACGAACGGCGTAGGGCGGCGTAAAGGCCTGCTCCAGGCGGGCGCTGCGGGGGCGGAAGTTCCTTGCGCGGGCCTCGTGACGGCCGTCATGTCCTCGATGATCCTGGCGACCAGGCCCGGTGCCCGCTCTCCCGGCCCTGACAGCTGGTCGTCCATCACGAATGCCAGCCCCAGCGTGTCGGAGGCCAGATCCAGCGCCGCGCCCACCGCGTAAGGGTAGGTGAGACTCGCCAGCCCGATGTGATCCACCGTGCGGAGGAACGCTTCCAGCGCCCCGGGCCCACTCACCAGGCCGTCATCCCGCATCCATGCGCACCCGCGGGCATGGCAGCGCTTTCGGTCCGGGCTGGTACGAGCCGGAAACGGAATCGAGAATTGAATTTCCTGTGACATGTCTTTCCCCTGTTGCATGTGTTGTCGAAAGCTCCCACGCAGTGGCCAGGCGCAGGCGCAAGGGCATCGAGCAGTTCGGTGGAAGTGCCGGCGAGGGCCGCACCGATACGTCGGGGGGCGTTCACAGGTGCACTTGAGCGGGCTGTCGGAGGGCAGAAAGCGGTAGGGCAGGCCAAGAGTGACCATCGCCGTGGGAGTACCGGCGTTCTGTCGACCGACAGCGTTGTCCGGGAAAGCCGGACGACTTTGGACAGGTCGCGGACGCGGACCACCGGAGCGACACCATGGGCGGAGAAAACGACAGCGCGTTCGGGCCGCCCGTATCGTTTCAGGTCCCGCTCCGCGGTCTGGATGGCGCGGACGACGCCGGCGCAGAAACCGCAGAGGACGGCCGGCAATACACGTACGCTGGGTGGGGTCATGCGCCCCTCCGTGTGGTCGTGTCCACCAGGCCGCTACAGGCCCGGGACGGTGGCCGGGGACAGGGACGTGGGGGTGTTGAGGAGGGCCAGGACGGCGTCGCTGCTTCGGGCAATCATGTCCTCGACGTGGGCAGGCCCGGTGGCGGTGGGGAGTGCGCGGATGTGGGCGGCGTCAGCCTAGGTCAGCTCCGCGCGGCAGACCAGGCGGCGCAACGCGTCCGCGTGGGGCGGTGGCCGCCTACCGCAGGGCGAGGGCGAGCGGGGCCGTGGTCTGACGTCGCGCAGATCGTCCAGGCGGGACGTGCGGTGACGTCCGGGTCCCCGAAAACGCCGAGCAACCCTTCGCGCAGTTGGAAGGCCTCGCCCAGGGTCAGCGCGTAGGCGGTGAGGGTGTCGAGGAGGCTTGGGTCGACGCCGGCCAGGACGGCGCCGATGTGCAGGAGGGCGTTCGATCGTGTACCTGGCACCGTTGAAACGGGCGATCTCGCCCACGGCGCACACCTTGGCCACCAGAAACTCGCGGATCTCGCCTGCCAGTCCGACAAGCCGCTCCGTCGGCAATGCCTTCACCGCGGTTGGAACGCACGACTCCGACAACGCCTGTCCCGCAGTTGGTCTCTGATCCACAGACATCACCCCACGCGCTCGGCCGACAGGAAGAGCACGCCGCGCCAAGGCCGCTTGTACGACTTGGACGAGTTCTACAGTGTGCCAGGCGTAAGCCCATGGCGGGAGGCGCACGCATGTACGTACTTGATGCGTACACGGCCCACGCAGTGCGCCCCCGAAGAAGACCCGCACTGCGTACTTCCACAGGACGCGCATCTCGCTTCACACCCGCATACGCCCCACCGAAACGAGACAAGTCCTTGCTCTCATCGCCGGGACATCAAGGATCCTGGCAGCGTTCCGGCATTGGCTGTCCCGGCTGGGCTCACGGTTCTTTGCCGGGCTGACACCGCCTCGTCGCCTCGCTGTCGGTGCCCTTCATAGACTTGATCGTGATGAGACGCCGTAGCCCGCCCCCGCCCTCTCCCCTGCCGCAGCGCAACGGGGTGGATCCGGTGCGGGTGCGGTTGCCGAGCGGGGACGCGTGGACGACCGTGCGGGATCATCTCGTGGCGCGGCTTGCGGCCGGGGCCAGGGTGATCGACGAGATGCTGGACGCGGGGCGGATCGTGGACGCCACCGGGCGTCCGGTATCCAGGGACATGGCGTACGTGCCGGGGATGTTTGTGTGGTTCCACCGGGAGCTGGCCGACGAGGAACGGGTACCGTTCGCGGTCGACGTCGTGTACCGGGACGAGCACGTGGTGGTGGCCGACAAACCACACTTCCTGGCCACCACGCCGCGCGGCAGCCATGTCGCCGAGACGGCCCTGGCGCGACTGCGGCGGGAGCTGGGCGTCCCGACGCTGAGCGCGGCGCACCGGCTGGACCGGCTGACGGCCGGGCTGGTGCTGTTCACCGTGCGGCCCGAGGAGCGCGGCGCGTACCAGTCGCTGTTCCGTGACAAGCGGGTGGCGAAGGAGTACGAGGCGGTGGCCCCGTACGACCTCGCACTGGACCTGCCAGTCACCCTGCGCAGCCGGATCGTCAAGGAGCGCGGGGTGGTGGCGGCCCGCGAGATCGTGGGCACGCCCAACGCCGTCAGCCGGGTCGAGTTGCTGGAGCACCGGAACGGGCGTGCCCGGTACAGGTTGACACCGCGTACCGGGCAGACGCACCAGCTGAGGGTGCACATGAGCGCCCTTGGGGTGCCGATCCTCGGCGATCCCCTCTATCCGGTGGTGACCGGCCCCGTGGCGGCCGGTGACTTCCGGCGTCCGCTCCAACTGCTCGCGCGGGTGCTGGAGTTCACCGATCCGATCACGGGGTGCGAGCACCGGTTCGTCAGCCCGCGTGTGCTGCGGGCCTGGTCGTCGTACGACGAGTGGGACGGGTAGCCCCGGTGGCCAGTCGGTTCAGTCGCCGCGCCACCAGCGCAGGAGGCGCCGGAACACCCCCGGCTGATCGGCCGGCTCGGGCGCCGGCGTCGGCGTCGGAGCGGAGGGCACCGGAGCGGGGGGTTCCGGAGCAGCCGTCTGCGGCTGTGGCGTGCTGAACTGCCAGTTGCTGGGGCGCTGTGACTGCACCGGATGTGCGGGGAGCGCCATAACGTCCTGCTGGGGCTTGGGCGCGAACTCCACGGGCAGTTCCACCAGGTGCCGGTTCGAGATGGACGCCCGCCAGCGCAGTTCGTGCTCCTCGCAGGCGAGTTCGACGTCGGGAAGGCGCGTCAGCAGCGCGTCGACGCCGACGTCGGCGATGGCGCGGCCGATGTCCTGGCCCGGGCATTCGTGGGGACCGCCGCTGAAGGCGAGGTGGGAGCGGTTGCCCTGCATGTTGACCGTGGGGTCGGGACGGACGCGCGGGTCGACGTTGCCCGGTTCAATTCCCATGAGGAGGCCGTCGCCTCTGCGGATGCGCTGACCGCCCAGCTCGGTCTCCTGCTTGGCGAAGTAGCCCAAGAGGGTGCTGAAGGGCGGCTCGTCCCATAGGGACTGCTCGACCGCCTGGGGCACCGTCATCTGGCCGCCGCTGAGCTGGGCACGGAATCGCGGGTCGGTGAGCACCACTCGCAGTACGTTGGCAAGGAGGTTGGCGGTGGCCTCGTACGCGACGATCAGGACGACGCGCAGGTGCTGGCTGACCTCCTCGTCGGTCAGCCGCGCCGGATGATTGATGAGGTGGCTGGTGAAGTCGTCCTTGGGTTCGGCACGACGGCGGGCGGTGAGCCGCATCAGGACGTCCATGATGTACGCGTTGCTGGCGATGGCGGTCTCGGTGCCCTTGGGCAGGTCGCGGGCGGCCTCCACGATCCGGTCGTTGTACTCCTCGGGCATACCGAGGATCTCGCACATCACCATCATCGGCAGACGCTCGGCGAACTGGCTTACCAGGTCGGCCTTGCCCTCCTCGCAGAACTTGTTGACGAGGTCCTGGGTCGCGCGGTTGATGTGGCGGCGGATACGGCGGTGGTCGATGGTCGACATGGCGCCGGTGACCGCGCCACGCAGCCGCAGGTGCTCGTCGCCCTCGGCGTGGCAGCAGATGGGCTGCCAGGCGAGGTGCGGCATGAGCGGGTGATCGGGCCTGACGGTGCCGTCCTGCAGCGAGGTCCACAACCGGGTGTCACGGCTGTACTGCGAGGGCGTGCGCACCATGTGCATGTTCTCGCTGTGGCCGAGGACCACCCAGATCGGCACGTCCTCGTGCAGTAGTGCTGGAGCCACGGGGCCGTGCTCGGCACGGAGCTTCTCGTACACGGCTTCCAGGTCCTCCGCCTCGGGGCCGTACAGCCGGCGCAGCCCGCCGGGGCCGATGCCGTGTGCAGGGCAGCCGGGGGGCGGGGTGGCCGTGGGCTCGTCCGTACCAGTCGGGGAGAGAGGTTCAGGCGTCACGATGGTCGCTCCGAAGCTGAAGTGATTCCGGTGTACAGGAGGTGATGGGGTCCCCGGGTTCAGGCGGTTCGGCGAAGCCGGGAACGTGGGGGAGGTCGTGCGTGCGGCTCATGGAACGTGAGCCGCACGCACGGTTCGGGGACGGGGTACGGCGGCCGTACGGCTCGACCGTTGCGTGGGTCACGCAGGGGCCTTCGCGGTCGCCAGCGCATGCAGGAAGTGCATCAGGGTCATCAGGACGTCGCGGCTGGAGGCCCGGCGGCGTGCGTCGCACTCGACGATGGGGATCTCCTCGGGCAGGTCGAGTGCCGTACGGAGTTCGGAGATGGGGTAACGGGGCGCGTCCGGGAAGCTGTTGATGGCCACCACGAAGGGCACTCCGCACTCCTCCAGTCGCCCTATGACGTCGAAGCTGACCTCGAGGCGGCGGGTGTCGACCAGCACGACCGCGCCCAGCGCACCCTCGAACAACCCGTTCCACAGGAACCAGAAGCGTTGCTGGCCGGGGGTGCCGAAGAGGTACAGCACGAGCTGATCGGTGATGCTGATGCGGCCGAAGTCCATCGCGACGGTGGTGGCCGTCTTGGATTCCGAGCCGAAGTTGTCGTCGATGCCGACGCCGGCCTGCGTCATGGTCTCTTCGGTGGTCAGTGGCCTGATCTCGCTGACCGAGCCGACCATGGTCGTCTTGCCGACGCCGAACCCGCCCACGATCACGATCTTGACCGCGGCCTCGGCCGTGTGCGGCAGCTGGTCCTCGGTCCGTGGACCGGGGATGATGTCAGAGCTTTTGAAGTCCATGCATCACCGCTTCGAGAATTGAACGGTCGGCGACGGCCTGGCGCACGATCGGGGCGCGCGCCGTCACCAGTCCGGCCGTCAGCATGTCGGTGAGCAGGACCGTCATCATGCTGAACGGCAGGTTGAGATAGGCCGAGAGCTCGGCCACGGACAGAGGGGCGGCACAGAGCCGGAGCAACGCCGACTGTTCCGGCGTGGCGGAAGGCGGGGGGTCGGCGCGCGCCACGATTAAGGTGACGAGGTCGATGTCCGCGTCACGCTCGCCGCCGTCCGGGCCGGCCACCACGAAGAGCCGTTCCGGCTTCTTCTGGTTCCCGGGCTTGGCGGGCGGTGGAGGCGGTTGTTCCTTGGGGTATCGCCGCTGGCGTTGCGGAGGACTCATACGGTCTGCCCGTTGCGCCGGGGCGGACTGGTGAGATGGGCGCCGATGCGGGCGACGAGGTCGGACATACGGTTGCTCATGCGGCCGGGTTCGGCGAACGTGTCGGAGAGCACGGCGAGATAGGCGTTGGAACCGGCGGCCATCAAATAGAAGTAGCCGCCTTTGATCTCGATGAGGACCATCTTCATCGTGCCGTCGCTGTTCGGGATCTCCGAGGCGACGGCGCTCGCCAGACTCTGCAGGCCGGCGCAGGCCGCGGCGACGCGGTCGGCGGTGTCCGGGTCGCCACCGTAGCGGGCGATGCGCAGTCCGTCGGCGGAGAGCACCACGATCATCTGGATGCCCGGTACGCCGTCGTGGAGCTCCTTGAGCATCCAGTCGAAGTTGGCGCGCTGCTGGATCACTTGAGGTCCCCCTCGTCGTCGGCCTCGGGGCGGGCCGGTTGGGTTCGCGGTTTGAGTGTGAGCGGGTCGGGCTTGCCCTTGAGTCCCTCCCAGAACGCCTCGACCCAGGCTCCGGGAACGGACTCGTCCTCATCCGGCTCGGGCTCGGGCTCGGGCTCGGACTTGGGTGTCGACCAGATGGTCGGACGGCCCTCCCGTTCGGCCTGCTCGATGGCCGCCTGCTCGGCGAGCCGCTTGCTGAGCGGGGTCTTGACCCGGCTGCGGCGCTGGGGCAGCCCGCCTGCGGTCCATTCGGTGACGACGGGGACGTCGTCCTCCATGGAGACCCCTGCGGGGATCTTCGGGCTGGTGGGGCGCCGCTTCTTGGGGGCGCGCTTGGGACCTTCGAGCACATCGGGGCCCTCGGCCTTGGGCGCCGATCCGGCGCCGATGCCGTGGGCGAGTCCGGGCGCGGGGTCGGTGGTCATCATCTCGCGCGGCACCACGAGGATGGCGCGGACGCCGCCGTAGGCGGAGGACCGCAGCGAGACCCGCATGCTGTAGGCCGTGCAGAGGCGGCCGACGACAGCCAGGCCCAGGCGCGGGGACTCGCCGAGGTCCTGGAGGTCGGTGCCCTGCTGGGCGCGCTCGAGCATGCCCTCGACCTTGGCGCGGGCCTCCTCGCTGAGGCTGACACCGGCGTCCTCGATCTCGATCGCGACACCGGTCTGCACCTCGGTGGCGGTGACGTGCACCTTGCTCTGCGGCGGCGAGTAGCGCGTGGCGTTGTCGAGGAGTTCGGCCGCGGCGTGGATGACCGGCTCGACGGAGATGCCGGCGATGTTGACCTGGGCGATGGAGTCCAGGCTGATGCGGCGGTACTCCAGGATCCGGGACATCGCACCACGCAGCACGCTGTACAGCGGAACGGGTTCGGGCCACTGGCGGCCGGGGCGGCCACCACCGAGCACGGAGATGGAGTCGGCGAGGCGGCCGATCAGCATGGTGCCGTGGTCGATGCGCAGCAGGTCGTCGAAGACCTCGGGGTTGCGGCCGTGGTCCTCCTCCATCTCCCGCAGTTCCACGGCCTGTTGGTGAACGATCGCCTGGACGCGGCGGGCGATGTCGACGAAGGAGCGCTGGGCGGAGTCGCGCAGGGCTTCCTCGTGGTCGACGATGTCGAGCATCGACTCCACCAACCCCAGCTGCACCCGGGAGAGTTGGGCACCGGACGGGTCCGTCCCTGCGAGGTCCCGCATCACCTCATAGGAGGAAACGCCACAGCGCAGCCGATGGATCGCGGCGGGCGTGATCTCCGTGGCGAGGCGGGTCATCTCCTCGTCGTGGGCGGCGATACGCCGTTCCAGATGCGCGGTGTGACGGGCGTGCTCGGCCCGCACGTCCCGCAAGGCACGGCCGCGGCGCACCGCTTCGGCTGCCGTCGCGATCACCAGCAGCGTGGCGACGGCGCCGCACCAGCCGACGGCCGTCCGGGCCGGCCCGGTCACCAGGGCGACGGCGGCTCCGGTCGCCGCGGCCATCACTATGGCGGGCAACAACAGCACGCGCGCGTAGGGCAGTTCACGTCGACGAGGTGGAGAGGCGGGAGGAGTGTGAACGCTCACCATGTAGGCCCTCTGAAACGAATCGGCGGGGTGTCGGGGGAGCTTGCAGGGGGTACGTCTTGGAGTTGTCAGGATCTTCTGCATGTTTGGGAACAAGCGCACGAATATGTGCCAACTCGGTGCGCTGCGGGCGAGCTTAGTCCGACCGGATCATCGCTGTGTCATATTCAGCAAGCACCTGAAATGGGGCGCGGGACAGGAGTAATCTCGGCCCCATTTACACGCTCAGAGATCATTCGCACACGATGCGTCACCACGTACGGCCGTACGAAGAACACTCACCGTGACGGGTGAAGATCGGCTTCCGTGGGCGGCGCTCAGATTCCGGCGATCCGCAGCGCCGCGTCCGCCGCGGCCTCGGCGAACACCGAAACGGGACGCTCGGGTTCGGAGCGGTGGACCAGGATGACGCCTTCGATCAGCCCGAACAGCAGATCCGTCCGCAATTCGAGCTCAGTCTTGGCGAGTTGGCCGCCGACGTCCGTGGCGGCGAGCAACTGCCGGTAGGCGTCCTTGAGTTCGGCGCGAACGGCATGGAAACCGGCGAACCGCTCGGCCCGCACCTCCGGCAGCAGATACAGGCCGCCGAGATTGTGCGGGCCGCCGCACAGCAGCTCCACGTCGGCGCGGCACAGCTCCCAGAGCCGATCCTCGGCCGGGGTGGTGTCGTCGGCGAGCAGTTCCCGCGCGTAAGTCAGCGACGGGGCGACCGTGGACTCCAGGAGCGCGGCGAGCAGTTCTTCCTTGCCGGAGACGTAGTGGTACATGGACGCCTGCCGCATGCCCGCACGCTCGGCGACGGCCCGGGTGGTGGTGGCCGCGTAGCCGCGCATGGTGAACAACTCGGCGGCGGCGGCGAGGAGTTCGTCACGCGGCTCGAGCCCGCTGTCGGGCCGCCGCTCGGCCCGCGGTCTGCCGACGCGTCGTCCCCTGCTCGTGCCCATCCGCCGATCCTCGCATATTGACGCAGGTCGCGATCTCTGTGAGGAATCGGTAACTGGGCGGAAGCACCCGGGCAATGCCGGTGACGCGCCCCGTGCCTAATTTCTGTCGAGCGACAGAAATCAAAGACACCGGAGCCGGAGGTCCGCGATGACAGCAGGGAAGGCAACAGCGACCACTTACGGAGCCCGTGCGCATGCGCGCGCCCAGGAGGGCACGCGTACCGAGGCCATGCCTGTCGTCCCGGCCACCGACTGGCCCGAGCCGCCTCGCGAGGCGGGCCGGCTGGTGTGGGCGGAGACGGTGGCGGGCGGCAACTACACACACCGGGCGCTGGCCCGCGGCACCGAGCTGCTCCTGACCGACCTGCGCGGCGACGCCTGCGCGCATCTGCTGCTGTACGTCGCCGACCGGCCGTGGGAGCGGCTGAACGTCGCCGACACGGTCAAGGTCCAGTGGAACGCCTACCTCGGCGAGGGCCTGCTACTCCTCTCCGACCAGGGCCGCGTCCTCGCCTCGCTGATCGCCGACACCTCCGGGCGGCACGACGCGCTCTGCGGCACCTCCACCCTCGTACGCAACACCGAGCGGTACGGCGACGGTGCCCCGCAGTCCGGCTCACCGGCCGGACGTGAGCTGTTCAAGCTGGCCGCCGCGAAGCACGGCCTCGAACCGCGCGACCTGCCGCCGTCGCTGTCGTTCTTCCAGGGCGTGGAGGTGCGCGAGGACGGCGCCCTGGACTTCACCGGCTCGGCCGGCCCGGGCGGCAGGGTGACGCTGCGCGCCGAGCAGGACGTCACGGTGCTGATCGCCAACGTGCCCCATCCGGTCGACCCGCGGGACGACTACGTCAGCACCCCGCTGGAGGTGCTCGCCTGGCGCGCCGAGCCGACCAAGGCCGGCGACCCTCTGTGGGACGCCTCCCCCGAGGGCCGCCGCGCCTTCCTCAACACCGCCGAATTCCTTGCCGCGAGGGGGCTCGCATGAAGACCGTCGTTCCCGCACGCGCCGCCTGGTCGTCGGTCGTCCGGACAGGCGAGACACTCACCATCACCGACCTGCACGGCAACCAGGCCGTCGACTTCCTGGTGTACGACGCCCACGACACGTCGGTCCGCTACAGCGCGCCCGACACGATCCACGCACAGGGCAACATCTTTCTCACCACCGGCAGTGTGCTGATGTCCAACGAGCACACGCCGCTCATGACCGTGGTCGCCGACGACGTGGGCCGGCACGACACGGTCGGTGGCGCCTGCTCCAAGGAGTCGAACACGCTCCGGTACGGCCACCACACCTGGTCGCAGCACGCGTGCGTGGACAACTTCCTGGCGGAGGGCTCGAAGTACGGGCTGGGCAAGCGGGATCTGGTCTCCAACATCAACTGGTACATGAACGTGCCGGTCGAGAAGGACGGCACCCTCGGCATCGTCGACGGCATCTCGGCACCCGGCCTCTCCCTCACCCTCCGCGCCGAACGCGATGTGCTGGTCCTCGTCTCCAACTGCCCGCAGATCAACAACCCTTGCAACGGCTTCGCTCCGACGGCGGTGGAGATGACGATCGGGGAGCCCGCGTGAGCTTCGAGACGCTGCTGGTCGCCAACCGCGGCGAGATCGCCGTACGGATCATCCGCACGGCCCGCGAACTCGGTCTGCGCACCATCGCCGTGTACTCCGACCCGGACCGCTCGGCACCGCACGTCCGGCTGGCCGACCAGGCGGTACGGCTGGGCCCGGCGCCCGCGAAGGAGTCGTACCTCGATGTGGACCTGGTGCTGAAGGCCGCCAAGGACACCGGCGCGGGCGCGATCCATCCCGGGTACGGCTTCCTGTCCGAGGACGCGGCCTTCGCGCGGCGCTGCGAGGACGCCGGGATCGTGTTCGTGGGCCCGACGCCAAAGCAGCTGGAGCTGTTCGGCGCGAAGCACACGGCACGGGCGGCGGCGCAGGCCGCGGGGGTGCCGCTGGCGCCGGGGACGGGGCTGCTGGGCTCGGTCGAGGAGGCCTTGGAGGCAGCCCGGGCGATCGGTTATCCGGTCGTGCTCAAGGCGACCGGCGGGGGCGGCGGTATCGGTATGTCGGCCTGTCGGTCCGCCGGTGAACTGGCCGAGGCCTGGGAGCGGGTGCAGCGCGTGGCCGCCGCGTCCTTCTCCTCCGCCGGTGTCTTCCTGGAACGGCTCGTCGAGAACGCCCGCCATGTCGAGGTGCAGGTCTTCGGCGACGGCGCGGGGAAGGTCGTCACCTTCGGCGACCGGGACTGCTCGCTCCAGCGACGCAACCAGAAGGTGCTGGAGGAGGCGCCGGCGCCCGGGCTGCCGGACCATGTGCGCGACCAACTGGCCTCCAGCGCCCGCGACTTGTGCGCCTCGGTCGGCTACCGCTCCGCCGGAACCGTCGAGTTCGTCTACGACGCCGCCCGCGAGGAGGCCTGCTTCCTGGAGGTCAACACGCGCCTCCAGGTCGAGCACCCGGTCACCGAGGAGATCTACGGCGTCGACCTGGTCGCCTGGATGCTGCGGCTGGCCCGCGGCGAGAACGACGTCGTACGCGACCCGGGCGCGCCGCGCGGTCACGCCGTCGAGGCACGCCTGTACGCGGAGGATCCGAGCCGTGAACACCGGCCCGGCGCGGGCCTGTTGACGCGGGTCGAGTTCCCGCCGGGTGTGCGGGTGGACGGCTGGGTGGAGACGGGTACGGAGGTGACGACGGCGTACGACCCCCTGCTGGCGAAGGTCATCGCGTACGGCCCGGACCGGGAGCATGCTCTGCGGCGGCTCGACGCGGCGCTGGCCCGCACACGGGTCGACGGCATCGAGACCAACCTGGGACTGGTGCGGGCGGCGCTCGCGGACCGGGAGTTCGGTGCGGCCCTGCACTCGACGGCCGCCCTCACGCGGGTGAGCGATCCGACCCCGCGCATCGAGGTCGTCTCCGGCGGGCTGCTCACCACGGTGCAGGACTGGCCGGGCCGCACCGGCTACTGGCAGGTCGGCGTGCCGCCGAGCGGCCCGATGGACGACCGGTCGTTCCGGCTGGGCAACCGGGCGCTGGGCAACCCCGAGAGCGCGCCCGGGCTCGAATGCACCCTCCAGGGACCGGCGTTGAGGTTCACGCAGCCGACGACCGTGTGCGTGACGGGTGCTCCCGCGCCGGTGACCGTCGACGGTGCGCCGGTCGCGCCGTGGGAGCCGGTGACGGTGCCGGCGGGGGCCGTACTGGAGGTCGGGGCCCCTACGGAGCACGGTCTGCGGACGTATGTGCTGTTCGCGGGCGGTCTGGACGTGCCCGGGTTCCTGGGCAGCGCGAGCACGTTCACGCTGGGCCGGTTCGGCGGGCACGGGGGCCGGGAGCTGCGGACGGGCGATGTGCTGCACGGGGGGACGGTCGCGGACGGCACGCCCGTACCGCTCGACGACCGCCCCGCCTTCGGCACCGTATGGCACGTCGGTGCGGTCGAAGGCCCGCATGCGGCACCGGAGTTCTTCACCGAGGAGGACATCCGGGACTTCTACGCGGCCGGCTGGAAGGTGCACTTCAACTCGGCGCGGACGGGTGTGCGGCTGGTCGGTCCGAAGCCGCGCTGGGCCCGCACGGACGGCGGTGAGGCGGGCCTGCATCCGTCCAACATCCATGACACGCCGTACTCCGTCGGCTCCGTCGACTACACGGGCGACATGCCCGTGCTGCTGGGTCCGGACGGGCCTTCGCTCGGCGGGTTCGTGTGCCCGGCCGTGGTGCTGAGCGCGGAGCGGTGGAAGCTGGGGCAGCTGCGGCCGGGCGATACGGTGCGGTTCGTGCCGGTGGATGTGGACGGGGCGGGGCGGGCGGAGATCGTGGACGGTGGGGTGCTGGCGCGGGACCGCGATGTGACATTCCACAGAAGCGGCGACGACAGCCTGCTCGTCGAGTTCGGGCCGATGCAGCTGGACCTCGCCCTGCGCATGCGCGTCCACGCGCTGATGGAAGCGATCGCCGAGGAATCCCTCGACGGGATCACGGACCTCACACCGGGCATCCGCTCCCTCCAGATCCGGACCGACCCGCGACGGCTCCCCCAGCACGAACTCCTCGCCGCCGTAAGGGAAACGGTCTCCTCGCTCCCGCCCTCCGACGAACTCGTCGTCCCCTCCCGCACCGTCCACCTCCCCCTCTCCTGGGACGACCCGGCGACCCGCGAGGCCATCGCCCGCTATATGGCGGGCGTGCGCGACGACGCGCCCTGGTGCCCGTGGAACATCGAGTTCATCCGCCGCGTCAACGGACTCGACTCGGTGGCGGACGTGTACCGCACGGTGTTCGACGCGGAGTACCTCGTACTCGGCCTGGGAGACGTCTATCTGGGCGCGCCCGTGGCGACCCCGCTCGACCCACGGCACCGGCTGGTGACGACGAAATACAACCCGGCGCGCACCTGGACCGCCGAGAACTCGGTCGGCATCGGCGGGGCGTATCTGTGCATCTACGGCATGGAGGGCCCGGGCGGCTATCAGTTCGTGGGCCGTACGACCCAGGTGTGGTCGCCGTGGCAGCAGCGCGGTGCGTTCGAGCCGGGGTCGCCGTGGCTGCTGCGGTTCTTCGACCGGATCAAGTGGTATCCGGTGGGTGCCCAGGAGCTGCTGGAGCTGCGAGCCGACATCAAGTCCGGGCGCTTTGTGCCACGCATCGAGGAGGGCACCTTCTCACTCGCCGAGTACCAGGCCTTCCTCGCCGAGAACGCCGCGTCCATTGCCGAGTTCCGGGCCCGGCAGGGTGCCGCGTTCGCGGCGGAGCGGGACGCGTGGGAGGCGGCGGGCGAGTTCACGCGGGCTCAGACCGCGGTGGCGCCCGCGGCACCGGCGGCCGAGGTGCGGGTGCCGGCGGGCGGCCGACTCATAGAGGCCGAATTCGCCGCGTCCGTCTGGCAGTTGAACGTCGGGCAGGGAGACGAGGTGAGCGCCGGGCAGCCGCTGCTCGCGCTGGAGGCGATGAAGATGGAGTCCAGGGTGCACGCGCCGGTCGACGGCGTGGTGACCGAGATCCTGGTCGGGCCCGGGGACCAGGTGGAGGCCGGGACGGCCCTGGTCGTCCTCGCGCCCTCAGCAGACTGAGGAGCACAAGCAATGCCGACCGTCATGTCCCGTGTTCGCGCCGCCTACGCCCGTATCGAGGCCGTGGACCGCCCCGAGATCTGGATCGACCTGCGGCCACGGGAGGAGGCCGAGGCGGAGGCCGCCGCGCTCGACGCACGGGTGGCCCGCGGTGAGCGGCTGCCTCTCGCGGGGCGCCTCTTCGCCGCCAAGGGCAACATCGACGTGGCCGGGCTGCCGACCACGGCGGGCTGTCCGTCGTACGCCTACCGGCCGGAGGCGGACGCTCCGGTGGTCGCCCGGCTGCGTGCGGCCGGTGCGCTGGTCCTGGGCACCACGAACCTGGACCAGTTCGCGACGGGCCTGGTGGGCACCCGCTCCCCCTACGGCGCCGTGCGCCATGCGTACGACCCGGCGCGGATCAGCGGCGGTTCCAGTTCCGGATCGGCGGTCGCCGTGGCGCTGGGCTTGGTCGACTTCGCCCTCGGCACGGACACCGCGGGCTCGGGCCGGGTGCCGGCCGCCTTCAACGGCATCGTCGGCCTCAAACCCACCCGTGGCCTGGTCCCGACGGAGGGGGTCGTCCCGGCGTGTGCCTCGCTCGACTGCGTGACGGTGCTCGCGCGGACGCTCCCGGAAGCCGAGCACGCGATGTCGTACATGACCACGCTGCCCCAGCAGCTCCCCCAACGCCCGCCGGGCCCCTGGCGGATCGCGGTCGCCTCGCCGCGGCAGCTCGGCGAGCTGGATCCGGGCTGGGCGGAGGCGTACGAGGCGGCCGTACGGCAGGTCGTCGAGGCAGGCGCGGAGGTGCGGACGATCGACCTCACCCCCTTCACGGAAGCCGCCGCGATGCTCTACGAGGGCGCCTTCGTGGCCGAGCGCTACACCGCCGTGGGGAGTTTTATCGACAAGTTGCTCTCCGAAGGCGGCGCCGGTCTCGATCCCACCGTCGCCGGCATCATCACCCGCGCCCGCGACATCCCGGCCCACCAGCTCTACGCGGACCAGGAGCGGCTCGCTGCCCTGCGTGCCCAGGCCGAAGCCGAACTCGCCGACGCGGACGCCCTGTTGCTGCCCACCACACCCGGCCACCCCACCCTCGCCGAGGTCGCCGCCGATCCCCGGGGTGCCAACGCCCGCCTGGGCCGCTTCACCAACTCCACCAACCTGTTCGACCTGGCGGCGGTGGCCGTCCCGGCGGGCGAGGTGAACGGCCTCCCCTTCGGCGTGATGCTGATCGGCCCGGCGTTCACCGACGAGCGGCTGGCGCGGATCGCCGGGCTGCTGCAGCCGGAAATCCGGCTCGCGGTCGTCGGCGCCCATCTGTCGGGCCAGCCCCTGAACCCGCAACTCCTCGCGCTGGGCGCCCGGTTGGACCGTACGACCACCACCGCCCCCGTCTACCGCCTGCACGCACTCGCGACCACCCCGCCCAAGCCGGGCCTCGTCCACGTCAGCGAAGCCGGCGCCGCCGTCGAAACCGAGGTGTGGCGCCTCCCGGCCGAAGGCCTGGGCCGCCTGCTGGCCGCACTCCCCCGCCCGATGGCGCTGGGCAGCGTCGAACTGGCCGACGGCAGCCACGTCCCCGGTTTCCTGTGCGAGCCGGGCGCGCTCGACGGGGCGGCGGACATCACGTCGTACGGGGGCTGGCGCGCGTATCTCAGCGCGTCGGGCGCTATCGCGCCCTGAAGGGGCGCGGGGCTGTATCGATATGCGGCTCCGCCGCGTGGGCGCGACCAGCCACGACGGGCCGGCAGACAAACGACAGCCCATCGCGGAGCGCTCCGCGCAGCCGCCGCTTTAGCCTCGGTCACGACCATCGGAGGCCGCAGCACCCTGCCCGCTCACCAGGGAACCCCAGGCCATCCCGGGGATTCAGGGAGGACGCCTCCGATGACCAGCTCGCCCCCGCCCACCCCACCGGACAGCAGTCGTACGACCCGTGCGCTCACCGCCCGGCCACGCCTCACCCTTCTGCTCGTGCTGCTGCTCACCGCGGCGGCCGTGCTGCTCGGCAAGGGGGTCGCGGACCGGCTCGGCAGCGGTGGCTCACAGATCCCGGGCTCCGAATCGACTTACGCCACCGCTCAGTTGGAGAAGCGCTTTCCCGCGTCCCAGCCGAATCTGCTGCTGCTCGTCAGCGCGGAGAACGGCGTCGACGACCCGAAGGTGACCGCCGAAGCCCGCTCCCTCGCCCGGGATCTGGCCCAGGAACCCGGCGTCGGCGGCGTCGTCTCGTACTGGGACGGCGACAACGGCAAAGACCCGGCGCTGCGTGCGAAGGACGGCGGCGAGGCGCTGATCACCGCGCATCTGAGTGGCAACGAGGATGCGGTCGACGACACCCTCAAGGCGCTGGAGCCGCGTTACGGCGGCGAACACGGTGTGGTGGACGTGGAGTTGGGCGGTCCGGCCGCCGTGCGGCACGCCTCGCAGGAGGTGATCGCCGAGGATCTCGTCCGGGCCGAGATGATCGCGCTGCCGCTCACCCTCGTCCTGCTGGTGATCGTGTTCGGCAGCGCGGTCGCGGCGCTGCTGCCGCTGCTGGTGGGGATCGTGGCGATCCTCGGCACGAACGCGGTACTGCGGATCGTCACCGAGTTCACCGATGTCTCGGTGTATGCGCAGAACCTGACGACGGCACTGGGGCTCGGGCTCGCGATCGACTACGCCCTGCTCATCGTGCGACGCCATCGCGAGGAGCTGGCGGCGGGGCTGGAGCCCCGGGCGGCGGTGATCGCGACGCTGCGGACGGCCGGCCGGACCGTGCTGTTCTCCGCGCTGACCGTCGCCGCGTGTCTGGCGTCGATGTTCGTGTTCCAGCAGTACTTCCTGAAGTCGTTCGCGTACGCCGGGATCGCCGTCGTACTGATCGCGGCGGCGGCCTCGTTGATCGCGCTGCCTGCGGTGCTGGTGCTGCTCGGCCACCGGGTGAACGCGCTGCGGGTGCCGCTCGCCCGGAAGGAGACGGGAGAACCCGGTGCGGCATGGGGACGGCTCGCCCGGCTCGTGATGCGCCGTGCCCCGTACTTCCTCGTCGGTACGGTGGCCGTCCTCGTGGCCCTCGGGCTGCCGTTCAAGGACGTCCACTTCGGCACGGCGGACGACCGGCAGCTGCCCGAGTCCGCCGGTCCGCGGGTCGTGCAGCAGCAGCTGAGGGAGGAGTTCCCGGCGAGTCCGGGCAGCGCGCTCAGTGTGCTCATCGAGGGTTCCACGGACCGGGCGGCGGTCGCCGAGTACAGCCGTCAGGTGTCCGCGCTGCCGCATGTCGTCCAAGTGACCGGTCCCGCCGGGCAGTTCGTGAAGGGTGCGCGGGCCGGTGCGGGCGAGCAGCCGGGGTACCTCACCGTGATGCACTCGGGTGAGGCCACCTCGCGCTCCAGCCTGGACCTGGTCGACGAGATCCGTGATGTCCCGGCGCCCTTCGACACCTCGGTGACGGGTCCGGCCGCCGTCCTCGCCGACACCCAGGACGGCACCGCCGAACGCCTCCCCTGGGCGCTGGGCATCATTGTCGCCGCCACCCTGATCCTGGTCTTCCTGTTCACCGGCAGCGTGCTGCTGCCGGTCCTCGCGATCCTGCTCAACGCCCTGAGCCTGACCGCCATGTTCGGGGCGATGGTGTGGGTTTTCCAGCAGGGCCATCTGTCGGGGCCGCTCGGCTTCACGCCCACGGGTGACATCGAAACCGCACTCCCCGTGCTGATGTTCTGTGTGGCGTTCGGACTCTCCATGGACTACGGGGTGTTCCTGATCTCCCGGATCAAGGAGGAGTACGAGACCGGCGGCGACCACCGGGCCGCGATCGCTGACGGCATCCGGCGCACCGGCGGGCTGATCACGGCGGCGGCGCTGATCCTGGCCGTGGTGATGGTCGCGATCGGCACCTCACGGGTCACGAACATCAAGATGCTGGGCCTGGGCGTGGGGCTCGCGGTGCTGATGGACGCCATGGTCGTGCGCAGCCTGCTGGTACCCGCCGTACTGCGGCTGACCGGCCGGGCCACCTGGTGGGCGCCGGGCGCGCTGCGGAAGCTGCACCGGCGCGCGGGAATGACCGAAAACCCCGCAGACACACGCGAGTTGGTGACTCAATAGCACCAACACGGCTTCTGTGGCTGAGCGTTACCATACATCTACCCTCCGCACAAATCCCTCACAAAACAGCCATGGGGCGGGGCTACACTCCGGGCCACATGTGGCGGACCTGCTGTCCGCGTCTGCCTGGGGGGTGGATTGATTCGGATCCTGCTGGCCGAGGACGTCTCCATGGTGCGTGGTGCCCTCGTGGCGCTGCTCAACCTGGAGCCCGACCTGGAGGTGGTCGCTGAGGTCGAATCGGGGGACAAGGTGCTCGACGCCGCGCTCGTCTCCCGGCCCGACGTCGCGGTCCTCGACCTCGACCTGCCCGGCACCGACGGCATCACGGCGGCGGCGCAGCTGCACGAGCGGCTGCCCGGCTGCCGTACCGTCATCCTCACCAGCCTCGGCAAGCCCGGCACCCTGCGCCGGGCCCTGGCGGAGCGGGTCACCGGATTCGTCCTGAAGGACTCGCCCGCCTCCTATCTCGCCGAAGTGGTCCGCAAGGCCGCCGAAGGTGAGCGGGTCGTCGACCCGGAGCTGGCGCTGTCCGCCTTCTCCGACGGCGAGTCGCCGCTCACCGAGCGCGAGACGGAGATCCTGCGCTGGGCGGCGCGGGGCGCCGACGCGACGGACATCGCCGAGGCGCTGCACCTGTCCGCGGGCACCGTGCGGAACTACCTCACCTCCGTCGTCGCCAAGCTCAACGCGCGCAACCGGCTGGATGCGGTGCGGATCGCGCAGGAGTCGGGCTGGTTGCTGTAGCCACCCGAGCTGCGCCGCCCGAAGTGCGCTACCCGAAGTGCGCCGGCGCCTCCGCGGTCACCCGGTACCACCCCCGTTCGTCGGTGTCCACGGTGAGCCGGCCGCCGATCGCCGCGAGCCGCTCGGCGAGGTTGGCGAGACCTCCCGAGCCGCTGCCCTCCAGACACGGGAAGGGACCCGAACGCACCGCCCCCGCCCCGTCGTTGGTGATGACCAGCCGCACGAACCCCCCGTCCGTGCGCCGGGTCTCGATCCGGCACTCGGTGGCCTTGCTGTGCCGGACGATGTTGGTGACGCCCTCCCGCAGCACCGTCGCCAGGACCGTTCCGACGGGCCCCTGGCTCTCGCAGCGCAGGTCCACGCCGGTGCGGATGTCGGCCGCGGTGAGCAGTGAACGCGCCGACTCGGCCTCCAGGGTGAGCGACAGATCGCGGTAGCCGCGCGCCACGGTGCGGACGTCGGACAGCGCCTGGCGGGCCACCACCAGCAGTCCGTCCAGCTCCTCCCGGGACCGCTCGGGGTGCTGCCGTACCAGCCGCTGGGCGAGGTCTCCCTTGAGGGTGATCGCGGAGAGGCTGTAGCCGAGCAGGTCGTGCAGGTCGCGGGCGTAGCGGCGGCGCTCCTGCTCGACCGCGCGCCAGGCCAGCATCTCCCGCTCCTCACGGGCGGTCAGCACCAGCCGGCTCAGACGGGCGGTGCCGTACACCACGAGGGCGACCACGGCGGTGGACCAGCCCGCGTACAGCCAGTTCGCGGGTCCGGCGCCCTCGCCGATGGCGGCGGCGCACCCCCCGGCGACGGCGAGCGCGGCGAGCACGCGGCCCGTGCGCGCCGCCACCGTCAGCAGCAGTGAGCCGGCGAAGTATCCGGCCATGCCGGGCCACACCGGTCCCGGCGCGACGACGGGCAGGAAACCGAGGACGCCTTGCGCGGTGAGCGTCAGCCCCAGCCGGTGCCCGTGGATCCGGCGCCGTACGGGCAGGCTGAGCAGCAGGAACAGGACATACGTCCCGATGAGCGCGGCCACTGAGAGCGCGGCGGCGGCCGGGCCCGGGTCCTCGGCGGCGATGGCGCATACGCCCAGAGGCAGGAACACGACAGGAACGATCAGGACGGCGCGCGTGGCGTGCTCCGGCGCGGTCGGTGTGGCGGTCGAGCGCTCGGGCATGCCAAGCGCCCGTTCGGCCGGTGCGGGCATCGGACTCCCCCAGAGTCTCCCCAACTCAGGTCCAGACGGGGCGGATGGTAGGCGAGGCGGAGTCCCGGCCGACAGTGCGCATCTGTACCCCGCCGTAGTGCGCCATATCACCCATGTGGGTGCGTGACGGATTCACATCGCCTTCGTGCCGAGGTCACTGGTGCCCGGCGCACACCTGCTGCCACCGTCAAAGGGGCATTCCACGCGGGGTGCGGTACCACTGGGGGGAAAACGTGATGGACATCGCCTTACTCGGACCACTCGGCGCTCGGATCGGGCAGGCGTCAGTCGTCCCGAGCGCCGCGAAACCACGCAAGGTCCTGGCGCTGCTCGGGCTCGACTGCGGGCGCCCGGTGAGTGTTTCGATACTGGTGGACGAGCTGTGGGGGGACCGGCCGCCGCGTTCGGCCGAGGCCACGCTCCACACGTATGTGAAACAGCTCCGCCGGCTCATCGCACAGGCTCTCGAACCGGACGCGCCCCGAAGGGGCGCGGGGAACTGCGCGACCAGCCACGACGGGCCGGCAGACAAACGACAGCCCATCGCGGCACGTCCCGCAGAGCGCCTGGGCCCTCGGGACCTGCTGCGGCGCGTCCCGGGGGGCTATCTGCTCGATGTCCCCGCCGAGTCGACGGACGCCGCCCGCTTCGAACACCTCGCCACGGCGGGGCGGCAGGCGATCGAGAAGGGCGTGGACGACGAGGGCTGTGCGCTGCTGATGCGGGCGCTCAGGCTGTGGCGGGGCCCCGTACTCGCCGACGTGGAGCCGGGGTTCGTGCTGCGGGCGGAGGCCTTGCGGCTGGAGGAGCTGCGGATGGCGGCCCTGGAGGAGCGCTTCGACGCGGAGCTGCGGCTCGGTCGGCACCGGGTCGTGCTCGGTGAACTCGCCTCGCTCGCCTCCCGGTTCCCGCTGCACGAGGCCCTGCACGCGCAGCTGATCCTCGCCCTGCACCGCAGCGGCCGCTCCTGGCAGGCCCTGGAGACGTTCCGCGCGCTGCGCCGCACCCTCGCCGACGAGCTGGGCCTCGAACCGTCGTCCCGGCTGCGGGAGTTGCACGAGGCCGTGCTGCGCGGGGATCCGGCGCTGGACAGCGAGGGGACCTGGTTGCCGCGACCATTGGCGGCCCGGTGACGGAGTACCTGTCGCGTCCACCGCGTCCCGGCGCGGCCGGCCGGCTGCTGTGCTTCCCGTACGCGGGCGGGGGCGCCTCCGCCTACGTCCGCTGGGAGCGGGGGCTGGCCCGGCGGGGCGCCGCGGTGGACGTCCTGCCGGTACGGCTGCCCGGCCGCGAGGGCCGGATCGCCGAACCCCGCCACAGCGAACTGGCCCCGCTCATCGTCGAGTTGGACGCGGAGCTCAGCCCCGTGCTGGACGCGGACGGGCCGCCGGTGCTGCTGTACGGGCACAGCATGGGCGCGCTGCTCGCGTACGAGGTCGTACGGCGTCGTCAGTCGCGCGGTGCCCGGCTGCCGAGTGCCGCGCTGCTCGCCGCGTACCGCGCCCCGCACCTGCCCCCGCCGCGCATCGGCGGCCCGGACGCGTCCGACGAGGAGCTGACCCGGGAACTGGCCGCGCTGGGCGGGCTGCCGCCGGTGCTGCTCGGGCATCCGGAGTGGCTGCTGGCGCTGCTGCCGATAGTGCGGGACGACCTCCGGCTGTGCGCCGACGCGGAGGGGACGGCCGATCGGGTGGACGTCCCGCTGCATCTGTTCGCCGGGGAGACGGACGAGTTGGTGCCGCGTGGGGAGGTCCGGGAGTGGCGGATGTGCGCGGCCCGCGGCTGGGAGCTGTGGACGGTGCCGGGCGGTCACTTCTTCCTCCGCACGCACGAGCCCGCGCTGCTCGACGTGGTGGCGGCGGTGGTACGCCGGTACCTCACGCCGCCGCATCCCGCACCGGCTGAGCCACCGCATCCCGTACGCCGGCCGGAGCCCGACCCCGCCGCCTCCGCACCCGAAGGACCCTGATCGCCGTGACCCCGCCGGCCGCGGTCAGCGGCACGTCGGCCCAGAACGTCCAACGCCAGTGGGACGCGGGCACGCAGGCCCCGGCGACCAGCCCCGCCGTCACCCCGGCGAGCAGCACGGCGCCCCACACCACCAGCAGCCGGTTCGTGTGCACCGGCACCACGAGCAGCGCGGCGGCGGTCAGCGCGGCCGCCCCCGCACCCTGCGCCGCCCGCAGCGCGAGGAAGGCCCCGGCATCCGGTACGAGCGTGCAGGCGACGGAGGCCTGCGCGAACAGCCACAGCCCGATGAGCAGCATCACCAGCGGCCCGGTGCGCCGGCCGAGACGCCGAGCGGGCAGCACGAGGGCACCGAGCCCGACGACGTAGGCGATGACGGCCCAGGGCAGCCAGGTCGTCGGCAACCCGTTCGCGGCATGCAGTTCGGCCCCGAGCACGGCGACGACCGCTCCGGCACCGGCGATGACGAGCTGATGCAGGGCGAGGGCGGCGAGAAGCACCGGGCCCTGCCGCTCAGGCCCGCAGCCCGCACCGGTGCGACGGCTGCGCTCGGCCGCGTCGGAGCCCGCGTCGCCGACCCGCCTCACCACAGCCCCGCCACCCGGCTCCTCAGCCCCTGACATCCTGCTGCACCTTGGCCACCCGCTCCCCCGGCTTCTGCACCTGGAAATACGCGCCCGCGAGGACCTTGTGGGTGAGGCGTTCGCTGTGGTCGACGGCTCGGTAGAGGGTGCGGCGCCAGCCACCGCCGAGTCGGCCGCCGAGGGAGAAGAGGCGTTCCTGGCGCAGTTGGAGAGCGCGGGAGCGGGCGACGGAGGCCTCGCGGGCGCGCTGGAAGCGGTCGGTCGCGTGGGTGAGCGCGGCCGGGCCCTCAGGGAGCGCGTCCTCCAGGAGCGGCGCCAGCGTCACCGCGTCGATGATGGCGTGGTTGACGCCCTGGCCGAGGATCGGCGTGAGGGTGTGCGCGGCGTCGCCGATGAGGACGAGGCCGGGGGCCGACCAACGCGGCACCACGGTCGTGAAGATGTCGAGCATGGATGTGTCCGACCAGCCACGGATGTGGTTGCGAACGGTGTCCGACAGTTCGGGTGCGAGCAGATCGAGCCGCTGGTGCAGCAAGGGCAGCCCGTGCTTACGGATCTCCTTCAGGCCACCCTTGGGAATGTTGAACCCGACGCGCACACTGTCGGGCCGGGTCGGGATGAACAGCCCGTGCTGGTCGCCCCGGATGCGCACCCGGTACGTACGGTCGTCCCAACTGTCGTACGGAAACGGCAGCTTGAGCCAGACGACGTCCCGGTCGAGCGGCATCACCTGCGCGTGAAGCCCCGACATCTCCCGCACCTTGCTGAACCGTCCGTCCGCGCCGACGGTGAGCGTGGCGTGGACGGTCGTCGCGCCGTCGGGCGTGCGGGCCCGTACGCCGGTGACCTTGCCCCCGTCCCGGAGGAGCTCCGTGGCGGTCGCCCCCTGGATCAGCGTGAACGAGGCGTGTTCGGCGCCGGCTTCGGCGAGCGTCGACAGCAGGGTGTGCTGCGGCAGCTCGACCGGGAAGGGGTGCGGGTACTGGAAGCGGTCGAAGTCGGCGCGGAGCACGGTGTGCCCGGAGTCCTCGATCTCGAACCGGTGCATCTGGACGTAGGCGCCGTCGAGCCGGTCGAGGATGCCCAGCTCGTCGAGGAGCCACACCGAGTCGGGTGACACGGACTCCCCGCGGAACGAGCGGTTGAAGTGCTTGGACGCCTCCAGCACGACGACGTCGACCCCGCGCCGGGCGAGTTCCACGGCGAGGGTGAGCCCGGCGGGCCCGCCACCCACCACACAGACCTGGGTACGCAGTTCACGCCCTGTTTCGTCCATCGTCCCGCCTTCCCTGGGCCGTACGGTCGAGGCCCACCCTCCGCAGCCGGCCTTGCGCCCGCCTTGCGTGTCCGCGGCCCGCACAAGGGACCGTTAAGGCGCGGCTCGCAGGCTCCCTGGCATGACCACCGAGACGACGGCGGCGGCCGGTCCACTCGACCGGCTGCGCTTGATGCACTCCGACGGCAGCCTGGCGGCACGCCGGCACGATCTGCCCGCGCTGCTCGACCGGCTGGCCACCGGCGACGAGCCGGAGGCGGCGCTGCGGACGGCGGGACGGCTCATCGGATCCGTCCGCGACCAGCTCGCCGGGGCCGGGACCGAGACGCTCACCGTGTCGATCGACGGCAGCGGCACGCTGGACGGCCTGGTGCCTTCGCTGACCGCGGAACTGGCCCGGCACCGCCTGCTGCTCAGCCCGCTCACCGGTGACCACGGCGCCTGGGTACGGGCCCTGCTGGACGCAGACAGCCCCGTGTACGCGCCCGGCACCGCCCTCGCCCTGTGTGTGCTCGACGCCTCGGTGGTCTTCGACTCACTGCCGACGCCCTGGACGGCGAAGGACGCCATGGCGGCGGCGCGGGACTTCCTCGCCCGCCTCGACCACCTCACCGCCCACCACGCCCGTCACGGCCAAGGCACCCTCGTCCTCAACACCCTCCCGCTCCTGCGCGAGCACACCCACCAGCTGGTCGACCACCGATCGCGTGCCGAACTGAGCACGGCATGGCGGGAGTTGAACGCGGGGATCCTCCGGCTCGCAACCACCCACCCCCGCACCCACACCATCGACCTGGAGCCCCTGGCGAACGCGAGCGGCCCGGTCCGCGACACCCGCCTCGCCGGATACGCCCGCGCCCGCCTCGGCTCCGACCTGCTCGCCGGGTACGCCCGCGAGGTCGCCCATCTGGCCCGCACCCTGCGCGGCCGTACCAAGAAGGTCCTGGTCCTGGACGCCGACAACACCCTGTGGGACGGCGTCCTCGGCGACGCGGGTCCCGAGGGCATCGCCGCCGCGTCCACTCTGCGCGGCGAGGCGTTCGGCCGGTTCCAGCGGGTGATACGGCAGCTCGGCGCCCAGGGCGTGCTGCTCGCCGTCTGCTCCAAGAACGACCAGGAACCGCTCGCCCACGTCCTGCGTACCCACCCCGACATGGCCCTGTCCGAGGACGACTTCACCGTCGTACGAGGGGACTGGGGGCCCAAGGACGAGGGGTTGCGGGCGATCGCCGAGCGGCTCGGGCTCGGGGTGGACAGTCTCGTCTTCGCGGACGACTCCCCGTTCGAGCGGGCGCAGGTCTCGGCCGCGCTGCCGGACGTGTCGGTCGTACCGCTGGACGACGAACCGGCCCTGCACGCCGAACGCCTTCTCGCCGACGGCTGGTTCGACGTGCCGGAGCTGACGGAGACGGACCGGCAGCGCGGCGCGCAGTACCGCAGCGAGGGCGAGCGGCGGGAGCTGCTGGAGAGCGCCGAGTCGTACGAGGACTTCCTCGCGCGCCTCGAAGTGGCCGTCGAGGTGGCGCCGCTGCGACCGCACGAGGTGGCCCGGGTCGCCCAACTCACCCAGCGCACCAACCAGTTCAATCTCGCGACGCGCCGTATGACGGCGGACGAGGTGACCGAGGCGGCCGAGTCGGGGCTGGTCCTCACCGTCTGCGCCCGTGACCGGTTCGGCGACAACGGCCTGGTCGGGGCGGTGTTCGTGTCGTATGAGGACGACGGCTGGCGTATCGACAACGCGCTGCTCAGTTGCCGGGTCTTCGGCCGTCGTATCGAACATGCGCTGGTGGGCGGGGTGCTGGCACTGGCTGCCCGGGAGGCCGGGGTGGCCGTGGTGCGCGGGCGGTTCCGGCCCACCGCGAAGAACCACCGTTTCGCGGACTTCTATCTCTCGCTCGGCTTCGAACCGTACGGCCCGCCGCAGGCCGACGGGACGGCCGAGTACCGGCATGCACTGCGGGACCTGCCCGCTGTGCCGTGTCACATCACACTCACCGTGACAGGGGGACGGCCGTGACCAGCACACCGCTCCGCTTCGCACCGGCGCAGGCGGACACGTTCACCCGCGTCGTCCTGGAGCGCGCCGCCGCGCACCCGGAGCGCACCGCGTTCATCTACCTCCCGGACCGCTCGGACGCCACCGAACCCGAGCAACTGACCTACGGAGACCTGGACATACAGGCGCGCAGCGTGGCGGCCTGGCTGCAGGAACGGCGCGCGACCGGCCGCCCGGTGCTGCTGCTGCATCCGCCGGGCCCGGAGTTCCTGGCGGCGTTCGCGGGCTGCCTGTACGCCGGAGCCGTCGCCGTACCGGCCCCGCTCCCCACGGACCAGGGCGAGCAACTCGCCCGCGTGGGCGGCATATTGCGGGACTCGGATGCCGTGGCCGTCCTCACGACGTCCACGTACGCGCCCCTCCTCCAGGCCTGGCTGGACTCCCTCGAACTGCCCCACGTCCACACCCTGGCCACCGACGCGGCAGGCCTCACTCACGCCCCCGACCCGGAGCAGTGGCGCGCGGCGACCGTCCGCCCGGACGATCTCGCCTTCCTCCAGTACACCTCCGGCTCGACCAGCGACCCCAAGGGCGTCATGGTCACCCATGCCAACCTGCTCGCCAACGAGGCGGCGATCCACCGCTGGAGCGGCACCAGGGAGCACATGGTCGTCGGCGGCTGGCTGCCGCACTACCACGACCTCGGGCTGATCGGTCATCTCCTCCAGCCGCTGTACGCGGGCGGCGTCGCGGTCCAGATGTCGCCGCTGTCGTTCCTGAAGCGCCCCCGGCGCTGGCTGGAGATGATCGGCACCTACCAGGTCGAGGGGTCGGGGGCGCCCGACTTCGCGTTCGAGCTGTGCACCCGGCGTATCACCGACGAGCAGTTGGAGCAGCTCGACCTGTCCAGCTGGCGGGTCGCCCCGAACGGCGCCGAGCCGGTACGCGCCGAAACCCTGCGGACCTTCGCCGAGCGGTTCGCCCCGGCCGGCTTCCGCGCCGAGGCGTTCACCCCGTGCTACGGCCTCGCGGAGACGACGCTGCTCGTCACGGGCGCCGACGCGGCTGCCGACCCGACCGTTCTGACCGTCGACTCCGCCGCCCTCGAACAGGGCGTCCTGGCCGAGGGCGAGGACCGGACCCTGGTCTCCAGTGGCACCGTCCGCGACTGCGAGGTGCGGATCTGCGACCCGGAGACGGGCGGCGAGCTGCGGGACGGGCGGGTCGGCGAGGTGTGGGTGCGCGGGCCGAGCGTCACGGCCGGTTACTACGGCAACCAGGCGGCCACCGCGGAGTGCTTCCGCCCGGACGGCTGGGTGCGCACGGGCGATCTGGGCGTCCTGGACGGCGGCGAGCTGTATGTCACCGGCCGGATCAAGGAGGTCGTGGTCCTCGCGGGCCGCAACCTCTACCCGCACGACGTCGAGCGTGCCGCCAGGGCCGCCGATCCCTCGCTGGCCCGGGGCGCGGGCGCCGCCTTCGGCGTCACGGCGGGCGACCGCGAGCATCTGGTCCTGATCCTGGAGGTCCGTCTCGCGGCCGTCCCCGACGGGGACCTGCACCAGGTCGCGACCGCCGTCCAGCACACCCTCGGCCGGGAGTTCGCGCTCCCCGTGGGCAGCGTCCTGCTCGTCCGCCCCGGCTCGGTCCGCCGCACGACCAGCGGAAAGGTCCGCCGCGGGGTGATGCGGGAGCTGTTCCTCAAGGGCGAGGTGACACCACTGTACGAGGTGCTGGACCCGGCGGTCCGGGCCGTACGGGAGGGCACTTCATGACGGAGCACTCCCCCTACCGTCTCGCCGAGGAGCTGGAGCACGCCCTCGGCGACCCCACCGACCCGCGCACCACGTTCTCCTACGCCACCTGCCTGGACCTCGACGCCCGCGAGGAGTTCCCGGACCAGATCTGCCGGGACCTCGACGCCTGGGGCCTGCCCGACTACTACGTGCCGGTCCGCCACGGCGGCCGGCTGCGGGACTACGAGCATGCGCTCCAGCTCGTCCGGACGGTCGCCCGGCGCGATCTGACGGTGGCCGTCGCGCACGGCAAGACGTACCTGGGCGCGGTGTGCGTGTGGGTCGCGGGCAGCGACGAGCAGGCTGCTCGGCTCGGCGCGGACGTGCGTGCCGGGGTGCCGGTCTCGCTCGCGCTCACCGAACGGGCGCACGGCAGCGACCTGTTGGCGGGTGAGGTGACCGCGCACCGGACCGACGGCGGCTGGCGGCTGCACGGCGAGAAGTGGCTGATCAACAACGCCACCCGCGGCACCCTCCTCTCCGTCCTGGCCCGCACGGACCCGGCGGGCGGCCCCCGCGGCTTCAGCGTCCTGCTCACCGACAAGCGTGAGCTGGCACCGGCCGCGTACCGCTCCCTGCCCAAGGTGCCCACGCACGGCATCCGCGGCGCCGACATCTCCGGGATCGTCCTGGACGGCGCCCAGGTGGGCCCGCACGCCCTGGTGGGAGCCGAGGGCACCGGCATCGAGACGGTACTCAAAGCCCTCCAGCTCACCCGCACCATGTGCGCCTCCCTCTCCCTCGGCGCCGCCGACCACGGTCTGCAGATCGCCCTCGGCTTCGCCCGCGAACGCCGCCTGTACGGCCGTAGCCTCGCCGAACTCCCGCAGGCACGGCACGTGTTGGCGTCCGCAGCGGCCGACGTCCTCGCCCATGAGGCACTCGCGCTCGTCGCGTCCCGCATGGTCCACACCGCCACGGACGAGCTGTCGCTGATCGCGGCGGTGACGAAGTACCTGCTGCCGACCGGGACGGAAGACGTGCTCTCCGCACTCGGCGGGGTGCTCGGGGCGCGGGCGTTCCTGGTGTCGGGGCAGGGCGTCGGACCGTACGGCATGTTCCAGAAGGTCGAACGCGACCATCGGATCGTCGGCCTCTTCGACGGGAACACGCTGGTCAATCTGACCTCGCTGGTGCAGCAGTTCCGTTCGCTGATACGGCACTGGAGGCGCGGTACGGCCGACCCCACCCCCGCACTCGCGGCCTGCGAACTGGCCGTCCTGCTCCCGGAGTTGGAGCCGTCGCGGCTGTCGCTCAAGGCACGGAACGGCAGTTCACTGCTGGCCGCGCTGCCGGGGTGGGTCGAGGAGCTGCGGGCCGCGGAGCAACCCGCCCTGAAATGCGCGGTGGACGCGGCACTGCGTCTGCTGGAGGTCACCGATCGGCTGCACGACCGGATGGCCGACTTCGCCGACGTGGTCGCCGATGTCCCTGAGGACGCCTTCGACCTGGCCCGCCGCTACTGCCTGTGCGTCACGGCCGCCGCCTGTCTCGGGCTGTGGGTGGGCAACACGCGCGGCGCCGCCGGGGAGGAGGGGCTGTGGCGGGACGGGGTGTGGCTGCGGGCCGTGCTGGACCGGCTGCTCGTACGGCTGGGTGAGGAGCCGGCGGACGCCGGTGACGCGTACGACGAGCTGCTGGACGAGGCGTTCTCCGCGTATGAGCGTGGGCGGCTGTTCTCGCTGCTGCGGCTCGATTTGATGCGGAGGGCCATGTAATGCGTGACCTGAGAGGCCCTGACAAATTCGGCTACGGTTCTGCAGCCCCGCAAAGGGGCGCGGGGAACTGCGCGACCAGCCACAACGGACCCGCGGACGATCAACCACCCATCGCCGAGCGGGCCGCCGCGCTCGCGCAAGCCTTCGGGGACCCCTACGACCCGGAAAACCCGCTCGGCCAACAGCAGTTGTCCGCGGCCGGCGAACGCGGTGAGCTGAGCACGGACGGCGAGGCGCTGCTCGACGCGTTCGGGCTCGGCGCCGAGTACGTGCCGGTGGAGCTGGGCGGCCGACTGGTCCGGCTGGACGGTCTGGTGCGGGTGCTGCGCGAGGTCTTCCGCCGGGATGTGGGGCTGGGCCTCGGGCACGGAGTCACGTCGTTCATGGCGGCGGTGAACGTCTGGGCGGCGGGCTCGCCCGAGCAGCGTGACCGGCTCGCGCGGCTGCTGCCGGCCGGCGGCAAGGTGTCCGTCGCTTACCACGAGCTGGCGCACGGCAACGACTTCCTGCGCATGGACTTCACCGCACGTCCGGGGCGCGGCGGTTACCGCCTGTTCGGGGCGAAGGAGGTCATCAACAACGCGGACCGGGCGCGGGCCTGGGTGCTGTTCGCCCGTACCGACCCGGCGCCGGGCAGCCGCAGCCACTCGGTGCTGCTCGCGGGCCCGGACGAGTTGCCGACGGACCGCTGGCAGCCGCTGCCCCGCTACCGTACGGCGGGCGTGCGCGGCTGCCGGATCTCCGGGCTCGCCTTCCGGGACTGCCTGGTGCCCGCGTCGGCCCTGGTCGGCGAGGAGGGGCGGGGCGGCGAGGTGGCGCTGCGGTCGTTCCAGGTGACGCGGAGCGCGCTGCCGGGGATGGCGATCGGGACGGCGGACAGCTGTCTGCGGACGGTGCTGCGGTTCGCGCTCGGACGGCGCCTGTACCGCCGTAACGTCATCCAACTCCCGCACGCCGCCGCCGTGTTGACCAACGCGTTCGCCGACCTGCTGCTCTGCGACAGCCTGTCGCTGGCTGCCGCGCGCACGGTCCATCTGCTGCCCGAGCAGGCCAGTGTCACCTCGGCGGCCGTGAAGTACCTGGTGCCGAAGCTGCTCACGGACAGCGTGCGCGAGCTGTCGGTGGTGCTCGGCGCCCGGTTCTACGTCCGCGAGGGCGAGCACGCCGCTTTCGGCCGGCATGTGCGGGACCTGCCGGTGCTGTCGCTCGGCCACGCGGGACCGACGGCGTGCCTGGCGACGCTGGTGCCCCAGCTGCGGAGGCTGGCGACCGCACCTCAACTCTCCGGCATTGATGGGCTGTTCACGGTCGAGGACGACGACGTCCCGGCCGGGATCCCCTTCGACCGGCTCACGCTCACCGCGACCGGCGACCCGCTCACCGCACTGCTCATGGACACGGACGCACCGGTCCAGGATCTGCTGCGGGACCTGGCCGCGGAGTTGGCCGACGTCCACCGCGCCTGCCGTGCCCTGCCTCCGGCCGACCGCACTCCGCTCGCCTCCCCGGCCGCGTTCGCCCTGGCCGCACGGTATGCCGAACTGCTCGGCGCCGCTGCCGCCGTCGGCGTTTGGCACAACGCCCGCGGCGGGTTCCTCGCGGACCCGGTGTGGCTGGGCGCGGCCCTGCACCGCTCGGCGCGCCGCCTGGGCCTGCGGGAGGGCGGGATTCCCGCAATGTACGCGCAGCCGCTCCGGGCCGAACTGCTCCGCAGATACGAGGAGTCGCGGCCGTTCGATCTCTACGACGCCCACGCGTGAACCCTGCTGCTCTCACTCTGGAGAACCCCATGTCCTTGCCCACCGTCCCCACGGAGCAGTCCCTGATCGACTGGCTCACCACGCGGGTCGGCGCCTATCTGCGGCGCGACCCGGCCGAGATCGACCCGACGGTGCCGCTCGCCGAGTACGGCCTGGACTCGGTGGCCGCGCTCAGTCTCTGCGGTGATGTGGAGGACCACTTCGGCATCCCCGTGGACCCCACGGCCGCCTGGGACTTCCCGACCGTGCGGGCGCTCGCCGGCCACCTCTGGAAAGAGCTGGAGAACGCCGGATGAGCGCAGTTGCCGTAACCGGTCTCGACTGCCGTTTCCCGGGTGCCGAGGATCCGTACCGCTTCTGGGAGTTGCTGATACGGGGCGGCGACGGCATCAGCCGGGTGCCGCGTGAGCGCTGGGACCCCGGGGTGACGGGCGGCCCCGGCGAGGGCGGCTTCCTCGCGGACGCGGACGCTTTCGACAACGCCTTCTTCACCATCACCCCGCGCGAGGCGGCGTCCATGGATCCGCAGCAGCGGCTGATGCTGCAGTGCGCGTGGCGGGCCTTCGAGGACGCGGGCGTCGCGCCGCACCGGCTGGCGGGGACGGCGACCGGTGTGTTCGTCGGGGTGATGGGCAGCGAGTGGGCACAGCTGACACTGACCGACCTGCCGGGGATCACCCCGCAGATCGGTTCCGGAAACGGCTACTGCATGATCGCCAACCGGGTCTCGTACCACCTGGACCTCAAGGGCCCGTGCCTGGCCGTCGACACGGCGTGCTCGTCGTCGCTGGTCGCGGTGCATCTGGCGGTGAACGCCCTGCTGTCCGGCGAGTGCGACCGGGCCCTGGCGGGCGGCGTCAACATCGCGCTGACGCCCGCGCTCGGCCTGTTCTACGAGCGGGCGGGGCTCGCGGCGCCGGACGGCCGCTGCAAGCCGTTCAGCGCGGGGGCGAACGGCATCGGGCGCGGGGAAGGCGTCGGGGCGGTCGTGCTGCGGCGCCTGGAGGACGCGCTGGCCGACGGCGATCACGTGTACGCGGTGATCCGTGGGACGGCCGTCAACCAGGACGGGCGGAGCAACGGGCTGACCGCGCCGAGCCGTTGGTCGCAGCAGGAGGTGATGGCGGCGGCGTTCCGCAGGGCGGGCGTGGAGCCCGGCGACGTGGTCTTCACCGAGGGGCACGGCACCGGGACCGCTCTCGGCGACATGATCGAGGCGAAGGCCCTCGGCGCCTGGCACGCCGGCCGCGCCCGCCCGATGGCCCTAGGCTCCGTCAAGGGCAACCTCGGCCACACGGAGGGCGCCGCCGGGATCGCCGGCCTCATCAAGGTCGCCCTCGCCCTGCACCACCGCACGGTCCCGGTCAGCCGCTTCGCCGCGCACGAGAACCCCGGGCTCCGCCTGGCGGAGAAGGGGCTGAGGCTCCTGAAGTCACCGCTGAGGCTGTCCGGTCCGGCGCTGGCGGGCCTGAGCAGCTTCGGCATGGGCGGCACGAACGCACACGCCGTCCTGGAGTCGGCGCCCTCAGTCCGTACGACGGCTTCGGCGCCGCCCGCGCTCGGCGCCCATGTCTTCACCCTCACCGCACCCGACGCGCCCGCGCTGCGCCGCAACCTCGCCGCCCAGGCCGAGGCGATCGGCCGACGCCAGTCACCGGTCGGGCCGTTGTGCCGGGCCTCGCATCGGGTCAAGTCGGGGCATGCGGTGCGGGCGGCGGTCGTGGTGGGGGCGGAGGAGGGCAGTTCGCGGCTGGCGGAGGCGCTGCGCGACGAACGGCCCATGGCTGCTCAGCAAGCCCCGCTCATCGCCGCCCTGTTCACCGGCCAGGGTGCCCAGTTCCCCACCATGGGCGCCCAGCTCTACCGTTCGTCCTCGCTCTACCGCCGTCACCTGGACGCGGCCGACGCGGCGCTGCTGCCGTACACCGAGACGTCCGTACGCGACCTGCTGCTGCGCGGCGACCCGGCCGTGCACCGTACGCGCTGGGCGCAACCGGCCCTGTTCGCCGTCGGTTACGCGCTGGGCGCCGCGCTCGCGGATGCCGGTGTGCGCCCGGCGCTGCTGCTCGGGCACAGCGTGGGTGAGTTCGCGGCGGCGGTGCATGCCGAGGCGCTGTCGCTGGCGGACGCGGCCCGGCTGATCGCCGCGCGGGGCGCGCTGATGGAGCAACTCCCGGACGGTGGCGGCATGCTGGCCGTCCATGCGCCCGCGGACCGGCTGCACGAGCTGGTCGAGCGGGAGCCCCTGGTCGGCTTCGCCGCCTTCAACGGCCCCCGGTCCACAGTGCTTTCCGGCGACCTCGCCGCCCTGGACCGCATCGCGTCCGCCCTCGACGGCGTCCGGGTGCGCCGCCTGGAGGTCTCGCACGCCTTCCACTCACCGCTCATGCGGCCGGTCCTCGAACCGTTCCACCGCATCGCCGAGGAGACGGCGGGCGGCGTCCCGCGCATCCCGTTCTACTCGACCGTGCGCGGCAAGGTCCTGGAGTCGGAGCCGCTGGACGCCGCGTACTGGACGGAACACATCAGCGCCCCGGTCCTGTTCGCGGACGCCGCCGCCCAGCTCCTGGACGAGCGCCCCACCCACGTCGTCGAACTCGGCCCCCGCCCGGTCCTGACCGCCCTGGCCCGCCGTATCGCGACCGGCCACCCGCCGGTCCCGCTGCACCCCCTGCCGGGCGAGGCTGCGACCGGGACGGAGCTGGCGGCGACGGTCGCCGCCCTGTACCGGGCGGGCCTGGACGTGGACTGGCCCGCGCAGGACGAGGGACCGACGCGACAGCTGCTGCCGTACACCTTCGCCACGGACGGACGCTTCTGGCGCGGCGGCCTGCCGACTCCGCCTCCGCCCGTGATCGAGGCGGAACCGGAGGAGGTTTCACGCACCGACTCGATCGAGATCCACGTCCTCGAAGCCGTCGCCGGACTCGGCGGCTACGACGTCTCCGCGCTCTCCCCGCACTCGCGTCCGCAGGAGGACCTCGGCCTGGACTCGGTCACGTTGATCGAGTTGAAGGCGCGTGTCGAGGCCCGGCTGCCGTCGCTGGGGCCGCTGCCGGTGGAGGAGCTGCTCGGCCATCTGTCCACGCTCGGCGACCTGATCGCGTACGTCACCGCGCGCGCCGCACAAGGTGGCGTCGCCTCATCGACGGAGTCCGCCCTATGACCGTGCCCGCACCTCCCGCCGTCCCCACCGTCCATGTAGCCGCCGCCGGTTCCGCATTGCCCGGCGCGCCCGTCGACAACGCCTCGCTGGCCGCGTCGCTGGGCGTCAACGAGGAGTGGATCGACCACTTCATCGGCACCCGCACCCGTCACTTCGCCCGCGATCTGAGCACCGGAGAGGTCCGCTGGTCCCTGGCCGACCTGTGCGCGGAGGCCACCTCGCAGGCGATCGAGTGCTCCGGCACCGACCCGGCCGACATCGAGTTCATCGTCCTGGGCACGGCGACGCCGGACCATCTGATGCCGGCCACCGTCAACGAGATCGCCGACCGCCTCGGCCTGGACCAAATCCCCACCTATCAGCTCCAGTCGGGCTGCGCGGGCGCCGTGCAGGCCCTCGCGCTCGCCCACACCTTCATCAGCAGCGGCACCCACCGCACCGGCCTCGCCATCGGCGGCGACGTCTGCACCAAGCATCTCGACCTGCGCCGCGACCTCGCCTCCGCGGCCCCCGGCGACCTGGTCAACTGCGTGCTGTTCGGCGACGGCGCGGGCGCCGCCGTCATCGGCGCCGACGCCGGTGAACGGCCGGTCGCCCTGCGCCGCACCCTCAACCGCTGTACGGGGCTGGGCCGCAGCCCCGGCCAGATCATCGACTGGTTCGGGCTCGCCGACCGGCACGACCAGCGCCAGGTGCTCACCGAGGACTACAAGGCGATCGAGGGCTCGGTGCCCGCCATGGCCGTGGAGATCCTCTGGGAGCTCCTGGACGACCTGGGCTGGTCGGCCGAGGACCTGGACTTCCTTCTGCCGCCGCAGCTGTCGGGCCGTATGACCCGGCTGATCACCGAGCAGCTGGGGCTGCCGGCCGCGCGCGAGATCTCCTGCGTCGCGGACACCGGCAACAACGGCAACGCACTGCCCTTCCTCCAGCTTCAGCAGCTGATGAAGGAGATCGCGGGCGGCCAGAAGGCCCTCGCCGTCGCGGTCGAGTCAAGCAAGTGGATCAAGGCGGGGTTCGCCTTGGAAGGACTGTAGAGCCGTGGAAGGACGGTAGAGATGCCCACAGAGACCCACCCGCTGCCCCTGGCCGAGTTCGCGCGCCTGGTGCGCGGCGAGACCGGCCTCCCCCTCGGCACGACACCCGCCGAGGAAACGGCCCTGCTCGACGCCGACTTCGACGAACTGCCCGAGTGGGACTCCATGTACCTGCTGAAGCTGGTGACCGCCCTGGAGCACACCCTCGGCCGCCCCGTCCCGGTCGGCCGCCTCCTCGAAGCCCGCAGCCTCCGTCAGATCCACGAGCTGGTGATCACGACATGAGCACTTCCTTGACAACCACTCATCCGGTACGCGCCCGCCGCCACACCCTCTACTTCCTGGAGTACGCCGCCCGCCAGCGCCCGGTGTTCCTGGACACGGACGTCGACATGGGCGCCGTCCACGCCCACCGCGCCGCCGCCGAACGCCGCTACTCGACGGTGACGTACGTCCTGTACGCGGCGGGCCGTGTCCTGCACCGCCACCCCGAGGCCAACGCCGTCCTGGCGCCGCGCCGCCTGCGCGCCCCGCGCATCGTGCGTTTCCCGTCGGTCACCGGCAAGCTCGCGCTCGACGCCAAGTCGGCCGGGGGCGAGCGCGTCGTACTGTCCGCGCTGATCCCCGTCCTGGAGTCGGCGACTCTGGACTCCATCCAGGACCAGGTCGACCGCTACCGCTCGCCCGACGTCGCCACCCTCCCGGAGTTCGGTGGCGTACGGGCCCTCGTGCGGCTCCCGGTGTGGCTGGGCCGCGCCGCCTTCGCGCACGCCCTGCGCAGTGCCCGGCGACGTCCTTCGGTCCTCGGCACGGTCTCCGTCAGCTCCCTCGGCCACCGCCCGGTGGACGGCTTCCACTCCACGGGCGGTACGGCGGTGACCCTCACCTGCGGCCGGACGACCCCCCGTCCGGTGGTCCGCGAGGACGGCACCATCGAGGCCGCCCCCGTCATGCGCCTCGGTCTCGCCTTCGACCACCGCGTCCTCGACGGCGCCGCCGCGGCGGACGTCCTCGGGGAGCTGACGGATGCGCTGGAGCACGGCAGTTGGGAGGCCACGTCCGATGCACCCCCACGCCTTGCACCCGTCGCCGAGCTGCGCTCCCCCACCCCCTCCCGTGCCCCTCACCGCCCGGCCGGCTGAGGCCGCTCGGCTGCTCGCGCAGGGGGCGGTCGTGGCGTACGGCTCCGTGTCCGACTGGGCCGACCGGGCGCCGTCGCTGCGGGGCGCGGACGCGGCCAGGCTCCGCGGGCCGGCGCATCCCGAGGTCCGGGCGCGCTTCCTGGCGGCACGGGCCCTGCTCCACCACATCCTCGGGGCCACGGACCTCGCCTACGACCCCGGGGGCCGCCCCCGCCTCTGCGGACCCGCGTCCCGTTACGCCGTCAGCCTCAGCCACACCGACGGCCTGGTCCTCGTGGGCCTGTGCGAGCGCACCGCCGCCCGCCTCACCATCGGCGTCGACCTGGAACGCACCGACCGGCACCTGGACGGCCCCCGCTTCCCGAGCCACATGTGCACCCCGCGCGAACTGGCCCGGCTCGCCCGCACGCCGGCCACCGACCGCAACGCGCTGCTGGTGCGCTGGTGGACGTCGAAGGAGGCGTACAGCAAGGCGGTCGGCCGTGGACTGGCCCTGGACTTCAGGACGTTCGACACCCGTCCCCCGCCGGGCTGGACCCTGCGCACCCACACCCTGACCACCTCGGAGACCACCTACACGGCGGCCGTCGCGATCGGCCCCGAATCCACGAAGGACACCCCATGAGCCTGGACCCGAACCCCCTCACCCTCCCCGGCCCCCTGGCCGAACTCAAGGAGTACGCCCGTCTGCACGCCCGCAACCAGGGCCTGTCCGCCCGCGACACCGCCCGCATCCTGGATCGCATCGGCAACGACACCCCGGACTCCCCCGACTCCTGGACCCACGTCTGGGCCACCCGCGCCGACGAACTCGCCGCCCGCAACCACCTCCTGGACGCCTGCCGCCACTACACGCTGGCCCGCTTCCCGTACCCGTACGACGAACCCCGCCGCCGAGCCCAGCAGGCGGCAGTGGCGACCTTCGACCGCTGGCGGGGCACCCAGTCCGGCATCGAACGCCTCGAACTGCCGCATCCGGAGGGCCCGTTGACCTGCTGGGCGACCGGACTCGACCGGGACCGCCCCCTGCTGGTCGTCATGGGCGGCATCATCAGCGTCAAGGAGCAGTGGGCGCCCCTGCTGCCCCGGCTCAGCCGCATGGGTTTCGCGGCGGTCGTGGCGGAGCTGCCCGGCGTGGGCGAGAACTCCCAGCGCTACACGCCGGATTCCTGGCGCCTGCTCCCGCACCTCCTCGACACCCTGGCCCCCCGCGCCCGCACGGACGCCACCTCTCTACTCTTCCTCAGCTTCAGCGGCCACCTCGCCCTGCGCGCTGCCGCCGCCGACGCCCGCATCCGGCGCATCCTGACGGTGGGCGCCCCGGTCTCGGCGTTCTTCACCGACGCGGACTGGTGGCAGCGCCTGCCCCGGCTGACCCGGGACACGCTGCGCCGCCTGACGGCCACCGCCGACGACACCGAACTACGCGCCGTACTGAAGGACTTCGCCCTCACGCCGACCGTCCTGCAGGACGTCGACGCGTCCGTGCGCTACGTCGCCAGCACCCGCGACGAGATCATCCCGCCCGCCGATCCCGCGCTCCTGCGCTCCGCGCTCGCCGACGTCCGGGTCAAGCAGATCGACGACGTGCACGGATCACCCGGTCATCCGGGGGCGGTACGACGCTGGCTCGCCTGGAATCTGCGGGGAAAGCCGTCCGCTGCCGCACCGGCCGGCTGACCGGCGCCGGCCCGCCGAGGACCCGCGAGTGCACGCGGGCGAGGGCGGGCCCCGGCGGCACGCCCAACTCGTCATGGAGCGACCGCCGTACGGTCCGATAGGCGCGCAGCGCGTCCGCGGTCCGCCCCGCCCGCCGCAGCGCCTCCATCAGATGACAGTGCAGCTGCTCGCGCAGCGGATGCGCATGAGCCAGCTCCGTCAGCTCACCGGTCAGCTCCTCGTGCCGCCCGAGCCGCAGATCGGCCTCGATACGCAACTCCAGGGCCTCCAGCCGCAATTCCTCCAGCCGGGCGGCAGCGGCGGCCAGCGCGGGCCCGTGCTCCACCCCCGCCACGGCGGGCCCCTGCCAGAGGCCCAGCGCCTCACCGAGGACCCGCGAAACGGCCGCGAAGTCGCCGCGGCGCGCGGCGCCCCGCCCCTCCCGGTGCAGTTCCTCGAACCGCTGCAGATCGAACTCACCGGGCCGAACCCGCAGCAGATATCCAGGAGCCCGCGTCACCAGCGGCGCGTCCCCGCCCTCCGCGATCGCCTTACGCAGATGCGAGACATACACCTGCAGGGTCGTCGCCGCGGTACGCGGCGGCCCCTGCGGCCACAACTCGTCGAACAACGCGGACGCGGACACCACACTCCCCGCCCTGAGCAGCAGCGCCGCAAGCACGGCCCGCTGCTTGGCCGCCGAGGGCGTACGGGGTTCGAGCCGAACAGGACCGAGGACACGGAAGCGCATGACGACAGCAGCTCCTCTCAACTCCGGGGGACCAGCGTCCCGCGGAGCCCGGGAGCGGAAAGGGTAAGGACACGGGACATCCACTGGAGCCGAGCTGAAGGCGCCCCGAAGGGGCGCGGGGCTGTGCTCGATTTGCGGCTCCGCCGCGTGGGCGCGACCAGCCCCCACCGGCCCGCAGTCAGCAACCCCCATCAACCCCTACGGCGCCCCCCGCTACCCGACCGACGAGTAAGCCACAACCCCCCGCAGCAACCCATCAACCGCCTTACGCGCACTCTTGGCCACCGTCGAGCCCTCCACAGGAGATGACGCCGCCGAGATCTGCCCCAGCACATCAATCACCTGCTTGCACCACCGCACAAAGTCACCCGCCGGCATCTCCGCCTCACGCAGCACCTCATCGAGGCCCTTCCCGGACGCCCACATATACGCGGCCCAGGCAAAGCCGAGATCCGGCTCACGCTGCCCGACACCCTCGGACTGAGTGATCCGGAACTCCTCCTCCAGCCCGTCCAGCCGCCCCCAGATCCGCACCATCTCACCGAGCGCGGCCTTCGCCTTCCCGGACGGCAGCTTGGGCGCCATCGCATCGTCCCCGACCCGCGCCTCGTACACCAACGCCGAGACACAGGCCGCGAGTTCGGCGGGACCGAGCCCCTCCCACACCCCGGCGCGCAGGCATTCACTCGCGAGCAGATCCAGCTCGCCGTACAGCCGGGCGAGCCGCTTGCCGTGCTCGGTGACCTCGTCACCGCGCAGATAGTCCAGCTCGGTCAGCAACGCGACGATCCGGTCAAACGTACGGGCGATCGTGTTGGTACGGCCCTCGATACGCCGCTCCAGCTGCGAGGTGTCCCGCACCAGCCGGTGATATCGCTCGGCCCAACGCGCGTGATCCTCACGGTCGTTGCATCCATGGCACGGATGCGCCCGGATCGCCGTCCGCAGCCGGGCGATCTCCCGGTCGTCGGCGGCCTGCGACCGCTTCTTGCGATGCCGCTCCGGCGGAATGTGCCCGGCCTTGGTCCGCAGCGCGGAGGCGAGGTCGCGACGCGACTGGGGTGAGCGCGGATTGAAGGACTTCGGGATCCGCATCCGCTCCAACGCCTCGACGGGCACCGGGAAGTCCATCGACGCCAGCCGCTTGACCTGCCGCTCGGCGGTCAGCACCAGCGGGCGCGGCCCGTCGTGGTGCTCGAAGCCACGATGGCCGTTCGACCGCCCGGCCGGCAGTCCCGGATCCAGCACCAGCGCCAGCCCCGCGTACTTGCCGGTCGGCACATGGATGACGTCACCCGGCTTGAGCCTCTCCAGCGCGACGGCGGCCTCGGCGCGCCGCTCCGCCGCGCCCTGCTTGGCCAGTTCGGTCTCCCGGTCCTTCAGCTCACGCCGCAGCCGCGCATACTCCTCGAAGTCCCCGAGGTGGCAGGTCATGGACTCCTTGTAGCCCGCGAGCCCCTCCTCGTTGCGCTGTACCTGCCGCGAGATCCCCACGACCGACTTGTCGGCCTGGAACTGCGCGAAGGACGTCTCCAGCAGCTCCCGCGAGCGGTGCCGCCCGAACTGCTCGACGAGGTTGACCGCCATGTTGTACGACGGCTTGAAGCTGGACCGCAGCGGATACGTGCGCGTACCGGCCAGTCCCGCCAGGTGCTCCGGGCTCATCCCGCGCTGCCACAGCACCACGGCATGTCCTTCGACATCGATGCCGCGGCGCCCGGCACGACCGGTCAACTGGGTGTACTCACCGGGGGTGATGTCGGCGTGCTGCTCGCCGTTCCACTTGACGAGCTTCTCCAGCACCACGGACCGGGCGGGCATGTTGATGCCCAGCGCCAGCGTCTCGGTGGCGAACACGGCCTTGACGAGGCCGCGCACGAACAGCTCCTCGACGACCTCCTTGAACGTCGGCAGCATGCCCGCGTGGTGGGCCGCGATCCCGCGCTCCAGCCCCTCCAGCCACTCGTAGTACCCCAGCACATGCAGGTCTTCGGTGGGAATGGAGGCCGTGCGCTCCTCGACCAGCGAGCGGACCCGCTCCCGTGCCTCGTCGTCGTTGAGCCGCAGCCCGGCGTACAGGCACTGCTGAACGGCGGACTCACAGGCGGCGCGGCTGAAGATGAAGGTGATGGCGGGCAGCAGCCCCTCGGCGTCGAGCCGCTCGATGACCTCGGGCCGTCCGGGCGTCCACACCCGCGACCTGGATCTGCGCTCCCGCTCCCGATCGGCCTCCCGCATGGCCCGCCCGCGTCTGCGGTCCTGGAACGACGGCTTCGTCGCCTCCATGCGCGCGAGCCGGGTGAGGTCCGGGTTGACGGCCTTCTTGTGGCCCTCGCCCTCCTCGAACAGGTCGTACATCCGGCGTCCGGCGAGCACATGCTGGAACAGCGGCACGGGCCGGTGCTCGGAGACGATCACCTCGGTGTCACCGCGGACGGTGTCGAGCCAGTCGCCGAACTCCTCGGCGTTCGACACGGTGGCCGACAGCGACACCAGGGTCACCGACTCCGGAAGGTGAATGATCACCTCTTCCCACACAGCGCCCCGGAACCGGTCGGAGAGGTAGTGCACCTCGTCCATGACCACATATCCGAGTCCGAGGAGGGTCTGCGACCCGGCGTACAGCATGTTCCGCAGCACCTCGGTGGTCATCACGACCACCGGGGCGTCGGAGTTGACGCTGTTGTCACCGGTGAGGAGTCCGACCATGGCCGTGCCGTAACGGCGGCACAGGTCGGCGTACTTCTGGTTCGACAGCGCCTTGATGGGGGTCGTGTAGAAGCACTTCTTGCCCTGCATCAGAGCGAGGTGGACGGCGAACTCGCCCACGATCGTCTTGCCGGAGCCGGTGGGCGCGGCCACCAGCACGCCCTTCCCCGATTCGAGCGCCTCGCAGGCCTCGATCTGGAAAGGGTCGAGGCCGAAGTCGTACATCTCGCGGAAGGAGGCGAGCGCGGTGGCCTGCTCGACAGCGCGCTTACGCGCTGCCGCATACCGCTCGGCCGGTGAGAGGTCCTCTGTCATCGTGCTTTCGAGCGTACCGGGCCCCACTGACAACAGGACGATCAATATCCGGATCTGCGCGGTCCTGCCCCCGGGGCCCGCCGCAAACGCCGGGCGCCCCCACCACGCGTAGTGATGGGGGCGCCCTACGTGTTCGCGCAGTCGGCTACGTCACGTCGTCGTATCCGTTGACCCGGTCCGTGCCCGCCTGCTCGGGCAGCGCCCGGCTGGCGGAGACCGTCTCGACCTCGCCGACATCCTCGGGCGTGAGGTCCAGGTCGGAGGCCTCGTCGTCGGCGGGGCCCATGGCCTCGCGGCGACGCCGACGCCTGTCGTTGATCAGCGAGAAGGCGGTCGCGGCGAAGTACAGGATCCAGATCGGTCCGGCGAGCGCGAGCATGGTCAGCGGGTCGGTGCTGGGCGTCGCGACCGCCGCGAAGACCGTGATACCCATGATCATCGCTCGCCACCAGCCGAGCATCCGCTTGCCGGTGATCGCCCCGGTGAGGTTCAGGAAGATCAGCAACAGGGGCAGCTCGAAGGAGAGGCCGAAGACGATCACCATGCGGGTGACCAGATCGAGCAGGTCGTCCAGCGGCAGGAGGTTGTCCGTGTTCTCCGGGCTGAACTGGAGCAGCACCTCCGCCGTGGTGGGCAGCACCGAGTAGGCGAAGTAGGCGCCGGCGAGGAAGAGCGGAGCGCCCATGCCGACGAACGCGTAGGCGTACTTCTTCTCGTGCCGGTGCAGACCGGGCGCGACGAAGGCCCACAGCTGGAACAGCCAGACCGGCGAGGCCAGAACGACACCGGCCATCAACGACACCTTCAGCGCGAGCGTGAAGGGAGTGAGCAGGCCGTTGATGGTGATCTGCGCGCACGGCTCGGTGGACTTGGACGTGTTCGCCAGTTGCTCGAACGTCTTGCCACAGCCGACCGAGTCGAGGATCGGCTTGGTGAGGATGTTGATGATGTCGTTGTAGAAGAAGGCGGCGACCACCGTGATGGCGACGATGGCCAACAGCGCCTTCGCGAGCCGGTTGCGCAGTTCACGTAGGTGCTCCGCGAGGGGCATCCGCCCCTCGGGATCCCTCTCCTGCTTGCGGGCAGACTTCAGCAACCCACATTCCCATCTCGTGCAGCGGGCCGGTGGTCACCGGCCCTGCGTCAGCGCTTGGTCGTGTCCGTCGGCTCGGTGACCGGGCGCGAGCTGGTCACATCGCCGGGGGCGGCCTGGATGGTGCGCTGAGCCGGGGGCTGCTCTTCGGTGTTCGGCGGGGCCGCCGGGGCGGAGGCGTTGTCCTGGCCCTCGGTCTTCATCGCCTTGGCCTCGCTCTTGAGGATGCGCGCGGACTTGCCGAGCGAGCGCGCCATGTCCGGAAGCTTCTTCGCGCCGAACAGCAGGATGATGACGACGAGGATGAGAATGATCTCGGGGGCTCCGAGCCTTCCGAACATAAGTCTTTACCTTCTCACCGAGGCGGCTGGGGTGGGGTGCTGTCCGATCGGCCGAACACTCATCCGATCGATCGTGCTTGACAGCGATCGTAACGCTCAGGGGTAAACGGGTGGCAATCCCTGTGCGTACTCCCGGTCAGCGACCCGAGCCTCGTTTTCCGGGCCGCGACCAGCAGCGTACCTGCCGGAACCACCTGGGTGACAGGGCGAAGCAGCCCAAAGCGCATCAGACGCAGGACTCACAAGACATTCTCAACCGGATTCAGAGCGAGTCCACAGTGCGCGCCGCGCTCAAAGACGCACGCTCCAGATCCTCCGCGGCCCGGTTGATACGAGCCGCCGAGTCCGAAACCTGCCTGCCCAGGCGCTGTGCCTCAAGGAAGACCCGTACCGCGAGCACACCGAGGACGGCGAGACCGGCAAAACCCACAGCAACCGCGAACATCGGCCAGAACATGACGCCGAGCCTAGAGGGTCGAGTGCAGCCGCAGTGTCCTGACCCCGCCACCCGTCAGCAGCTCGACGATGCGCTCCCCCGCCGGCTTGCGCACGGACGCGCCGCAGTCGGGGCAGGTGAAGGAGTAGAAGGTGGTGCGGCTGGAGGCGCCGATGGCCAGGCGCAGGGCGCTCGCGGTGAGTTCGAAGCGGCCCCGGCAGTCCGGGCAGCCCGCCTTGAACACCACGGGAGTCACGCTTCTCATGCCGGCGAACGCCGACGCCACCGACATTCCCGGCACCCCGGACGCCGACTCGCTCAAAGCCCCTGCTCCTCTTCTCCTGGTCGTTCGCCTCCGGCGCGCCCCGTGCGGCTCACTCCGGCCTGTCGTGCTGCCCGTCGTCCCGCCTGCCCCGCACCCCGTACTCCGCGGGAGCCTGCGCCTCGATGCCGTCGTACGCCGCCAGCGCCTCACGGGCCGCGTGCCGGGCGCTGTCGGCCAGCTCGCGCGGTGACACGATCCGGCCCTCGCGCCCGAGCCGGAGCGCCAGGCGGCGCAGCGACGCCGGGTCGGGGGTGCGCAGAGTGATACGCAGCCCGCCGTCGGGAAGCTCATCCGCGCTGTCGTGCGGGTAGTACTCGGCGACCCAGCGTCCGCCCGGGCCGACCTCGACGACGACCTCCGGGTCCTCGGCGGCGGGCTGCACCAGCCCCTCCGACAGGTCCCGCAGCTCCACCTCGGGGGGCGCGGACGGCTCGTCCAGGATCCTGATCTCGGCGACCCGGTCGAGACGGAAGGTGCGGCGCGCCTCGGAGCGGCGGCACCAGGCCTCCACATAGGTGTGGCCGACGCTGACGAGGCGGATGGGGTCGATCTCGCGCTCGGTGACCTCGTCCCGGGCGGGCGAGTAGTAGCGGATCCACAGGCGGCGGCGCTCGGAGATCGCCCGGTCGACGTCCGCGAAGACGCCGCCCTCCGATTCGAAGGTCACCGACAGCCGGGCGCTGGCGCCGGCGGCCTCACCGGCCGCGGCCTCCACCTTGGCGGTGGCCCGCAGCAGCGCCTGCCGGTCGCTCTCCCGCAGACCGGGCAGCGTGGCGACGGCACGGGCCGCCACCAGCAGTGCGGTCGCCTCGTCGGCGGCAAGCCTCAGCGGCTCCGCTGTCTCCGCCCCGAGGGCGGCAGGGTTGTGCCACCAGATCCGCTCGCCGTCGGTGTCGATGTCGAGCAGGTCGCCGCCGCGGAAGCTGGTGCCGCACATGGGCAGCACATCGAGGTCGGAGACCAGCTCGTCCTCGGTGATCCCGAAAGCACGGGCGACGTCCTCGAGCCGGGCGCCGGGGCGCTCCCTCAGATACGTCACCAGGGAGAGCATCCGGCGGGTCTGGTCGATGGCGTTCACAGGCCTGATCGGTTTGCCGGCCACTGTCTTTCTCCGCTCCCCCTCAGCCCTTGGCCACGGCACGCAGCCGGTCCACCACGTCGGCGCGCAGCTCGGCCGGCTCCAGTACCACCACGTCCGGCCCGAACTCCACCAGCCAGGCGTCCAGCCCGTGCCCGTACGGGATCTCCAACTCGTCCCAGCCGTCGCCCAGTTCCCGCACCGACGCGGCCCTCGCCCGCAAGGGGTACCCCGCGTCCGTGCGCAGCCGGATCAGCGCACTGCGGTCGGCGGTCTCCCCCGCCCAGCTCGCGACGGTCTCCCGGACGGTGACGACATCGGGGACCTCCACGGTGAACCGGCCGCTGCGGGTACGCACCCGGCCGGTGATCCGGGACAGCCGGAACACCCGCTCGGCACCGCGGTCACGGTCCCAGCCCGCCAGATACCAGTGGCCGCGCCAGCACTCCAGCGCCCACGGCTCCACATGCCGGGGTTCGGGATGCGCGGCGGTGGCCTTGCGGTAGTCGAAAGCGACCGGCCGGCGGTCGCGGCAGGCCAGCATCAACGGCTCGAACGCCGCCTCGTGCACCGGAATCCGCGGCTCCAGCGCGCCGTGCGCCTCGTACGGGTCGATGTCCTCGAGCAGCCCGGCCGCGCGCAGCTTCTGCAGCGCGCCACTGGCCGCGCCCGCGAGCCGCGCCTGCTGCCACACCTTGGCGGCCAGCCCCAGAGCGGCGGCCTCCTCGGCGTCGAGGGTGACGGGCGGGAGGCGGTTGCTGTCGCGGCGGGCCAGATAGCCGACCTCACCGTCGAGATTCTCCACCGTCTCGATGACCAGGCCGAGTTCGCGCAGATCGTCCTTGTCCCGCTCGAACATCCGGTTGAAGGAATCGTCCGAGCCGGCTTCCAGATAGGCCTCGATGGACTCACGCAGCTCGCGCTTGCTGAGCGGCCGCCGCGTCCCCAGCAGACACAGCGCCAGGTTCATCAGCCGCTCGGCCTTGGCAATGGCCATCGACGCCCTTCGCCTCCCTATGGTGCTTACGAACGACGACCGTACCGCCCAGCGGTGGCGCGGCAAAAGCCGAGGGCCCATGCCCGCGCAGGCATGGACCCCAGGTGATCGGGTGTGGTCGTACGTCGATCAGACCCCGAGCAGGTCGACCACGAAGATCAGCGTCTCACCGGGCTTGATCGCCGGGGTGGGGCTCTGGTTGCCGTAGGCGAGGTGGGCCGGGATGGTCAGCTGACGCCGGCCGCCGACCTTCATGCCCTGCACGCCCTGGTCCCAGCCCTTGATGACCCGGCCGCCGCCCAGCGGGAAACGGAAGGGCGTGCCACGGTTCCAGCTGGCGTCGAACTCCTCGCCGGTGCTGAAGGCGACACCCACATAGTGGACGGTGACGGTCTGACCCGCCTGCGCCACCGCGCCGTCGCCCTCCCAGATGTCCTTGATCTCCAGGTCCGCCGGGGGCTCGCCGCCCGGGAAGTCGATCTCGGGCTTGTCGATGCTCACTGCAGTGACTCCTATTGGTACGTATGTCATGCGCGATGACTGATGGGCAACCTGCCCAGTCTTACATCACGGCCAGGATGTCGACGGCGAAGACCAGCGTGGAGTTCTTCGGAATGCCCTGCTGCTCCTGGCCACCGAGGGCCTGGTCGGGCGGCAGCACGAGCAGCACCCGGCTGCCGGCCTTCTTGCCCACGAGACCGTTCTTCAGGCCCTTGATCGACAACTGGTCCAGCGGAAACGTCGCCGTCTTGCCCGTCTGGTACGTGCTGTCGAACTGCTTGCCGCCGTCCCAGAGCAGGGCCACGTAGTTCACGACCACAGTGTCCGTGCCCTTCACGACAGCGCCGTCGCTCTCCAGCACGTAGTTGGAGACGAGCTTCTTCGGCGGTTCGCTGTCCTTCGGCATCGTCACCTTCGGTGCCTTGCCGTCGGTGTTCGTGCCGACCTTCGGCAGGTCGATGCTGTCCTGCGCGACCTCCGTGCCCTTCGCCGACGCGGGGATGGTCGTGCCCTTCACGATGTCCACGACGAACACCAGCGTGGCGTTGGCCTTGATGTCACCCTGGCCCTGCGCCCCGTACCCCAGGTCCGGGGGGATCACCAGCTCCACCCGGCTGCCGACCTTCTGGCCCTCCAGGCCCTTCTCCCAGCCCTGGATGACGCCGCCCGCACCCAGCGTGAGCGAGAACGGCTGACCGCGGTCGAAGCTGTTGTCGAACGGCTTGGACTCGTCGTACTCCTGACCGAGGTAGTTCACCTCGGCGGCGTCGCCCTTTTTGAGCTTCGCACCGTCCCCCTCCTTGATGACCTCGACCTTCAGCTCCTTCGGCGGATCGCCCTCCCCCTTGGCCAGGGTCGGCTTCTGCCCGAACTCGGCACCCTTGGTGACCGCGGGCACTCCGTTCTTGGTGGAGCTGGAGTCGGAGCCCTTGTCGTCGCTGCCGCAGGCCGCCGCGGAGAGCAGCAGCAGCGGCACGACGAGAAGGCCGGCAATTCGGCGCACGTGTTCCTCAGATCTCAGACGGCACTGTGGTCGCCCGCCACTCTAGGGTGTGCGGCGGGCCCCGTACGAGAACGTACGGGGCCCTTGGCACGTTTCCTCAATTCCGGGGTCACATTCCCGCGATCAGCTTCTCCACGCGGTCGTCCACCGAACGGAACGGGTCCTTGCACAACACCGTGCGCTGTGCCTGGTCATTGAGCTTCAGGTGCACCCAGTCGACCGTGAAGTCACGGCGCTGTTCCTGAGCCCTGCGGATGAAGTCACCGCGCAGCCGGGCCCGAGTGGTCTGCGGCGGAACCGACTTGCCCTCGAAGATCTTCAAGTCATTGCAGATCCGGGCGGCTTGACCCTTTTTCTCCAGCAGGTAGTAAAGACCTCGCCTGCGATGGATGTCGTGGTAGGCGAGGTCTATCTGCGCCACGCGCGGATGCGACATGGTCATGTTGTGCTTGGCGCGGTACCGCTCGATGAGCTTGTACTTCATCACCCAGTCGATCTCGGTGCCGATCCGGTCGAGGTCCTCGGCCTCGATCGCGTCCAGGGTGCGGCCCCACAGCTCCAGGACCTGCTCCACGGTGCCGGTACGGATCCCGCGGCGCTCGCAGAAGTCCACGGCCTTCTCGTAGTACTCGCGCTGCACTTCCAGCGCCGAGGCCTCGCGCCCGCTGGCCAGACGCACCTTGCGCCGGCCCGTGATGTCATGGCTGACCTCGCGGATCGCCCGGATCGGGTTCTCCAGGGTCAGGTCCCGCATCACCGTGCCCGCCTCGATCATGCGCAGCACCAGGTCGGTCGCGCCGACCTTCAGCAGCATGGTCGTCTCGGACATGTTCGAGTCGCCCACGATGACATGCAGGCGGCGGTAGCGCTCGGCGTCCGCGTGCGGTTCGTCGCGGGTGTTGATGATGGGCCGGGAACGCGTCGTCGCCGAGGACACGCCCTCCCAGATGTGCTCGGCCCGCTGGCTGACGCAGTACACGGCGCCACGCGGGGTCTGCAACACCTTGCCCGCACCGCACAGCAGCTGGCGGGTGACAAGGAACGGAATGAGAATGTCCGCGAGCCGGGAGAACTCCCCGTGCCGCGCCACCAGATAGTTCTCGTGGCAGCCGTAGGAGTTGCCTGCCGAGTCGGTGTTGTTCTTGAAGAGGTAGACGTCGCCCGCGATTCCTTCCTCGTGCAGGCGTCGTTCGGCGTCCACCAGGAGTCCCTCGAGAATGCGCTCGCCGGCCTTGTCGTGGGTGACCAGCTCGGTCACGTTGTCACATTCGGGTGTCGCGTATTCCGGATGTGAGCCCACGTCGAGATAGAGGCGGGCGCCGTTTCGCAGAAAGACATTGCTGCTGCGGCCCCATGACACGACACGGCGGAAGAGGTACCGCGCCACCTCGTCGGGAGACAGGCGCCGCTGTCCCCTGAACGTACACGTGACGCCGTACTCGTTCTCCAGCCCGAAAATGCGGCGGTCCATGAGTGAACATTACGCCCGATCCCCTGAGCTGAAACGGGGTTCGACCGCACGGTTGCGATCATTTTCCGATGCGGCCGCCACCACGGCCCGCCCACCGGGCGCCGCCAGCACCCGCACGGTGACCAGCACAACCAGCAGCGACACCCCACCAGCGGCACCCGGCACGGCGAAGCCCCACAGCGTCCCACCGCCCTCGACGACGGGACCCGTGAGGCCAGTTCCGACCGACGCCCCGACCGTGAACGTCGTCACCAGCCACGAGAACGCCTCCGTGACCGTCCCCCTCGGCGCATGCCGGTCCACGAGCACGAACGCACACGCGATGCACGGCGCGAGGAACACCCCGGACAGCACACTGAGCAACGTCATGGCGACCGCACCCGGCATGAACATCAGCGGCAGATAACACACCGCCAGAAGAGCCACCAGCCCACACAGTCGCCGCGCCGGCTCACCGGTCCACTGCCGCGCCCCGTACACGGTGCCGCCGACCAGCGCACCCAGCCCCAGCCCCGCCATCAGCCAGCCGTACACCGCGTCACCGCCGTTGTCGTCCGCGTACGACACGGCCGCCACCGTGATGGAACCCAGCGCGATACCGACGAACAGAAACGCACCCAGCAACGCCAGCAGCCCGGGCGAACGCAACGCACCCAGCCAGTGCGCCTCACGCGGCGCCGAACGCCACGCGCGCGAAGGCGGCGACACGACCACGGACAGCGCGCCGAGAACCCCGATGACGTTCAGCACCAGCAGCGCGGTCTGCGCCGACCACAGCGACACACACACGGTCACCAGCAACGGCCCCACGGTGAACATGACTTCCTGCGCGACCGCGTCCATCGCGTACGCCGTGTGCACCTGGCCCTCCTTACGGAGGACACTCGGCCACAGCGCCCGCAGACCGCCCTCCAGAGGCGGCGTGAAGAGCCCGGCAGCCGCCACGGCCGCATGGGCGAGCGGCAACGGGTCGGTGCCCGAGAAGGCGAACACCGCCATCGCCAGCCCCGACAGCACGGCGGCCGGCAGCTGTATGCGCGGCTGCCCGTACAGGTCAACCAGCCGCCCCAGCACCGGCTGGCCCACGGCGTTCGCGACCCCGTACACGGCCGCCAGCGCCCCCGCGAGGCTGTACGTGCCGCCCTCCGCCCGCACGAACAGCACGATCGCGATCGCGCAGGTCGCGTTCGGCAGCCGGCCCACGAGCGTGCCGACGAGCAGCCGGGTGGCATGCCTCGCCCTGAGGATCTCCAGGTATCCCACGGCCGTGTCCCGCCCTTCCGCTCGCCGACCCCATTGAGGTGTTACGTATAACGCCCTTCGTCATACGTACCATGTGCGCTGTCCACCAGTCCAGACGAAAGAGCAGGTCGCACGGTGGCACCAGGCAGCACCCGCCCCACCAGCCGTGACGTCGCCCAGGCCGCCGGGGTCTCCCAGGCCGCGGTCTCCCTCGTCCTCGGCGACAAATGGCGCGGCCGGGTCTCGGAAACCACCGCCGAACGCGTACGACAAGCCGCACGCGACCTCGGCTACCGCCCCAACCTCGCCGCCCGCAACCTCCGCCTCGGCCACACCCGCACCGTCCTGCTCGTGGTCCCCGCACTGACGACCGAATTCTTCGCCGGCGTCTACACCGGAGCGGCCCGCATCGCCGCCAAACACGGCTTCGGCGTCGTCCTCTACCCCTCCCCCGAAGGCATCGGTCCCGCCCGCGACCCCTTCGCCTCCGCCCAGGCAGCCCTCGACGGCATCATCGCCTCCTCCATGGCCGCCGACGCCCTCACCGCCATCCGTGGCGACCAACTCCCCCTCGTCATGCTCGACAGCGACCCGGACGGCAGCCTCGGCGCCGCCACCGTCAACCTCGACATCACCGACGGCGTCCGCCAGGTTGCCGAACACCTCCTCGGCCTCGGCCACCGCCACTTCCTCCACCTCGCGGCAGACATCCCCTCCTGGACCTTCGAAGTACGCGCACGTGAACTGGCCGCACGAGTCGGCACGGTCCCCGGCACGTCCGTACGCACGGCCCACGCACCCATCTCCATCGACGGCGCCCGCATCGCCGCCGAGACCGCGCTCTCCGCCCCCGCAGGCCCCCGGCCCACCGCACTGGTCTGCGACGACGACAAACTCGCCGCCGGCGCCTACAAGGCCGTACGCCGCCTCGGCCTGCGCATCCCCGACGACATCTCCGTCACCGGCCTCGACGACCTCGCCCTCGCCACCGCCATCGACCCCGAGCTGACGACCGTACGCCTGGACGCGGAACTGTTCGGCGAACGCGGCATGCAGGCGCTACTGGCGGTCCTGGACGGCCGTACACCGGAACCGGGCGACATTCCCGTCGAACTCGTCGTACGAGGCTCCACAGCGCCGCCCAGCGCCCGCTGACACGCCTGTGCCCCGTCCGCACAAGGCGGCCGGGGCACACAAGGCAAAGCAAGACAGGGCGATCGGCGGACCTACTCCTCGTCCTCGGAACCCTCGGCCTCCGCCGCGGTCTCCGCACCGCCCGCCTCCAGCAACCGGGCCAGCTGCGGACCCGTGATCCGCTTGAACTTCCGCGCCTGCGGACGCGTACGGTCCAGCACCGCGACCTCCAGCCCCTCCGCGGGAATCTCCCGCTGCGTGCCGTTGGTGTCCCGGGACAACGCCTGCACGGCCAGCTTCAGCGCCTCCGCCAGAGTCATACCGTCCTGGTGACGCTGATCGAGATAACTACTGATCTGCTCCGCATTGCCACCGACCGCGACCGAACCATGCTCGTCGACGATCGAACCGTCATGCGGCAACCGGTAAATCTGATCACCCTCCGGCGTCTCCCCCACCTCGGCGACGACCAGCTCCACCTCGTACGGCTTCTCCGCCGCACTGGAGAAGATCGTGCCCAGCGTCTGGGCATACACATTCGCCAGGCCACGAGCGGTCACGTCATCACGGTCATAGGTGTAACCACGCAGGTCGGCATACCGGACGCCACCGATCCTGAGGTTCTCGTACTCGTTGTACTTACCGGCCGCCGCAAAACCGATCCGGTCATAGATCTCGCTGAACTTGTGCAGCGCGCGGGACGGATTCTCCCCGATGAACACGATGCCATCGGCATACTGCAACACGACCAGGCTGCGGCCACGCGCGATGCCCTTCCGGGCGAACTCCGCACGGTCGGTCATCGCCTGCTGAGGTGAGACATAGAACGGCGTCGACACCGGCTACCCATCCCTTTCTGTCGAAGTCACTGGATCACCTTGCAACAAGAGGCCGCCGCCTACAGCAGCGCGGCCCGCGGGCCGTCCGGCTGCTCCAGACGCCGCTCCAGAATCGAGCGGGCGATCTCGGAGGACTCCTCCTCCGTCAGCCGACGGAAACCGTCCTCGGTGATCACGGTGACGATCGGGTAGATCCGGCGCGCTACATCGGGACCACCGGTCGCCGAGTCGTCGTCTGCCGCGTCGTACAGGGCCTGCACCACCAGGGTCGTGGCCTCGTCCTCGGTCAGATCGCTCCGGAAGAGCTTCTTCATCGCGCCACGCGCAAAGATCGAACCCGAACCGGTGGCAGCGAAGCCGTGCTCCTCGGAACGGCCGCCAGTGACGTCGTACGAGAAAATCCGCCCCTTGCCGCGATCCACGTCGAACCCAGCGAAGAGCGGCACCACAGCGAGCCCCTGCATGGCCATACCGAGGTTCGACCGGATCATGGTCGACAGGCGGTTCGCCTTGCCCTCCAGCGAGAGCTGCGCGCCCTCGACCTTCTCGAAGTGCTCCAGCTCCAGCTGGAACAGCTTGACCATCTCGACGGCGAGGCCCGCGGTGCCGGCAATCCCGACGGCGGAGTACTCATCCGCCGGGAACACCTTCTCGATGTCCCGCTGCGCGATGACGTTACCCATCGTGGCCCGACGGTCACCGGCGAGCACGACGCCCCCCGGGAAGGACGCCGCCACGATCGTCGTGCCGTGCGGCGCCTCGATCACGCCCTGCGTGGGGGGCAGTTGCCGGTTGCCGGGCAGGATGTCCGGCTGATGCTCGGACAAAAAGTCCATGAAGGACGACGACCCAGGCGTCAGGAAGGCAGCCGGTAGACGCCCGGTGCTACGAGTGTTGGCTTCCACGAGGATCCTTCCAAGTAAGCGGCAGCCCGACGAACTGCGTCGGGATCATCTCCCAACTTGCCGATGGCCGAATTGCAGTTGAAGCACAGTACGCCACGGACCCTACCCGTCTCGTGGCAGTGATCCACATGTACGGCCGGAGCTTTCAGGCAGATCACACAGAGCCCCATTTGAGAGGCGATCATCTCGTCGCGTTCGGCTTCGGTGATGCCGTAGTGGCGCTTGAGGTGGTGCGCCCTCCCCTGAATCGCCTTGCACGACTTACAGAGCGTCGCGAAGCCATCCGACGCGCTGCGATTCCGCGTCCACTCACTGTGCGGCTTGATCTTCCCGCATGTGCGGCAGTACTTGTGGCCCGCGGGTACTTCCACTCGCGGCCGCACGTTGCGCCCCTTCGCCACCTGCCGCGCCTGGTGGTACGCCGACGCGCACTCCCGGCAGTAGACGTGCAGCCCATCACGCATCGCCTTGTTCTTCGCGAAGGCTGTCCGCGGCTTGTTCTCCCCACAGCGCGGACAGCGCTTCACATCTTGCTCTTCTTGCACTCGAAGCCCCCGTCAGCCACCAGCCTTCGTTTCGAAGGCTACTCGCCGCCTTTTTGAACGAAACTACGAACGAAGTCCTCTGCGTTCTCCTCGAGCACATCATCGATTTCGTCCAGCACGGAGTCCACGTCATCACTCAGCTTCTCTTGCCGCTCCTTGAGATCTTCCGAAGCCTGCGACTCCGCCGCCTGCTCCTCGACCTCCTCGGTGGAGCGCGTCGCCTTCTGCTGGCCGCCGCCGGTGTCCTTGGTCGCCATAACCCTCACCCCGCTCGGTTCGACGTTCTTGATCAGACCCTACAAGCAGGGTCCGACATCGGCCCCGCAGTTCCCTCAACGTCCGGGGACCACCTCGATGATTCCCGGACGCCGGGATTTCCACTCTGCCGGGCCGTTTCTGCCCGGGTGTTCGTTCAGCCGCCGGAGAGGACCCTGACCAGGTCTTCTGCCGTGCGGCAACGGTCCAGGAGTTCCTTGACGTGATTACGCGTTCCGCGAAGTGGTTCCAGGGTTGGGACGCGTTGCAACGAGTCCCGCCCGGGAAGGTCGAAGATCACGGAATCCCAGGAGGCCGCGGCGACGTCGTCCGCGTACTGCTCCAGGCATCGGCCGCGGAAGTACGCCCGGGTGTCCTCCGGCGGCTTGGTGCGGGCCCGCTCGATGTCCGGCTCGTCCAGGAGGCGCTTCATGCGGCCACGGGCGACGAGGCGGTTGTAGAGGCCCTTTTCCTCTCGTACGTCGGCGTACTGGAGGTCGACCAAATGCAGCCTCGCGGCGTCCCAGTCCAGGTCGTCCCGGCGTCGGTAGCCTTCCATCAGCTCCCTCTTGGCGACCCAGTCGAGTTCGCCGGCGAGGCTCATGGGGTCGTTCTCGAGCCGGTTGAGGGTGTCTTCCCAGCGGGCGAGGACGTCCTTGGTCTGGTCGTCGGCGTCGGCGCCGTAGCGCTCCTCCACGTATTTGCGGGAGAGCTCGTAGTACTCCATTTGGAGCTGGACCGCGGTGAGTGTGCGGCCGCTGCGGAGTGTGACCAGGCGCTTGAGGGTGGGGTCGTGGGAGACCTGGTGGAGGGTGCGGACGGGCTGGTCGACGGCGAGGTCGACCGCGATGAAGCCGTCCTCGATCATCGACAGCACCAGGGATGTGGTGCCGAGTTTCAGGTACGTGGAGATCTCGGCGAGGTTCGCGTCGCCGATGATCACGTGGAGTCGGCGGTATTTTTCGGCGTCCGCGTGGGGCTCGTCGCGGGTGTTGATGATCGGGCGCTTCAGGGTCGTCTCCAGGCCCACCTCGACCTCGAAGTAGTCCGCGCGCTGGCTGAGCTGGAAGCCGTGTTCGTGTCCGTCCTGGCCGATGCCGACGCGGCCCGCTCCGGTGAAGACCTGGCGGGAGACGAAGAAGGGCGTGAGGTGGCGCACGATGTCCGAGAAGGGGGTTTCCCGCTTCATCAGGTAGTTCTCGTGGGTGCCGTAGGAGGCGCCTTTGTTGTCGGTGTTGTTCTTGTACAGGTGGATGGGCTGGGCGCCGGGGAGCTGGGCGGCTCGTTCTGCGGCTTCGGCCATGATGCGTTCGCCGGCCTTGTCCCAGAGGACGGCGTCCCGGGGGTTGGTGACCTCGGGGGCGCTGTATTCGGGGTGTGCGTGGTCGACGTAGAGGCGTGCGCCGTTGGTGAGGATGACGTTGGCCAGGCCGATGTCCTCGTCGGTGAGCTGGCTGGCGTCGGCGGCCTCGCGGGCGAGGTCGAAGCCTCGCGCGTCCCGCAGCGGGTTCTCCTCCTCGAAGTCCCATCGGGCCCGCCGGGCCCGGTGCATCGCCGCCGCGTAGGCGTTGACGATCTGGGACGAGGTGAGCATGGCATTGGCGTTGGGGTGGCCGGGGACGGAGATCCCGTACTCCGTCTCGATGCCCATTACTCGCCGTACGGTCATGCGGCCCTCCTTGCCCGGCGGCGTCCTCGGTCGGGGACGCTGCTCAAGTACCGCTGGCGCTCCGGTGCGTGTGCGGTGCCCGTCCCCGCACTGCGCGACTCGGCGGTACCGAAGAGCCTAGAACGCCTTTGCGCTGGTGGGGAGATCATTTGCGTCATTGCCTTGCTCCAGCCGTGGCCTGAAAAGCAGTCGGCTGCGGGTACCCGGTGAGGGCACCCGCAGCCGCCCTGTCTTTTACAGGTACTGACCGGTGTTCGCCACCGTGTCGATGGAGCGTCCGGTGTCGGCGCCCTGCTTTCCGGTGATGAGGGTACGGATGTAGACGATCCGTTCGCCCTTCTTTCCGGAGATTCGGGCCCAGTCGTCCGGGTTGGTGGTGTTGGGCAGGTCTTCGTTCTCCTTGAACTCGTCCACGCAGGCCTGGAGGAGGTGGGCGACGCGGAGGCCCTTCTGCTTGTGCTCGAGGAAGTCCTTGATCGCCATCTTCTTGGCGCGTCCGACGATGTTTTCGATCATGGCGCCGGAGTTGAAGTCCTTGAAGTAGAGGACTTCCTTGTCGCCGTTGGCGTAGGTGACTTCCAGGAAGCGGTTCTCTTCAGTTTCGGCGTACATCTGCTCGACCGCGGTCTGGATCATGCCCTGGACCGTGGCGCCCTTGTCGCCGCCGTGCTCGCCGACGTCTTCGGGGTGCAGCGGGAGCCGCTCCGTGAGGTACTTCTGGAAGATGTCCTTGGCTGCTTCTGCGTCCGGGCGCTCGATCTTGATCTTCACATCGAGTCGGCCGGGGCGCAGGATCGCGGGGTCGATCATGTCCTCGCGGTTGGAGGCACCGATGACCACGACGTTCTGCAAGCCTTCCACGCCGTCGATCTCGGCGAGCAGCTGGGGGACGATGGTGTTCTCCACGTCCGAGCTGACGCCGGAGCCGCGGGTGCGGAAGAGGGATTCCATCTCGTCGAAGAAGACGATGACGGGGGTGCCCTCGCTGGCCTTCTCACGGGCACGCTGGAAGACGAGGCGGATCTGCCGCTCGGTCTCGCCGACGTACTTGTTGAGGAGCTCGGGGCCCTTGATGTTGAGGAAGAAGCTCTTGCCGGTGGCCTGGCCGGTGACTTCGGCGACCTTTTTGGCCAGCGAGTTGGCGACGGCCTTGGCGATGAGTGTCTTGCCGCATCCGGGGGGGCCGTAGAGCAGGACGCCCTTGGGCGGCCGCAGTTCGTGCTCCTTGAACAGGTCGGGGTAGAGGTAGGGGAGCTCGACCGCGTCGCGGATCATTTCGATCTGGCCGCCCAGACCGCCGATCTGCTCGTAGCCGATGTCGGGAACCTCTTCGAGGACGAGTTCCTCGACCTCGCTCTTCGGAACGATCTCGTAGACATAGCCGGAACGGGGTTCGAGGAGCAGGGCGTCGCCGGGTCGGATGTTGACGTCCAGCAGCGGCTCGGCGAGCCGTACCACTCGTTCCTCATCTGTGTGCCCGAGTACGAGGGCGCGTTCGCCGTCCTCGAGGATTTCCTTGAGGGTGACGATGTCCCCGACGCGCTCGTATTCCATGGCTTCGACCACGTTGAGCGCTTCGTTGAGCATGACTTCCTGGCCGCGCCGGAGCTCTTCGAGTTCGACGCTCGGGCTGACGTTCACGCGGAGTTTGCGGCCGCCGGTGAAGATGTCGGCGGTGCCGTCCTCGTTCGCCATGAGGAAGACTCCGAAGCCGGCCGGGGGCTGTGCGAGCCGGTCGACCTCTTCCTTGAGGGCCACGATCTGGTCGCGGGCCTCACGAAGCGTGTTGGCGAGCCGCTCGTTCTGTGCGGACACGCCGGCCAGGTTTGTCTGCAGCTCGACGATCCGCTCTTCGAGAATCCTCGTGTGCCGCGGAGAGTCGGCGAGCTTGCGTCGCAGGACGGCGATCTCCTGCTCAAGGTAGGCAATCTGCCCGGCCGGGTCGTCGGACCCTCGTCCCGGGCGGATGCCGCGGTTCATGTCGTCGTCGTGGGCTGCCACGGTCCTCACCTCCTCCAAGGGGAGCTGGACGCTTCCAGACCCTACCTGGGTGGGTGTCGATTGAAACCCCTAGATCACAAAGACTGTCAAGGTGTGTCGTCGGTCACCCTGCGCTCTCCCTCACGCCGTGTGGATACCCAGTCAACGTGATTCAGAAGCGGCCTGTTCCAAGGGTGGAGTGGTCAAAATCCTTCGCGCCGGGCGCGAGTTGCCGGTGTCGTCGGTCGTCGGAGGGCTTGCGGCGCTTGGGCGGTGAGGCGCTGCGGCTGTCGCGGAGGGTCTGGATGCGCGTGGGGAGCGGTGTCGCGGGCGTTGACTCAGCGTGGCGGTGACGGGTGGCTGGAGTCACAGGGGAAGCGGCTCGGGGAGATCGTGTTCGCCGTGAGAGATCGGGGTCTGGGGCGGCTGTCGAGCGGGGCTGGACCTCGTCTCGACCGTGGTCGTACTTCGGGCGGAGGTAGGGTCGAAGGGTCCAACACCGGGTGCGGGAGACGGCGGGAGAGATGAGCGTGCAGCAGGAGGCCGGGGTCGACAGTGAGGCTCTGGAGGTCTGGATCGACCAGGATCTCTGTACCGGCGACGGCATCTGCGCCCAGTATGCGCCTGAGGTGTTCGAGCTGGACATCGACGGTCTGGCCTATGTGAAGGGCTCGGGCGACGAGCTGCTGCAGGCCAAGGGCGCCACAACACCCGTACCGCTGCCGCTTCTCACGGATGTGGTCGACTCGGCACGGGAGTGTCCGGGCGAGTGCATCCATGTGCGTCGGGTGACGGACCGGGTGGAGGTCTTCGGTCCCGACGCGGAGTGATGACACGGGTGCGCTGCGTCACCGGCGTGTGATGTTCCGGGGTTCCGCGAGGTTCAGACGTTGCGGGCTTCGGAGGGCTTGGAGCGCTCGAACGTCCCGTTCTTCCACTGCCATTTCGCGCTGTCCTTGACGTCGGGGCAGCAACGGGGCACGTCGGTCGACGAGTAGCCGAGCACGGTGCCGAGGACGGCGCCTCCCTGTACGGCGATGTCGCTGACGACGCTGCGGTCCTTGGGGTCGACGAGCGTGGCCACGACGCGCGGCTTGCCGGTGTCGGCGGCGGTGGTGAGGACGTACAGGCCGTCGGGCGGGGTGCCCATGGGGGCGTCGCAGTGCACGACCGCGACGGTTTCGGGGCTGCCGTCGCCGTCGAGGTCTCCGGAGGCCTTCTTCACCACGATGGCCTTCACGGGGCCGCATTCGATCGGGAATTCGGCGTCGGCGGGGTCGGGCGCGGGGGCGGTCGCCCGGGCGGTCTTGGGGTCCGGGCCGGCGGCCTGGGCGGCGGTGGCCGCGTCGGGCTGGAGGATCGAGGAGAGGGCGACGACGCCGGCGAGGGCGGTCGCGGTGGCGAGCCAGTGGATCGGGCGGGTGTGCGTGTGCGCGAGTTCCGGAACGGCGGATTGCTGCACTAGGAGTGTCTCCTGTGAGGGCTGTGCCGGTGGGGGTGGCCAGCATGGTGCCACACGTCACAGTGCGGTGGAACGGCGGGGGTGGGCGGATGTTGTGCCGTTGGCCGCCTGTTGTGCTCTTGGCCGCCGCGTCCTGTCCCGACGTCAACGGAAAGGCGTCGTGGCCGAGTTCCGGGGTGTTTCCGGGAACTCGGCCACGTTGTTCGTACGTTGATCGCGGCACAGGGCCGCCCTAGCGCGCGGCGCCTCCGTCGGCGTTGGGGCCGGCGTAGTCCTCGCCGTAGGCGCCCTTGGCGGGGCGGCGGCGGCGCATGGGGGGCTCGACGCCGTCGGCGAGGCGGCGGGCCGTGAGCAGGAAGCCGGTGTGGCCGATCATGCGGTGGTCGGGGCGGACGGCGAGGCCTTCGACGTGCCAGTTGCGGATCATCGTCTCCCAGGATGTCGGCTCGTTGAAGCAGCCGATCTCGCGGATGGACTCGACGGTCCGGGCGAGCTGGGTGGTGGTGGCGACGTAGCAGCAGAGGATGCCGCCGGGGACGAGGGCCTTGGCGACGGCTTCCAGGCATTCCCAGGGGGCGAGCATGTCGAGGATGACGCGGTCGACGTCGGTGTCGCTGAGGTTGTCCTGGAGGTCGCCGACGGTGAGCTGCCAGGCGGGGTGGGGGCCGCCGAAGTAGCGCTCCACGTTCTGCCGGGCGATGTCGGCGAAGTCCTCGCGGCGCTCGTAGCTGTGCAGCATGCCCTGGTCGCCGATGGCGCGCAGCAGGAAGCTGCTGAGGGAGCCGGAGCCCACGCCCGCTTCCACGACGCGCGCGCCGGGGAAGATGTCGGCGAAGGACAGGATCTGCCCCGCGTCCTTGGGGTAGACCACGGCGGCGCCGCGGGGCATGGACAGGACGTAGTCGGGGAGCAGGGGGCGCAGCGCGAGGTAGGCGACGTTCCCGGTGGTGCGGACGACGCTGCCCTCGGGAGCACCGATCAGTTCGTCGTGCGGGAAGGAACCCTTGTGGGTGTGGAAGTTCTTCCCGGCTTCGAGCGTGAACGTGTAGTGACGGCCCTTGGGATCGGTCAGCTGTACCTGGTCCCCGACCTTGAAGGGCCCGCGTCGGCGGGCGGCACCGGTCGGTTCGGACATGTGACCAGCCTACCGGCGTTTATCTGCGTCGCCGACCACTAGGAGGGGCGGGCCATGGCCTTCACGAACGCGCGCTCCACGTCGGCGGCGGACAGGACGCCGTAGATCTCGCCGGTCTCCTCGACGACGAGGTATTCGGTGGCGGGGGTGGCGCGCAGGGCGTCCAGGAGGTCTTCGCCGGCCAGTTCGGCGGAGACGCGCATGCCGTCGGTGAGGTCCTGGGCGAGGCCGCTGACGGCGACCCAGGGGCGGCGGTGTTCGGGGACGCCGACGATGGCGGCCTCGCGGACGAGGGAGAGAGGCTGGCCGTCGGCGTCGACGACGACGAGAGCGCGGGCGCCGGCCTCGTTGGCGCGGCGCAGGGCCTCGGAGAGGGGGGTGTCCGTCTCGACGGGGACGGCGCGGCGGGTGAGGTTGCGGGCGCGCAGCTCGGGGAGGTGTTCGCGCAGGCGGGCCATGCGCAGGCTGTTGCCGGCGCCGGTCCAGATGATCGCGGCGAGGATCGCGGCGAGCAGGGCGTCCATGACGGTGTCCATGCCGACGTTGTCCACGGCGTTGCGGCCGAGTGCGCCGGTCTGGGTGAGCAGGGGCAGGCCGATCAGGACGGAGACGGCGAGGGCGCGGCCGACCCAGGCGGCGGCGATGGTGCCGCTCATGGGTTTGCCGGTGATCTTCCAGATGACGGCGCGGAGCATGCGGCCGCCGTCGAGGGGCAGGCCGGGGAGCAGGTTGAAGGCGGCGACGATGAGGTTGGAGATCATCAGGCCGGCCAGCAGGACGCCGGGGACGGTGCCGGGCTCGACGGGTTGCAGGGCCAGGTAGAAGAGGCCGGCGAGGACGAGGGAGAGCAGCGGGCCGACGAAGGCGAGGACGAATTCGCGGCCGGGGGTCTCGGCCTCCTTCTCGATCTCGGAGACGCCGCCGAAGAACTGGAGCTGGATGCGGCGGACCGGGAGCTTGAAGCGGAGGGCGGCGACGGTGTGGGCGAGTTCGTGGACGAGTACGGAGGCGTAGAAGGCGACCGCGAAGAAGAGGGAGACGAGGTAGCGGGCGGCGCCGAGTTCGGGGAGCACGCGGTCGAGCTGGCCGCCGAACACCCAGGTGATCAGCGCGGCGACGAGGAACCAGCTGGGCGCGACGTACACGGGCACACCGAAGGGGCGTCCCATCAGCAGCCCGCCCCTGGGGTCGCGGGGGCGCGGGGGCTGGGGGCCTTTGGTGGCGTCGGCGTGCGCGAGGGGACGGTCGGCGTGGTCCTGGCCTGTGTCCGCGGGGGTGTGCGAGGGGTTGTGCGCGGGGCTTGGGGCCGGGTGCTCGCCGCTGGAGGGCGGGGTTCCGGGTTGCGCGTCGCCGCCGGGAGCCGCATCCGCGGACTGGCTGTCCTGGTCGTCCGTGGCGGCGCTGTCCGAGGGTGTTGTGGCGTCCAAGTGCTGTGCCTCCGTGGCCCGTTCGTCGGCCGGGTCGGGGCGTGCGGGGTCCGTGGCCGGGGTCGTACGACCCCGGTGGCGCTCGGTCGGCTCCTCGTTGCCGGACCGCGGCTGCCCGCTCCCGCCGCTCTCGTCCACGGTGTCCCCTCGTTCGCAGCTTCTCCCGCGCCTGGCGGGCGGAAGGTCTCGGGTCGATGGTATGCGGCCGTCGGGACGCGTTCCGCCCCGGCACCCCCTGTGTTTGCACTGCCGTCGCGGCGGTCACGACCGTGACGGGGTCACTGTCAGTGGCGGGCCGTATGGTCTGTGGTCATGGAGACGAGCACCGAGGGCGCGGCGGAGGCCCACAGCGGCGGTAGGACGGCGGCGGCCGAGGCGGCGGTCGCGGCCATACCGCATGCGCGACCGCAGGCCGAGCCACCCGTCTCCGCGCCTGCCGAGCCCGCGGCGCAGCCGGCCGGGTCGCCCTCGGGGGCGCCCGCCTCCCCGCCGCTGCGCCAGGCCGCGCCCCCGGCCTCCCTCTCCCCTTCGCGCGCCAGTGACTTCATGCAGTGCCCGCTGCTGTACCGGCTGCGGGTGATCGACCGGCTGCCCGAGAAGCCGAGTGCGGCGGCGACGCGGGGCACCTTGGTGCATGCGGTGCTGGAGCGGCTGTTCGACGCCCCGGCCGCGGAGCGTACGGCGCCGCGGGCGAAGTCGCTGGTGCCGGGGCAGTGGGAGCGGCTGCGGGAGAGCCGGCCGGAGGTGGTGGAGCTGTTCGCGGACGATCCGGAGGGCGAGCGGCTGGCGCGCTGGCTGGGTGAGGCGGAGCAGTTGGTGGAGCGCTGGTTCACGCTGGAGGATCCGACGCGGCTGGAGCCGGCCGAGCGGGAGCTGTTCGTCGAGGCGGAGCTGGATTCGGGGCTCAGGCTGCGCGGGATCATCGACCGGGTGGATGTGGCGCCGACGGGTGAGGTGCGGATCGTCGACTACAAGACGGGCAAGGCGCCCCGGCCCGAGTACGCCGAGGGTGCGCTGTTCCAGATGAAGTTCTACGCGCTGGTGGTGTGGCGGCTGAAGAAGGTCGTGCCGCGGCGGCTGCAGCTGGTCTATCTCGGCAGCGGTGATGTGCTGACGTACGACCCGGTCCTCGCCGATCTGGAGCGGGTGGAGCGCAAGCTGCTGGCGCTGTGGGAGGCGATCCGGCTGGCGACGGAGACGGGTGACTGGCGGCCGCGGCCGACGAAGCTGTGCGGCTGGTGCGACCACCAGGCGGTATGCCCGGAATTCGGTGGTACTCCCCCGCCCTATCCGCTGCCGGTCAGGGCGGTCGAGTCGGGCGGTAGCGAGCAGGGCAGAATGGGGCCGGACTAGCGAAGGAGACTTACGTGGCCATCCGCGTCCTACTGGTCGACGACCAGCCGCTGCTGCGTACCGGCTTCCGGATGATTCTGGAGGCCGAGCAGGACATCGCGGTCGTCGGCGAGGCCGGAGACGGCCTCCAGGCTCTCGACCAGGTGCGGGCCCTGCAGCCCGATGTGGTTCTGATGGACATCCGTATGCCGCGGATGGACGGTGTGGAGGCGACCCGGCAGATCACCGGGCCGGGGCGGGACGGACCGGCCAAGGTGCTGGTGCTGACCACCTTCGACCTCGACGAGTATGTGGTGGAGGCGCTGAAGGCGGGGGCCAGCGGGTTTCTGCTGAAGGACGCCCCGGCCAATGAGCTGGTGCAGGCGATCCGGGTGGTTGCGGCGGGCGAGGCGATGCTGGCGCCGAGCATCACGCGCCGGCTGCTCGACAAGTACGCCACGCATCTGCCCTCCGGCGAAGAGCCCGTGCCGGACACGCTGCACACGCTCACCGAGCGTGAGGTGGAGGTGCTGAAGCTGGTGGCGCGCGGGCTGTCGAACGCGGAGATCGCGGCGGACCTGTTCGTCAGCGAGACCACGGTCAAGACGCATGTCGGGCACGTCCTGACCAAGCTGGGGCTGCGTGACCGGGTGCAGGCCGCGGTGTATGCGTACGAGAGCGGACTGGTGCGCCCGGGAGCGCAGTAGCCGAGTGTCCTACGACGCCGAGGGCGCCCCTTCACCGGAAGGGGCGCCCTCGGCGTTCGTGCCGCCTTGGGTCAGTCCTTGCTGAGTTCCCAGAACCGGAACACGGTCGAGGCATCGAGGCAGTACTCGAGGCCGTAGACGTTGTCGCGGGTGACGGCGTACTGCTTGCCCTGCCACAGCGGCAGCACGGGCACGTCGTCGGCGACGATGTCCTGGAGCCGGCCGTAGTCGGAGTCGGTCGCGGCACGGTCGCTCTCGGACGCGGTGCGCGGGATGAGCGTGCCGGTGATCGTGCTGTTGGTGTAGTTGTTGCTCAGCACGTTGCCCTCGCCGAAGAAGGGGCCGGTGAAGTTGTCGGCGTCCGGGTAGTCCGGGACCCAGCCCTTCACGTAAACGCCGTACTTGCCGTCGGCTATGTCCTGCTCGTACTGGTCGAACGCCACGGACCGGACGTCGGCGTCGAACAGGCCGCTGGCGTTGAGCTGGTCGGCGATCGCCTTGAGCTCGTCGTCGGTGGCGGGGCCGTAGCGGGACGGGGTCGACCAGAGGGTCAGCTTGACCTTGTCGGTGATGCCGTCGGCGCTCAGGGCTGCGGCTGCCTTGGCCTTGGAGGGCTTGGCGCCGTAGGTGTCGAAGAAGGCCGTGTTGTGGCCGGCGATACCGGCCGGGATGATCGAGTACAGCGGGGTCGCGGTGCCCTTGTAGACGTCCTTCATCAGGGCGTCACGGTCGAGCAGGTAAGCGATGGCCTTGCGGACACCGAGCTTTCCGGTGACCGGGTCGTCCATGTTGAAGACCAGGTGCTGGACCTCGGCGCTGTTGCCGTCGACGATCTCGACGCCCGAGCCGGGGTCGGCCTTCTCGATGTCGGCGATGTCGCTCGCGGCGAGGCCTCGGTAGGCGATGTCGACCTTCTTGTCGAGCAGGGCCGTCTTCAGCGCGGTCTGGTCGCCGTGGAAGAACTTGAGGGTGACCCCGGAGTTCTGTACCTCGGCGGTGCCCTTGTAGTGCTCGTTGACCGAGAAGACGGCTTCGTCCTCGCTGAAGGAGTCGAGCTTGTACGGGCCGGAGCCGACCGCCTCGCCGTCCTTGCGCAGGCCGCTCGCCTCGTACGACTTGTGGTCGACGATGGAGCCGGCGCCGGAGGCGATCTTGCTCGGGAAGGTGGCGTCCGCGGTGTTGAGGCGGAAGACGACCGTCTTCTCGTCCGGCGTCTCGACCTTCTCGAGCATGGGGAACATGATCGCGGGGCCGGCCTCGTCGTTGATCTTCAGCATGCGGTCGAAGGAGAACTTCACGTCCTCCGAGGTGAGCGCGTCACCGTTGCTGAACTTCAGACCGTCCTTCAGCGTGCACTGGTAGACCCTGGTCGAGGTGTCCGTGAAGGCACACTCCTCGGCGGCCTCCGGCTGCGGTTCGGTGGCTCCCTTGGGGAAGCTCAGCAGCGACTGGAAGACGTTGTTGAACAACAGCCAGGATCCTGGGTCGTAGCCGGAGGCGGGGTCGGTGGCCAGGACGTCGTCGGACATCCCCATGACCACGGAGGAGCCTTCGCTCCCCGAGTCCCCGTTCTCTGTTCCGCATCCGGTCAGCAGTCCGGAGGCCAGTCCCGCCACGATCGGCAGGACCGGCCACTGGTTACGCATATTCACGTGCAGGTGCCTTGTCGTCGGTTCCGAATTGCGGGGCCGTCGTCCGAGGCCCCGGGCACGGGAGTGGTCAGCCGCTGACTCCGCGGCCGAGCTCCCACAGCTGAAGCGTGGAGGAGGAGTTGAGGGCGTAGGCGGTGCCCGTGATGTCGCTGCGGGCGGCGACGTACTGCTTGCCCTGCCACAGCGGCAGCAGGGGTACGTCGTCGGCGACGACGGACTGGATTTCCGTCAGGCTCTTGACGGCGGAGAGCCGGTCGGCCTCGCGGCGCGACTCCGGGATCAGCGTGCTGCGGATCTCGCCGTTGGCGTACGGCGAGCCGAGGGTGTTGTCCTTGTCGAGGAACGGCGCGAGGTAGTTGTCGGCGTCCGGGAAGTCCGGGAACCAGCCCATGCCGTAGACGTCGTACTCGCCCTTCTGCTCGGCGGGGCGGAAGGTCTCCCAGGGGGTGCCTTCGATCTGGACGTCGAACAGGCCGCTGTCGTTGAGCTGCTTCTGGAGCAGCTCGAACTCCTCCTTGGTGGCCGGGCCGTAGTGGTCGGTCGTGTAGTGGAGGGTCAGCTTCACCGGGGTGGTGATGTCGGCCTTGGTCAGCATGGCCTTGGCCTTGGCCACGCTGGGGTCGCCGTACTTGTTGAAGAACGAGTTGGAGTGGCCGGTGATGCTGGCCGGGACCATCGAGTACAGGGGCTCCGCCTGGTCGCCGTACACCTTGGAGACCAGCGCGGCGCGATCGATGACCTGGGCCATCGCCTGGCGTACGGCCTTGGTCTTCACGGTCGGGGCGTCGGTGTTGAAGCCGAGATAGCGGATTTCCAGGCCTGGCATCTCGACCAGGTCCTCGTCGGTGCCCGCGGCGGCGTTGGAGAGCTTGTCGATCTGCTTCGGCGACATGGTGCGCGTCATCACGTCGATGTCACCGTCGTCGAGCGCGGTGCCCATCTTGCCGGCGTCGGCGAAGGAGCGCAGTTCGACCTTGTCGTTGTTCACCTTCAACGTCCCCTTGTAGTTGGGGTTCTTGGTGAACACGGCCTTGACCAGCTCGTCGTTCTTGACCTCGGACTCGAAGGTGTACGGGCCGGAGCCGTCGACCGCGAAGCCGTCGCGCAGCTTGTTCTTCTCGTAGTCGTCGGGGTTGACGATGCCGGCGACCGGCGTCGACAGCTTGAACGGGAAGGTGGCGTCGGCGGTCTTGAGGTGGAAGATCACCTCGCGGTCGCCCTGCGTCTCGACGGTGTCGATGGTGGACAGCAGCGCGAACACACCGCTGTCGGCCTTGATCGACAGGGCGCGGTCGATGGAGTACTTCACGTCGGCCGCCGTGACGGGAGCACCGTTGGCAAACTTGAGGCCTTCGCGGAGTGTGCAGACGTAGCGCTCGTTGCCGGTGTCGGTGAAGCCGCACTTCTCGGCGGCCTCGGGCACCGGTTCGCCCCCGCCGCGGGGCTGGATCATCAGCGTCTGCACGGTCTGACGCAGGACGTTCCAGGTGCCGATGTCGTAGGCGTACGCCGGGTCGAGGGGCGCGGGGGTTTCCGTCGAGGCACTGAACCGGTCGGTGGTACCGACGACGATCGCGTCACCGCCGCCGCTGCCGCTGCCCGACCCGCCGCAGGCTGCGAGCACCGGCGCGAGCAGGCCGATGACGGCCGGTAGCACCAAAGTCTTGCGGTTCATGCTCGAGTTTCTCCAGAGCTGTGAGTCCGTGTACCCGGCATGCAGGGGTGTAGCAGCGGGGCACGGGGGTAGTGGCGATGTTCTCGCGACGACATTAGTCCGCACCTGCACAAGGCTTGGCCGCACCCGGAGTTGAGAGCCCATCACGCAGTGAAACCGGCTGTCGACGCACCGAAAACCCGACAGCGGAAGGATTCGTGCAGCATCCCCCCAATCGGGACACAAGGCCCCGGCCCCAGCCGTCGAATTGGGGACGAGCCGCACACGTTGACGCCTCTGTCGACCCCCCGAGGAGTGGGGAACGTCACATTCTCAATGGCCTGCGCGAGGGCCGGAATTCGACCATCCAGCGCCGTGTGAATTCTTTTACCAGTGCCCGCATGGAATTCCCGCGCTATCGGTGCCGCACGCTCGGTGAACGCCTAGCCCATTTCCGTCATCAGCCCGTGCAGAAATGCCAGGTCGACCTCTTCCAGCGAGGTCACGACGGTGCGCCGGGCGGCCGGGGCGATGGGCGCCACCGAGGGCACGGCCACCACCTGGCAGCCGGCGGCCTCGGCCGCCGCCACACCGGTCGCGGTGTCCTCGATGACCGCGCATCTGGCCGGATCCACGCCGAGCCCGGCCGCCGCGGACAAGTACGGCTCCGGATCCGGCTTGGTGCGCCGCACCTCGTCCCCGGCGACCGTCAGGGCGAAGTGGTGGGCGCCGAGCGAGGAGAGCACCCGGTCGATGATGCGCCGGTGCGAGGCGGAGACCAGGGCGGTCGGGATCTCGTACGCCGACAACTCGCCCAGCAGCCGGGCGGCACCCGGCATCAGCGGCAGGGCGCGGTCGATACGGTCCTCGAAGCCCTGGTTGAGCAGGACGGTGAGCTCGGCGAGGGTGATGTCGGCGCCGGTGGCCTCGATCAGGAACCCCGCGCTGCGGCTCATCGGGCCGCCGACCACGACATGGCGCCAGGAGTCGTCGAGGGCATGGCCGAGACCGGCGAAGATCTCGACCTCGACGTCCCACCAGAAGCCCTCGGTGTCCACCAAGGTGCCGTCCATGTCGAGGAGCACGGCCTGAAGTGCCGACCCTTCGGCCGTTCGGGTTCCGAGCGCGGGGACCGTGCTGGTCATCCGGCCTACCTCCTTGAGGGACGATCAGGCCGGTTCCCGAAAAGGGAACCGGCCTGCGGTGGACCGACTAGTGTACGACGTCTTCGATCAGCGTGCTCGATGGTCCTAGAGGACGTCTGAACCCGCAGGTCAGCGGGTACGGCGCCGCCTGGTCACCGGGCGTTGAAGTACTTCGCCTCCGGGTGGTGGATCACGATGGCGTCCGTGGACTGCTCCGGGTGCAGCTGGAACTCCTCGGAGAGCTGGACGCCGATGCGCTCCGGCTCCAGCAGCTCGGCGATCTTGGCGCGGTCCTCCAGGTCGGGGCAGGCGCCGTAGCCCAGCGAGAAGCGGGCGCCGCGGTACTTCAGCGCGAACATGTCCTCGACGTCGGCCGGGTCCTCACCGGCGAAGCCCAGCTCGGACCGCACGCGCGCGTGCCAGTACTCCGCCAGCGCCTCGGCCAACTGCACGGACAGCCCGTGCAGTTCGAGGTAGTCGCGGTAGGAGTCGGACGCGAACAGCTTCGCGGTCTCCTCACCGATCCGCGAGCCCACGGTGACGACCTGGAGGCCTACGACGTCGGTCTCGCCGGACTCCTCCGGGCGGAAGAAGTCCGCCAGGCACAGATGCCGGCCGCGGCGCTGGCGCGGGAAGGTGAAGCGGGTGCGCTCGTTGCCGTCGTCGTCCAGGAGGATCAGGTCGTCGTCCTTGGACACGCACGGGAAGTAGCCGTAGACGACGGCCGCTTCCAGCAGGTTCTCGGTCTGCAGCTTGTCCAGCAGGCCACGCAGCCGCGGGCGGCCCTCGGTCTCGACGAGTTCCTGGTACGACGGCCCGTCCCCGGTGCGGGCTTCCTTCAGGCCCCACTGCCCCTTGAAGAGAGCGCCCTCGTCGAGCCAGGAGGCGTACTCCTTGAGCTGGATGCCCTTGATGACGCGGGTGCCCCAGAACGGCGGCGTGGGCACGGGGTTGTCGGTGGCGACGTCGGAGCGGACGTGCCCCTCCTCCGGGCGCTCCTCGACCTGGACGGTGGCCGCCCGCACCCGGCGCTGCTTCAGCTCGGGCAGCTTCGCGCCGGGCACGCCCCGCTTGACGCCGATGAGGGCGTCCATGAGGCGCAGGCCCTCGAACGCGTCGCGGGCGTAGCGGACTTCGCCCTCGTAGATCTCGTGCAGATCCTGCTCGACGTAGGCGCGGGTGAGCGCGGCGCCGCCGAGAATGACCGGGTAATCGGCCGCCAGCTTGCGCTGGTTGAGCTCCTCCAGGTTCTCCTTCATGATCACCGTGGACTTGACCAGGAGGCCGGACATGCCGATGACATCGGCCCGGTGTTCCTCGGCGGCCTCCAGGATCGCGGAGACGGGCTGCTTGATGCCCAGATTGACCACGGTGTAGCCGTTGTTGGACAGGATGATGTCGACGAGGTTCTTGCCGATGTCGTGTACGTCGCCGCGCACGGTCGCCAGCACGATGGTGCCCTTGCCCTCGTCGTCCGTCTTCTCCATGTGCGGCTCGAGGTAGGCCACCGCCGTCTTCATGACCTCGGCGGACTGCAGCACGAACGGCAGCTGCATCTGTCCGGAGCCGAACAGTTCACCGACGACCTTCATGCCGTCCAGCAGCGTCTCGTTGACGATGTCCAGGGCGGGGCGCTCCTGGAGAGCGTCGTCCAGGTCCTGTTCGAGGCCGTTCTTCTCGCCGTCGATGATGCGGCGCTTGAGGCGCTCGTTCAGCGGCAGGGCGGCCAGTTCCTCGGCACGGCCCGCCTTCAGGGACTTGGTGGTGGCGCCCTCGAACAGGGCCATGAGCTTCTGCAGCGGGTCGTAGCCCTCGGCGCGGCGGTCGTAGATCAGGTCGAGGGCCGTGGTGACCTCTTCCTCGGTGAAGCGGGCGATCGGCAGGATCTTCGACGCGTGCACGATCGCCGAGTCCAGGCCCGCCTTCACGCACTCGTCCAGGAAGACGGAGTTGAGCAGCATGCGGGCGGCCGGGTTCAGGCCGAAGGAGATGTTCGACAGGCCCAGCGTGGTCTGCACGTCCGGGTGGCGGCGCTTGAGCCCGCGGATCGCCTCGATGGTGGCGATGCCGTCCCTGCGGGACTCCTCCTGACCGGTGCAGATGGTGAAGGTCAGGGTGTCGATGAGGATGTCCGACTCGTGGATGCCCCAGTTGCCGGTCAGGTCGGCGATCAGCCGCTCGGCGATCGCGACCTTGTGCTCCGGCGTACGGGCCTGCCCCTCCTCGTCGATGGTCAGCGCGATCAGCGCGGCGCCGTGCTCCTGGGCCAGCTTGGTGACCTTGGCGAAGCGGGACTCGGGGCCGTCGCCGTCCTCGTAGTTCACCGAGTTGATCACCGCGCGCCCGCCGAGCTTCTCCAGCCCGGCCCGGATCACGTCCACCTCGGTGGAGTCCAGCACGATCGGCAGTGTGGAGGCGGTGGCGAAGCGGCCCGCCAGCTCCTCCATGTCGGCGACGCCATCACGGCCGACGTAGTCCACGCACAGGTCCAGCATGTGCGCGCCCTCGCGGATCTGCTCACGGGCCATCTCCACGCAGTCGTCCCAGCGGGCGTCCAGCATCGCCTCGCGGAACTTCTTCGACCCGTTGGCGTTCGTCCGCTCGCCGATCGCCATGTACGCGGTGTCCTGCCGGAACGGCACCGTCTGGTACAGGGAGGCGGCACCCGGCTCCGGGCGCGGGTTCCGCTCGGTGGGGGTGACCTCGCGGACGCGTTCGACGACCTGGCGCAGATGCTCGGGGGTGGTGCCGCAGCAGCCGCCGATCAGGGAGAGACCGTATTCGCGTACGAAGGTCGCCTGGGCGTCGGCGAGCTCCGGGGCCGTCAGCGGGTAGTGGGCGCCGTCCTTGCCCAGCACCGGCAGGCCGGCGTTCGGCATGCACGACAGCGGGATGCGGGAGTGGCGGGCCAGGTAGCGCAGGTGCTCACTCATCTCGGCCGGGCCGGTGGCGCAGTTCAGGCCGATCATGTCGATGCCGAGCGGCTCGAGGGCCGTCAGCGCGGCGCCGATTTCGGAGCCGAGCAGCATGGTGCCGGTGGTCTCGACGGTCACCGAGACGATCACGGGCACGTTCAGGCCGAGGGCGTCGAGGCCGCGGCGGGCACCGAGTACGGCGGCCTTGGTCTGCAGCAGGTCCTGGGTGGTCTCGACGAGCAGCGCGTCGGCGCCTCCCGCGACCAGGCCCTCGGCGTTCCGCTGGTAGGCGTCGCGCAGGGTGGTGTACGGGGCGTGGCCCAGGGTGGGCAGCTTGGTGCCGGGGCCCATGGAGCCCAGCACCCAGCGCTGCCGGCCGTCTTTGGCGGCGTACTCGTCGGCCACCTCGCGGGCCACCCGGGCCCCGGCCTCGGACAGCTCGTGGACGCGTTCGGGGATGTCGTACTCGCCGAGCGCCGAGTGGTTGGCGCCGAACGTGTTCGTCTCGACGCAGTCGACACCCACCGCGAAGTACGCCTCGTGGACGGAGCGGACAATGTCCGGGCGGGTGACGTTCAGGATCTCGTTACAGCCCTCGAGGTTCTCGAAGTCCTCGAGGGTCGGGTCCTGCGCCTGCAGCATGGTGCCCATCGCACCGTCGGCGACCACCACACGGGTGGCGAGCGCCTCACGGAGCGCGGACACGCGGGTCCGGCTGTCGGCGGAAGGGGTCAGCGGCGACGAGGCCATGAAAGGGGCTCCCTTTGGTGCGACGGCTGTCGGCTTTGCGCAACCCGTGGGACGTTCCACAGTAGGCGCACGGCAGCCAGCGTAACCGGGTCCATGGCGGGATGGTCAGACGGTCCACGGGACGGACGGGGATGACGAGCAGCTCGCCGACTGGATACGAGTGCGGGATGCGGCGTGGAACGACTGCCGCGACAGCTTCTCGCGGACCATTGGCGGCGGGTCGGCATGGACCGGTAGTGTTCGGCATTGCCGAACGGCGGCAGCGGACGTCGCGGGTCGACGGTCGAAGGGGACGGAGGCAGGACGGCGATGGCACGGAACATCCAGTCGCTCGAACGGGCGGCCGCGATGCTGCGGCTGCTCGCGGGCGGCGAGCGACGGCTCGGCCTGTCGGACATCGCCTCATCCCTGGGCCTCGCCAAGGGCACCGCCCACGGCATCCTGCGCACCCTCCAGCAGGAGGGCTTCGTCGAGCAGGACGACAACTCCGGGCGCTACCAGCTGGGCGCCGAGCTGCTGCGCCTGGGCACCACCTACCTGGACGTGCACGAACTGCGGGCCCGCGCCCTGGTGTGGGCGGACGACCTGGCCCGCTCCAGCGGCGAGAGCGTCTATCTGGGCGTGCTGCACCAGCAGGGCGTGCTGATCGTGCACCACGTCTTCCGGCCCGACGACAGCCGCCAGGTCCTGGAGATCGGCGCGATGCAGCCCTTGCACTCCACGGCCCTGGGCAAGGTCCTGTCGGCCTACGACCCGGTCGCGCACAGCGAGGCGCTGGAGGCCGACCGCAAGGCGTTCACGGACCGGACGGTGTGCGAGCTCGACGCCTTCGAGCAGATCCTCGACGTGACCCGCGCGCGTGGCTATGCGGCGGACGTCGAGGAGACCTGGGAGGGCGTCGCTTCCATCGCCGCCCCCATCCACGACCGGCGGCGCATGCCGGTCGGCGCGGTCGGTGTCACCGGCGCCGTGGAACGGCTGTGCCGGGACGGCGAGGTGCGGCCCGAGCTGATCGCGGCGGTGCGGGACTGCGCCCGCGCGGTCTCCCGGGATCTGGGCGCCGGGCGGTTCTGAGCGCCGTACGCCAACAAGTACGTGCCACAAGTACGTGCCGCAAGTACGTGCCGCAAGTACGTGCCGCAAGTACGTCCCACAAGTACATCGAGCAAACCGGGGCACCGTCGAGCGCTCCGGTTGTTGTCATGCCTTGTAAGGCGTTGTCATGGTTTGGCGAGACGCTTGATCGATAGCTCGCCGCGATCAATAACGATCGTGTTTTCGATAACAGAACTCTTGACGCACTCGTAACGCCAGGGCAAGACTCCCGTCCATCGGTCGACATTGTCGAACACCGACCGGCAATAGGCGTTACAGTGTGACGACGCCAAGGGCCGGCAGCTCTCCCCCTGGACGAAGGACAAAGGAGTCGCGGGTGTCCAGCTCCGACATCTTCATCGGCGAGACCATCGGTACCGCCATACTCATCCTGCTGGGCGGTGGCGTCTGCGCCGCCGTCACGCTCAAGGCCTCCAAGGCCCGTAACGCCGGCTGGCTCGCCATCACCTTCGGGTGGGGTTTCGCCGTACTGACCGCCGTGTACACCTCCGCGCCGCTCTCCGGCGCCCACCTCAACCCGGCCGTGACCCTGGCGCTCGCGATCAAGGATGACGACTGGAGCAACGTTCCGACCTATTGGGGCGGACAGCTGCTCGGCGCGATGATCGGCGCGGCGCTGGTATGGGTCGCCTACTACGGCCAGTTCCACGCGCACCTCACCGACAAGGAGATCGTCGGCGGTCCGGGCGCGCAGGCCACCACCGCCAAGGCCGTCGAGGCCCGTGAGAAGGGCGCCGGACCGGTCCTGGGCATCTTCTCCACCGGCCCGGAGATCCGGGTCGTGTGGCAGAACCTCGCGACGGAGATCATCGGCACCGTCGTGCTGGTGCTGGCCATCCTCACTCAGGGCCTGAACGCCGATGGTGACGGCCTCGGCACGCTGGGCGCCCTGATCACCGCGCTGGTGGTCGTCGCGATCGGTCTGTCCCTCGGCGGCCCGACCGGCTACGCGATCAACCCGGCCCGTGACCTCGGCCCGCGTATCACGCACGCCCTCCTCCCCCTGCCCAACAAGGGCGGCTCCGACTGGGGTTACGCCTGGATCCCGGTGGTCGGTCCGCTGATCGGCGGCGCCATCGCGGCAGGCATCTACAACGTCGCTTTCGCTTAGAGCACGATTCAGCCATCGCGCCGTACAGACAGCCCCCACCTACGGAACCCCAGGAGCACACAGTGACCGACGCGCACACCACCGGCCCGTTCATCGCCGCCATCGACCAGGGCACCACCTCCAGCCGCTGCATCGTCTTCGACCGGGACGGACGTATCGTCTCCGTCGACCAGAAGGAGCACGAGCAGATCTTCCCGAAGCCGGGCTGGGTCGAGCACAACGCCACCGAGATCTGGACCAACGTCCAGGAGGTCGTCGCCGGAGCCGTCGAGAAGGCCGGCATCACCCGCGACGACATCAAGGCCATCGGCATCACCAACCAGCGCGAGACGACCGTGCTGTGGGACAAGAGCACCGGTGAGCCCGTCCACAACGCCATCGTCTGGCAGGACACCCGTACCGACGCGCTCTGCAAGGAGCTCGGCCGCAATGTCGGGCAGGACCGCTTCCGCCGCGAGACCGGCCTCCCCCTCGCCTCCTACTTCGCCGGTCCCAAGGCGCGCTGGCTGCTCGACAACGTCGAGGGTCTGAAGGAGCGCGCCGAGGCGGGCGACATCCTCTTCGGCACCATGGACAGCTGGGTCATCTGGAACCTGACCGGCGGTGTGAACGGCGGCCATCACGTCACCGACGTCACCAACGCCTCCCGCACCATGCTGATGAACCTCCACACCATGGAGTGGGACGAGAAGATCGCCGAGTCCATCGGTGTGCCGCTGCGGATCCTCCCCGAGATCCGCTCCTCCTCCGAGGTCTACGGCGAGATCAAGGGCGGCAAGCTGGGCGACCTGCTCGGCGGCATCCCGGTCGCGTCCGCGCTCGGCGACCAGCAGGCGGCCCTGTTCGGCCAGACCTGTTTCTCCGAGGGCGAGGTCAAGTCGACCTACGGCACCGGCACCTTCATGGTGATGAACACCGGTGACAAGATCATCAACTCCTACGCGGGCCTGCTGACCACGGTCGGCTACAAGATCGGTGACCAGCCGACGGTCTACGCCCTGGAGGGCTCCATCGCCGTCACCGGCTCGCTGGTGCAGTGGATGCGCGACCAGATGGGTCTGATCTCCACCGCCGCCGAGATCGAGACGCTCGCGCTCTCGGTCGAGGACAACGGCGGCGCCTACTTCGTGCCGGCCTTCTCCGGCCTGTTCGCCCCGCACTGGCGTTCCGACGCCCGCGGTGTCATCGCCGGTCTGACCCGGTACGTCACCAAGGCGCACCTCGCGCGCGCCGTCCTGGAGGCCACCGCCTGGCAGACTCGGGAGATCGCCGACGCCATGGTCAAGGACTCCGGCGACGAGCTGGTGGCCCTCAAGGTCGACGGCGGCATGACCTCCAACAACCTGCTGATGCAGACCCTCTCGGACTTCCTGGACGCCCCGGTGGTGCGCCCGATGGTCGCCGAGACCACCTGCCTCGGCGCCGCCTACGCCGCCGGTCTCGCCGTCGGCTTCTGGTCCAGCACCGACGAGCTGCGCGCCAACTGGCGGCGGGCCGCCGAGTGGACCCCCCGCATGGACGCGGACACCCGCGACCGTGAGTACAAGAGCTGGCTCAAGGCCGTCGAGCGGACCATGGGCTGGATCGAGGACGACGAGAACTGACGACAGCCGCCAGCTCTCGAACTCTGATGAGGAGTAAGAACCCGAAATGACCAGTCAGTCCACCCTGCAGTCCGTGCCTGCCCTCGGTACGCGCCCGGCCTCCGGCTTCAACCCGAGCCGCGCCGAGACCCGGGAGCAGCTCGCCAAGGCGTCGTACGACCTTCTCGTGATCGGCGGCGGCATCCTGGGCATCTCCACCGCCTGGCACGCCGCGCAGTCCGGGCTCAGGGTGGCGCTGGTCGACGCCGGCGACTTCGCCGGCGCCACCTCCTCCGCCTCCTCCAAGCTGCTCCACGGCGGTCTGCGTTATCTGCAGACCGGCGCGGTGAGGCTGGTGGCGGAGAACCACTTCGAGCGCCGTGCGGTCTCCCGCCAGGTGGCCCCCCACCTGGCGAACCCGCTCACCTTCTACCTCCCCGTGTACAAGGGGGGCCCGCACGGCGCGGCCAAGCTGGGCGCGGGCGTGTTCGCGTACTCGGCGCTCTCCGCGTTCGGCGACGGCGTCGGCCATCTGCTCTCCCCCGCCAAGGCCCAGCAGGACGTGCCGGAGCTGCGCACCGAGAACCTCAAGGCCGTGGCCGTGTACGGCGACGACCAGATGAACGACGCCCGCATGGCGCTGATGACGGTCCGCGCGGCCACCGAGGCGGGCGCGGTCGTCCTCAACCACGCCGAGGTGACCGGGCTGCGTTTCACCAAGGGCCGGGTGACGGGCGCGGAGCTGAAGGACCGCACGACCGGCGACGAGTTCGGGGTCGACGCCCGTCTCGTGCTGAACGCGACCGGTCCCTGGGTCGACCACCTGCGCAAGATGGAGGACCCGAACGCGGCTCCGTCCATCCGGCTGTCGAAGGGCGCGCACCTGGTCCTGAAGCGGACCTCGCCCTGGAAGGCCGCGCTCGCTACCCCGATCGACAAGTACCGGATCACCTTCGCCCTCCCCTGGGAGGACATGCTGCTGCTCGGTACGACGGACGAGGAGTTCGAGGGCGACCCGGCGGATGTGTCCGTCAACGACAAGGACATAGCCCAGATCCTCGACGAGGCCGCGTTCTCGATCCGCGACCAGCAGCTCGACCGTGACCTGATCACCTACGCCTTCGCGGGTCTGCGGGTGCTGCCGGGCGGCCCCGGCGACACGGCCAAGGCCAAGCGCGAGACCGTCGTGACCGAGGGCCGGGGCGGCATGCTGTCCATCGCGGGCGGCAAGTGGACGACGTTCCGGCACATCGGCCGTACGGTCATGAAGAAGCTGGAGGCGCTTCCGGGGCACCCGCTGGGCGACGACTTCGAGCCGATCGCCTCCCTGCCGAAGAAGCTGCCGCTGCCCGGCGTTGCCAACCCGCGTGCGATCGCGCACCGGCTGCTGGTGGACCGGCCGGCTCCGGGCCCGCGCATGGGTGCGGACACCGCGAAGCACCTGGCGACGCACTACGGTTCCCTGGCCTTCGACATCGCCCGACTGGCGAACGAGAACCCCGAGCTGGGCGAGCGGGTGCACCCGGACGCCCCGGAGATCTGGGCGCAGGTCGTGTACGCGCGGGACAACGAGTGGGCTCAGACGACGGACGATGTGCTGCGGCGCCGTACGACGTTGACGATCCGAGGGCTGGCCACGGACGACGTCCGGGCGAAGGTTCAGGACCTGCTCGACAAGAAGTAGGCGTTACGACACGCAAGGGGCGGCTCCTCGCCGACGGAGCCGCCCCTTTCGCATGCCGTCAAGTCCGGTGCCGTCAAGTCCGGTTCATGCTCTGATCTCCTGGCATGTCCGAGAGTTAACGGACCATTAGGACACATGAGGTGTGAAGGGCCTGATGGTGGATCAATCATCTTGTCATGAACCTGCGATCCGACGGACGGATCGCGGCCTCATGGAGGTGTGGGATGCACCGCAGACTCGCCACCGGTCTCGCCGCTTCGGCCCTTGCCCTGATCACCGTCACCGCAACTGCCGCCACCGCCACCGCGGTTCCCGCCGACAAGCCCCAGGTCCTCTCGAACTGGACCCAGACCAGCGCGTCGAGCTACAACGCGTGGGCCGCCGCCCGCGCCAACCAGTCCGCCTGGGCCGCCTACGAGTTCAACTGGTCCACCGACTACTGCTCCTCCTCGCCGGACAACCCCTTCGGCTTCCCCTTCGCCACGTCCTGCGCCCGGCACGACTTCGGCTACCGCAACTACAAGGCCGCGGGCGCGTTCGACGCCAACAAGGCCCGCCTCGACAGCGCCTTCTACGAGGATCTCAAGCGCGTCTGCAACAGCTACAGCGGCGGCACGAAGAACGCCTGCACCAGCACGGCCTGGACGTACTACCAGGCCGTGAAGGCCTTCGGCTGACAGCGGTCACTTTCCTGGGGCCGGGTGCGGTACGCCGCACCCGGCCTCGCCCGCATCGCGGACCCGGGGGCTCGCGGGTGCGCGGCTCGCCCTCGGTAACGTCGTCTCATGCCCCAGGATCTGCTGCCCGTCACCCGAATACCCCGCACCGGGCTCCCGGCGCACGCGATCGTCGTCGGCGACCCGGCGCGCGCGGCGGTCGTCGCCGCTCTGCTCGACGGCGCCGAGGAGGTCTCGTACCACCGCGAATACCGTGTGTTCAGCGGGGGTTGGAAGGGCCTGCCGGTCACCGTCGCGTCGCACGGGGTGGGCGCTCCGGGCGCGATCCTGCTGTTCCAGGAGCTGGCCGACGCGGGCGTACACACCTTTCTGCGGTTCGGTACGGCGGGCGCGATGAAGCCGGGCATCGGCGACGGCGAACTGGTCATCGCCGAGGCGGCCGTTCGGGACGACGGGGTCACCCACCAGCTGCTGCCGCCCGAGTACCCGGCGGTCTCCTCCCCCGAGGCGGTGTTCGCCCTCCAGCGCGCGGCACGCGAGGCGGGCGCCCCGCACCACCGGGGCATCGTGTGGACGCGGGCCGCGTTCCAGCCGGGGCTGCTGCCCTTCTTCCCGTACGGCGGCGCAGGGCTCGCGGCGATCGAGATGGAGCTGTCCGCGCTGCTGGTGACGGCCTCGCTGCGCGGGCTGGTGGCCGGAGGTGTGCTGGTCGTGGACGGCGCCAACGCCGACGAACTCGTCGACGAACAGGGCACCGGCGGATACGACCCCCACCGGGACGTCGTGGCGGCGGGCGTCGAAAGAGGTGCCGTCGTATCCCTGGAGGCGCTGCGGCTGCTGGTGGAGCAGTCGCCCTGATCTGCGCATTCGGCGTCCCGTTCAGCCTGGTGAACCCCCATAATGGCGTGAGACATCGGATGTCTGAACGACAGGGAGGCCGGCCATGGCAGTCACCGACGAGGCGATCGAAAAGATCAAGGGCATGATCGTCTCCGGCGCGCTGCGCCCGGGCGACCGGCTGCCCAAGGAGAGCGAGCTCGCCTCCGAACTGGGGCTGTCCCGCAACTCCCTGCGGGAGGCCGTGCGCGCCCTGTCCCTGATCCGCATCCTGGATGTACGCCAGGGCGACGGCACGTACGTCACCAGCCTCGATCCGCAACTCCTCCTGGAGGCGCTGAGCTTCGTCGTCGACTTCCACCGCGACGACACGGTCCTGGAGTTCCTGGCCGTACGCCGCATGCTGGAGCCGGCCGCGACGGCGATGGCGGCCTCGCGGGTCAGCGAGCAGCAACTGGACGCGCTGTCGGCCCAGTTGGACAAGCTCGGCGACGCACCGTCGGTCGAGGAACTGGTCGCGTGTGACCTGGACTTCCACCGGGGCATCGTGCAGAGCTCAGGCAACTCGGTGCTCTGCTCGCTCCTCGACGGCCTCTCGGGTCCCACCACCCGCGCCCGTATCTGGCGCGGCCTGACCCAGGAGGACGCGGTCAGCCGCACCCTGCACGAGCACCGCATGATCCTCGCCGCCCTGCGCGACCGGGACGCGGAGGCGGCCAGGTCGTGGGCGACGGTGCACATCGCGAGCGTGGAGCAGTGGCTTCGGTCCACTCTGTGACGACTCCCCCTCCGACAAGCGCGGCACAGAGGGAGTGTTTCGAGGTGGCGATGTGGGCAGTGATGCGTGCATTCCCCCTCCGGGGGGCTGCGGACGCCCCGCCCGCACGCCGTAAGGTTGGGACGTCAGGCGAGGGCACGTCGGAAGGAGGCACTGGGTGATCGAGCTCGAGGGGGTTCCCGAGCTGATCGACCCGGTCATGGTGGCCGCGTTCGAGGGCTGGAACGATGCCGGCGACGCCGCCTCCACCGCGGTCGCGCATCTGGACAGGGAGTGGAAGGGCGAGGTGTTCGCGGCGCTGGACGCCGAGGACTACTACGACTTCCAGGTGAACCGCCCCACCGTGTGGATGGACGCCGGAGTGCGCAAGATCACATGGCCGACGACAAGGTTGTCGGTGGTGCGGATCGGCGGTGAAAAGCCCCGCGATCTCGTCCTCGTCCGCGGTATCGAACCGTCCATGCGATGGCGCTCGTTCTGCAACGAACTGCTCGGCTTCGCCCACGAACTGGGCGTGGAGCTGGTGGTCATCCTGGGCGCCCTGCTCGGTGACACCCCGCACACGCGTCCGGTCCCGATCAGCGGGACCACGTCCGACGCCGACCTGGCCCAGCGGATGGACCTGGAGGAGACGAAGTACGAGGGCCCCACGGGCATCGTCGGCGTCCTCCAGGAGGCGTGCACCCACGCCGGCGTGCCGGCCGTGTCGCTGTGGGCGGCCGTACCGCACTACGTGTCGCAGCCGCCCAACCCGAAGGCGACGCTGGCCCTCCTCAACCGCCTGGAGGACCTGATCGACGTACGCATCCCGCTGGGCGAGCTGGCCGAGGACGCGCGCGCCTGGCAGGTGGGCGTGGACCAGTTGGCCGCCGAGGACACCGAGGTCGCCGAGTACGTGCAGACGCTGGAGGAGGCCCGGGACACCGCCGAGCTGCCGGAGGCGTCGGGCGAGGCGATCGCCCGCGAGTTCGAGCGGTATCTGCGGCGCCGGGACACCCCGGGCGGCCACGCCACGGAGGGCGGAGAGGGCACGCCGTTCCTCAAGGACTGGGGCGACAGCCCCGGCGGTCGTGCCAAGCCGCCGAAGCCACCGAAGCCGGACACGGATGACGAGGATTCGTCCGAGGACTGAAACACAGAAGGGGCGGTACGGCTCTCCTGTACCGCCCCCGATTTCTCAGCGCGCCACAGCGATCACGTCATACGTGGTCGTCGGCGTCGGAGTCGTCGTGAACCGTGCGTTGGGCAGGTAGAGCCGGTCCCGGTACGCGGCGACCGTGGTCGGCACGTCGAAGTCCGGGTCGGTGATGCGGCGCCGGAAGATTCCGCTGGTGCCGTCGGGCGCGAGCGTGAACACGTCGATCGCGTTCTGCCGGTTCTGGACGACGTACAGCGTCCGTCCGAGCAGCAGCAGACCGTCGCCGTTGGTGAGCGGGGCCGCGTCCCCGAGGTCGACGATCTTGGTGACGCCGGTCTTCGGGTCCACCCGGTGCAGGGCGCCGACCCCGGACTGCACGACCAGCAGGGCCGAGCCGTCGGGTGTGCGGGTGATGCCGTTGGCGTTGACGACCTCGCCTGGGACCTGGCTCCAGTCGCCGCTCAGGGTGATCGTCACGATGTCGTCCGCGTCCGGCAGCGCGCCGCGCCGACCGAGCGGCAGGGCGTAGAGCGCAGGCTGGTAGGAGTCGGTGAACCAGGCCGTGCGGGGGGTCAGGAACACATCGTTGGCGAAGGTCGGGGTCGCCGAGGTGAGGACGTACGACGCGATGATCGCGCCGTTGCGGGCGTCGACGACACGGGCGCCCTCGCCGCGTCCGGCGACGAACAGCCGTCCCCGGTCGTCGAGCTTGAGGCCGACCGAGGGCGTGCCGGGCCCGGTCGAGATGATGCCGCCCTTGCCGGTGCGCAGGTCGGCCCGGTAGATCGAGCCGTCGCCGAGCGAGCCGAGGTAGGCGTAGGGCCCGCCGCCGATGGTGATGCCCTCCGGGCGGAAGCCGTCGGGCAGCGGGATCACGGTCGGCCAGGACTTCCCGGAGGCCGAGGCCGTCGTGGCCCCGGCGAGAACGGCACCGGCGGTCGCGGCACCGGCCGTGAGGAGTCTCCGGCGGGTGAGGCCATGTGCGAAGGAGCGATGCGTGGGTGCCACTGTGCGTCCTTCCGCGAAGAGACCAGCCGACTGGCTGGTCCAACGGTCAACTGACGCGTCCACCCCATCACATGCCAGGGGGCTCCGCAGCTCTCCCCGGTCCCTCGACAGCCAGTAGACAGCTTCTGGCCGGATTGTTGCACTGGACCAAGTGCGTTGCGAGAACCAAGCGCGCGCTGTCTCATCGACGTTCACGTCAACCGGGATGGTTCCAACCCAGCTGGGCCTCGGGCGTCCGCTCGGCGGCCGGCGCCGATGTGACGGCCCTCAACATGTTCCTCAGCGACGAACAGCTCGCTCTGGAACCGCTGTTCGGCAGCGAGGAACGGCTCCAGCAGCGCCGAGAAGAACCAGCGGCAGGCAGGGCTACTTGCGCCCGGCGCCCGAGGGCATCGACGCGCACTGGGCCTGGCAGCTGGGCCATGAGGACCTCGCCGCCAAGCTCGCCGGGCTTGTCGTCGGTACCCCGCTGACCGACGTCGCCCGGCGCGACCACGGCACCGCCGTGATCGGCGTGATCGGCGGCGACATCGTGCTGGTCGAGCTCCACCGCCCGGGCCCGCGGCTGGACTTCGCCGAGCGCGACGACCAGAACGGCTACGTCGCGATCGAGTGGTGGCCGGACGACTACGCGGCCATCCGCTACGCCACCGCCAAGGGCGTCCTCGTCGTGAAGGCCGCCGGAAACGGCGGCGAGTCCCTCGACGACGCCGTCTACGAGCGCCGCCCGGACGAGTTCCCGGAGACCTGGCGCACCCCCTTCTACCCCTCCAACCAGTCCTCCGGCGCCGTCCTGGTCGGTGCGGGCGCACCGCCGCCCGGCACGCACGGCCGCGATCACGGCCCGGACCGGTCACGGCTCGCGTTCTCCAACTACGGCGCCCGGTTGGACGCCCAGGGCTGGGGCCGCGAGGTCACGACCACCGGCGGCTTCTGGGACCGGCTCGGCGATCTGCAAGGCGGGCCCGAGGAGATCGCCTGGTACACGGACACGTTCTCCAGTACGTCCGCCGCCTCCCCAGTGAAGGCATACTTTAGGCGGCCGTGACCCAGCTGCTGCCACCCCGCAGATGAGTCACATGGGACTACAGCAAGGCCAGCAGTTCCCCAGCACGTCGCCGTACCAGCAGCAGTTCGGCCCCCAGCAGGACCAACAGGACCAGCAGGACCAGCAGGCCTTCGCGTTCGGCCACCAGGTCATCGGCATCTGGGACACCCTGTCACCGAACGTGCTGCGCAGCGTACGGATCCAGCGGATCTGACGCGCATGTGAGCAAGAACAAGGGCGCCTCCTCCGGCAAGGAGGGGGCGCCCTTCCCTACGTGATTACAGGGCCACGCCCAGCAGAGCGTCCACCGCGCGCGACACGACGCCGGGGGCGCCCTCGTCCGTGCCGCCCCGCTCCTGCTGGAGCGCCGCCCAGCGATCGACGGCGACGAGGGCGGCCGGGGCGTCCAGGTCGTTCGCCAGGGCCTCGCGGATCTCCGTCACCAGCGTCTCGGCGGGCGGTCCGTCGGGGCGGGAGACGGCGGCACGCCAACGGTCGAGGCGCGCGACGGCGTCCTGGAGGACCTGGTCGGTCCACTCCCAGTCGGCCCGGTAGTGGTGGGCGAGCAGGGCCAGCCTGATCGCGGCCGGGTCGACGCCCTCGCGGCGCAGCGTGGAGACGAAGACCAGGTTGCCCTTGGACTTCGACATCTTCTCGCCGTGCAGCGCGACCATGCCGGCGTGGACGTACGCCTTGGCCATGGGGAACTCGCCGGTCAGCGCCTGGGCGTGCGAGGCGCCCATCTCGTGGTGCGGGAAGGCGAGGTTGGAGCCGCCGCCCTGGATGTCGAAGCCCATGCCGAGGTGGTCCAGGGCGATGGCGACACACTCGATGTGCCAGCCGGGCCGTCCGCGGCCGAGGGAACCGCCGTCCCAGCTGGGCTCGCCCTCGCGGGCGGCCATCCACAGCATCGGGTCCAGCGGGTTCTTCTTGCCCGGCCGGTCGGGGTCGCCGCCGCGCTCGGCGGACAGCAGTCGCATGGCGGCGGCGTCGAGGCGGGAGACCTTGCCGAAGTTCGGGTCGGACTCGACGGAGAAGTAGATGTCCCCTTCGAGTTCGTAGGCGGCGCCCGCGTCGCGCAGCCGCTCGACGAGCGGCACGATGCCGGGTATCGCCTCGACCGCGCCGATGTACTGCTGGGGGGGCAGCATCCGCAGGGCGGTCATGTCCTCGCGGAAGAGGGCCGTCTCCTGCTCGGCGAGGGCGACCCAGTCGACGTTGTCCCGCTGGGCGCGCTCCAGCAGTGGATCGTCGACGTCGGTCACGTTCTGGACGTAGTGAACCTGCCGCTTGGTGTCGAGCCACACGCGCTGCACGAGGTCGAACGCGTTGTAGGTCGCCGCGTGACCGATGTGGGTCGCGTCGTACGGGGTGATGCCGCAGACGTAGATACGGGCGACGGGACCGGGGTCGAGGGTGACGAGCCCATCGGTCGCTGTGTCGTGGATCCTCAGGTCGCGGCCCTTGTCAGGCAGGGCGGGGACCTCGGAAGCGGGCCAGGCATGCATGTCATGAGCCTAACCGGACGGGAGTTCCGTATTCGAACCGGACCAGGCCGGATGGCCGGTGGCGCACTCTTGCGGAACGTCGCCGGCCGTGCCGGTTGTTCCCTACACCGGCGGCCACGGAATGGCAGGCCACTCGCCGCTCGGCGCCGGATGGACCCCCGCGGTGAGCAGCGCGTCGACACGCGCGCGCGTGGCGTCGAGTTCGGCGCCGGTGATCAGCCCGGCCAGGCGCTCCGCCAGGGCTCCGCCGTCCCCCAAGGCGTCCTTGAGGCCCTTGAGGACGTCGACGGCCTCACCCGTGAGCGGCTCGCCCGCCCACCCCCACAGCAGCGTGCGCAGCTTGTTCTCGGTGTTGAAGGTCACGCCGTGATCGATGCCGTACAGCCGGCCGTCGGAGGCCGGCAGCAGATGGCCGCCCTTGCGGTCCGCGTTGTTGATCACGGCGTCGAGGACGGCGAGGCGGCGCAGCCGTGCGTCGTCGGCGTGCACGAGCAGCGCCGTCTTTCCGTCGCCGACCTCGGCGAAGCCGATCGCCTTCCAGCCCTCCTCCGGCTCCTGGCCGTCGACGAGGGCGAGCAGTTCACTCTCCTCCGGCTGCGCCTCGATCCACAGCTGGACCATGCCCTCGCCGTACGGCCCGTCGCGCAGCACGGTGGTGGGCACCAGGCCCCATCCGGTGGTCTCGGAGACCTCGTACGCGGCGACCTCGCGCCGGGCGAGGTTGCCGTCGGGGAAGTCCCAGAGGGGGCGCTCGCCGCGGACGGGCTTGTAGACGCAGAGGGCCTCTTCCCCCTCGTGGGAGACGGAGCAGTACAGCACCGCGTTCGAGGCGTCCCGGATCTGCCCGCGGACCGTGAGCTCACCTCGGGTGAGCAGCTGGGCCGTGGTCACGCTCCGCGGCGGTATCCGTTCTGGCGCGGACATACGTGTCCTTCCGGGTCGAGCGGGAGGCTGCACAGCGGGCACGGCGGCCGCCCGGCGTTGACGACGTCCAGGGCGCGTTTGGCGAAAGCGCGGGCCTGGGCGCCGGTGAGCCGGACCCGCAGCATCGGGGGCCCGTTCTCCTCGTCCTGGAGCAGCCGCTCCTCGGCCTCGGCGAGGTCCTCCTCGGAGTCGGCGTCCAGCTCCACGAGGGCCTGCGCCTCGACGATCATGCGCTGTTCCTCGCCGTCCCAGGCGAGGGCCATGGTGCCGACGCGGAACTCCTCCTCGATGGGGGCTTCCAGCGGGGCCGTGTCGGCGACCTCGGTGGGTGCCACGGCAGGGACGGCGGCGCTGCCGCCACTGCGTCGTACCACCTCGTCGAGCAGTTCGTCCATGCGTTCGGCGAGCGCGGCGACCTGGGTCTTCTCCAGAGCCACGCTGGTCACCCGGGATCCTGCGATGGCCTGGAGGAAGAACGTACGGCGCCCGGGCAGTCCGACCGTGCCGGCCACGAAGCGGTCCGGCGGATCGTAGAGGAACACCTGACGGGACACGTCCTGTCTCCATTGGAATCGACATCGGGACCGGCCGCTGCGGCCACCGGAACTTCAGTCAGGGCCGCCTCGACCGCTTCACCCTACTGCGGTTGACGATCACGGTGCGCCCGCATCGCCCCCGACCCGGGCGTCTCCTGACGGGGGTTCCGCGCGCGGCGCAAGGGAGGCGAAATCCCCGGTGTCACCGAGGCGAACGAGAAACGGCCTGAGACGGGTGTAACGGATCGCGGTGATGGAACACGGCTCTACGGAGATCCGCTGGAAGAGGTCGAGATGGAGTCCGAGCGCGTCCGCCACGAGGGACTTGATGATGTCGCCGTGCGAGCACATGACATAGACGGCGTCGGCGCCGTGGTCGCGCTCCACGCGCGCGTTCCACTCGCGCACCGCCTCGGCGGCACGGGTCGCCATCGCCCGCATCGACTCACCGCCGGGGAACCGCGCCGCCGACGGATGCGCCTGCACGACCTCCATCAGCGGCTCGTCCATCAACTCGGCGAGCTTGCGCCCGGACCAGTCGCCGTAGTGGCACTCCCCGATCCGCTCGTCGGTGTGCGCGGTCAGTTCCGGCCGGGCGTCCAGCAGCGGCCGTATCGTCTCCTGGCAGCGCTGCAGCGGGCTGGTGACGACCTCGGAGATCGGCAGCGCGGTGAGCCTCCCGGGCAGCGCCGCGGCCTGCGCGGCGCCACGTTCGTCGAGGGCGACCCCGGGCGTCCACCCGGCGAGCAGTCCCTCGGTATTGGCGGTGGATCGTCCGTGCCGGACGAGGATCAGCGTGGGCATGCGGCCAAGCGTAAGCGTCCATCACCCGCCGAAGGGCCGCGCCGGTGTCGAGAGCCCATGGGGGTCCCCCCGCTCGAGCGAAGCCGAGAGTGGGGGAGCGCGGAGGCCCGGAGGGTCGAGCACGGTCGGGCTCTCGACACCGGCTTGGGCGGCCCGGAGGCGAAAAAGTCAGCGCGCGTTCCGGGGCGTGAGGCGGGAGAATACGCTCCGTGATCGTCGACTGCGCCGTCTACCGGGACGGGATGCGCACGGAGGGGCCGCGGGACTTCTCCGACGCCCTGGCGCAGTGCCGGGTGGGCGGGGACGCGTTCGTGTGGATCGGGCTGTACGAGCCGACGGAGCGCGAGTTCGACCAGGTGGCGGAGGAGTTCGGACTGCACCCGCTGGCCGTCGAGGACGCCCTGACCGCCCACCAGCGCCCCAAGCTCGAGGTGTACGACGACTCGCTGTTCATGGTCCTCAAACCGGTCGCGTACGAGCCCAAGAGCGACAACGTCACCTCCGGCGAGGTCATGATCTTCATCGGCGACTCGTTCGTGGTGACCGTGCGGCACGGCGAGGAGGCCCCGCTCACGGCGGTTCGGAAGCGGCTGGAGGCGGAGCCCGAGATGCTGCGGTACGGCCCCACGGGGGTGCTGTACGCGATCTCGGACGCGATCGTCGACCACTACGTGGACGTGGCGGGCGAGCTGAGCACCGACCTGGAGGAGCTGGAGGCGGAGGTGTTCTCGCCGACCGGCGGCGGCACCCGGCACACCGCGTCCCGCATCTACAACTTCAAGCGGCAGATCCTGGAGTTCCGCCGGGCCACCGGTCCGCTGGCCCAGCCGCTGGACCGGCTCGCGGGCACCGGCCTGTTCGGTCTGCGGGTGCCCTTCGTGCCGGAGAAGGCGCAGCCGTTCTTCCGCGACATCAACGACCATCTGATGCGCGTGAACGAGTCGGTCGAGGGCCTGGACCGGCTGGTGTCGGACATCCTGTCGGCGCATCTGGCCCAGATGAGCGTCCGGCAGAACGACGACATGCGGAAGATCTCCGCGTGGGCGGCCATGGCCGCGGTCCCCACGATGATCGCGGGGGTCTACGGCATGAACTTCGACCACATGCCGGAGCTGCGCTGGGTGTGGTCGTATCCGGCGCTGATCCTGGCCATGGCCGCCCTGGAGGTCTCGCTGTACCGGCTGTTCAAGAGCCGGGGCTGGTTGTAAGCGCTTTTCCCGGGCTTCAGGCGAACTCGGGGGCCGAGGTGGCCGGTCCGCCGAGGGCGTCGCGGCGTTCCGGCATCTTCAGGCTGACCATGCGGCGCCAGCCCGCGATCCGCTCGTAGGCGTACATCGCGTGGATGCCCGCCGCGAGCAGCGCGGCCTTCGGCTTCGGCCAGCCGAGGATGCGCCCCATGTGGGACATGACGGCGAGGCTGACATCCCGATAGATCCGGATCTCGGCGAGCGCGCACTCCCGCAGCGTCCGCTGGATGGCCCGGCCGTGCCCGGCGTGGGCGAAGCGCAGCAGTTCCTCGTGGCAGTAGGCGAGATGGTTGTCCTCGTCATTGGAGATCATCTTCACCGCCCGGCCGAGGTCGGGGTGGTCGGCGAAGTGCTTGCGGAGCAGCTCCATCTCCTCGGAGGCGCGCTGCTCGGTGACCCGGCTGTGCGAGAGATAGGTGACGATGTCCTGGACGGTGAGCGGCTCGTCGCGCTTGAGCTTGTCGTGCGCGAGGCCGATGCCGTTCTTCTCTAGGAGCATGGTGTAGTCGGTCTCGGGCGGTACGGGGACGGGACCGAGGCCGCGCTTCTTCATCAGGGCGTTGAAGATCCGCCCGTGCTTGTCCTCGTCCGCGCCATGCCGGGTGATCTTGGGGGCGAGTGCGCGCTCGCTGTCCGGAACGAGCGCGGCGATACGGGCGTTCTCCCAGCCGCCCTGTGACTCCCCGCTGGCGGCGATGGAGCAGAACAGGCGGAAGGACTCGTCGTTGTCGAGGATCTCCTGGAACAGACTCTTGGCCGAAAGCATCGTGCGCACCTCTCTGCAGGATTCCGCAAAGAACGAGTCAAATGCGCTGCGAGGGACGCTGCAACAGCTGTGTCGGACAACTCCGCCAAAAGAATGACCCCGGGCTCCGCCGAGGGCGTAACCGCGCGCGCTCCGGCGCGTTGTGCTGCGTGACGGCCGTGGCGGGGAAGACCCCCGAGCCCCCACCACGGCCGTAGAACTTCCCTCCGTGGTACGCCGTTACGCCAGCCCGGCCCGTTCCAGGGCCTCGGTGCCGGCCCGCAGCGAGGCGAGCCGCTCGTCCAGCGTGAAGCCCGCCGGGTTGAGGGACAGGGTGGTGACCCCGGCGGCGGCGTAGGCCTTCATCCGGTCCGCGATGCGATCGACGGAGCCGAGCAGCGTGGTCCGGTCGATCAGCTCGTGCGGTACGGCGGCCGCGGCGCCCTGCTTGTCGCCGGAGAGGTACTTCTCCTGGATCTCGGCGGCGGCCTGCTCGTAGCCCATGCGCCGGGCGAGCTGGTTGTAGAAGTTCTGCTTGGCGCTGCCCATGCCACCGACGTACAGCGCGGTGTACGGGCGGAAGGCGTCGGCCAGCGCGGTCACGTCCTTGTCGGCACCGACCGCGAGCGGCAGCGTCGGGCAGACGTCGAACCCGTCCATGGTCTTCCCGGCCTTCTCGCGCCCGGCCCGCAGATATGTGATCGCGGTGTCCTCGAGGTGGTCGGCGGAGGGGAAGATGAGCAGCGCCCCGTCGGCGATCTCGCCGGTCTGCTCCAGGTTCTTGGGGCCGATCGCGGCGATGTACAGCGGGATGTGCTCGCGCTCCGGGTGCACGGTCAGCTTGATCGGCTTGCCGGGTCCGCCGGGCAGCGGCAGCGTCCAGTGCTCGCCGTCGTACGACAGCCGCTCCCGCGTCATCGCCTTCCGTACGATCTCCACGTACTCGCGGGTCCGGGAGAGCGGCTTGTCGAACTTGACGCCGTACCAGCCCTCGGAGACCTGCGGCCCGGAGACGCCGAGGCCGAGCCGGAAGCGGCCGCCGGAGAGCGAGTCGAGCGTGGCGGCGGTCATGGCGGTCATCGCCGGCTGCCGGGCCGGGATCTGGAAGATGGCCGAGCCCACGTCGATGCGCTCGGTCTGGGCGGCGACCCAGGTCAGCACGGTGGCCGCGTCCGAGCCGTACGCCTCGGCGGCCCAGCAGACGGCATACCCGAGCCGGTCGGCCTCCTTCGCCACGGCGAGATTGTCCGCGTCCATTCCGGCGCCCCAGTAGCCGAGGTTGATCCCGAGCTGCATGGCGGATTCCCCTTACCGATCAGTAACGTCCCTTGTCCGGAGACCTTAGCGTGGGGGTGGGGAAACTGGTCATCCACAGGCCCCCACTTCACAGGTCGTGGCCAGTAATCTCGGCGTCCATGGAGCAGAGGCATCTCGGCCGCACCGGCCTGCGCGTGTCCCGCATCGGGCTCGGCACCCTCACCTGGGGCAGGGACACCGACGAGCACGACGCCGCGGACCTCTTGAAGACGTTCTGGGAAGCGGGCGGGACGCTCATCGACACGGCCGACGTGTACGGCGACGGGGAGGCCGAGTATCTGCTCGGACGACTCATAGAAGGCCTGGTCCCGCGCCGGGATCTGGTCATCTCCACGAAGGCGGGCAGCGTGCCCGATCCGGACGTCCGCGTCGACGGCTCTCGCGGCCATCTGCTCGCCGCGCTGGACGCCTCGCTGGCCCGGCTCGGCACGGACTACGTCGACCTGTGGCACATCCACGCCTACGACCCGTTCACCCCGCTGGAAGAGACCTTGCAGGCCCTCGACATGGCGGTCAGCAGCGGCCGGGCGCGCTATGCGGGCGTCTCCAACTTCTGCGGCTGGCAGCTCGCCAAGGCGGCCACCTGGCAGCTGACGGCGCCGGGGACACGGACCCGGCTGGCCGGCACGCAGCTGGAGTACTCGCTGCTCCAGCGCGGCGTCGAACGCGAGGTGCTGCCCGCCGCCCTCGACCTCGGCATCGGCCTGCTGCCCTCCTCCCCGCTCGGCCGCGGAGTCCTGACCGGCAAGTACCGCAACGCGACGCCGCCCGACTCGCGGGGCGCGTCCGAGCATCTGGCGCCGTTCGTCGCGCCGTACCTCGACGACACCGCCGGCCGGATCGTGGACGCCGTGGCGACGGCGGCGGACGGGCTCGCGGTGACCCCGCTCCAGGTGGCCCTCGCCTGGGTCCGCGACCGGCCCGGGGTGGCCGCGCCCATCGTCGGCGCGCGCAACGCGCAGCAGCTCACGGCGGCATTGTCAGTGGAGGCCCTTAGTCTTCCAGACGAGATCTGCCGGGCGCTCGACGATGTGTCAGCGCCCGTGCACCGCTATCCCGATCACGACTGGAGCATGCTGTGAGCACGGAGCCCGAGCCCACCGAGGACGCTGCGCACGCCGAGCCGGGGACCCCGGGCGCCGCGCCGGAGGGCGACACCCGGGAGACGGGGACCACGGAGGGCGAGCCGGCCCGGGACGGCGGAGAAGCCGGGGGCAAGTCGGCCCGGGACGGCGCAGACGCCGGGGGCAAGTCGGCCCGGGACGGCGCAGACGCCGGGGGCAAGTCGGCCCGGGACGGCGCAGACGCCGGGGACGAGTCGGCCCGGGACGGCGCAGACGCCGGGGGCAAGTCGGCCCGGGACGGCGCAGACAAGACCGGGGCCGACACGGACGCCGACCAAGGCGCAGCCGACACGGGTGAGACGCAGAGCCAGGGCGCAGCCGACGCAGGCGAGACCCAGAACCAGGGCGCAGCCGACGCAGGCGAGACCCAGAACCAGGGCGCAGCCGACGCAGGCGAGACCCAGAACCAGGGCGCAGCCGACGCAGGCGAGACCCAGAACCAGGGCGCAGCCGACGCAGGCGAGACCCAGAACCAGGGCGCAGCCGACACGGGGGGAGCCCCGAGCGAGGCCTCAGCCGACGCAGGCGGGACCCAGAGCCCGGCCGATGAAGCCGCTGCCGCCGCCAAGTTGTCCGAGGCTGAGGCCGAGCTTGCCGCTCAGCGGATCGAGCGGGAGCGGATCGAGCGCCGGAAGGCCGAGAAGGCGGCGCCCATCACGGCCGGGGCGAAGCTCAGCGGAACGGCCGCCGACCTGCTCGCGGCCGTGCGTGCCGTGGAGAGCGGTGAGAAGCCCGCGGCCACCGTGTTCAGCGAGCCGGAGCCGACGCCCCGCCGCCCCGCCCCCGAGCCGGTGCGCCGCCCGCAGACCGAGGCGGTCCAGACGGCCGACGCGGTCACGGCCACGGCCCCCGCGCCCGAGGCCGTCGACGCCGTGCGCGGTGTGCTGGCCGGCGGCGGTGCCCCGGAGACGCTCGCCCCGCACGTCGCCGCAGCCCTCGGCGAGAGCGCGGGCGACCTGCTGCGGGCGGACCCCTGGCAGTTGCTGCGGGTCACCGGGGTGCGCACCGAGCAGGCGGACGGGTTCGCGCGGGCGCTGCTCGGCGGCGAGTCCGGCCCGGACGACGAGCGGCGCGGCCGTGCGGTCACCGTCTGGCTCCTGGAGCAGGCCGCCCTGGCGGGGCACACCGCCCTGGAGCTGCCGGCGCTCACCGCCGCACTGACCCAGCGGGGCGTGCCGGACGCGGACACCGCCGTACAGAACGCCCTCGCGGAGGGCGAGGCCCTGGCCTTCCAGGACGCGTTGGACGACAAGGGCGGCGGCGCGGCCGACGAGGGCGACGAGGAGCGGCCGGTCCGGGTCCTGGTCGGCCTGGAGCGGTACGCCCTCGCCGAGGAGAGCCTCGCCGACGGACTGGCCCGGCTGATCAACTCGGTGCCCAAGCAGGACGGTTCGGCCGACGAGTGGGAGCGGGCCGCGTGGGCGGCGGGCTCCGCGGTCGAGTTGATCCGCGCGGTCGCGTCCCACGGTCTCGTGCTGCACACGGGCGGCGAGGCGTCCTTGACAGAACCGGCGGCACTGTTGCGCACGGCCTCCGAACTCGGCCTCCGCGCCTGGGCCGCCACCCACAGCCCGCTGGGCCGTACGCGGTTCGCGGCGCTGCTGAGCGAGCCGGACGGCTCCCGGGTCACCACCGTGTCCGGCCTCCTCTCCGGTGCCGAGGGCCCCGGCCGGGACGCGGACGGTGCTCTCGACCTCGACCTCCTCGTGGTGCTGGACGCTCCGCAGCTGGACGTGGAGACGGCGGCGCTGCTCTCGGAGTCGTTGCCGGACGGGGCGCGGCTGCTGCTGGCCGGGGATCCGGGGGTGCTGTGGTCGGCGGGTCCGGGGCGGGTGTTCGCGGATCTGCTGGCGGCGCGGGTCTGCCCGCAGATCGCCTCCCGGCAGCCCGACCCCGGTCCGCTGGGCGAGCTGGTCTCCGGGATCGGCATCGGCGAGCTGAACCAGGTGGACTCCCCCGGCAAGGAGCTGGTGATCGTGCCGGTGCGGGACGCGGGCGAGGCCGTGCACCGGACCGTGCAGCTCGTCGCGGACTCGGTGCCGCGGGCGATCGGCGTACCGGCCGAGCAGACCGTGGTCATCACGCCGGGCCACGGCGGCGCGGCCGGTACGCGCGCGCTGAACACGGCGCTGAAGGAGCGGCTGAACCCCGGCCCCGGCCGGTTCGGCGGCTTCGACCCCGGCGACCGGATCGCCTACTCCCCCGCGCCGGGCCGTACGCTGCCGGGCCAGGTGGTGAAGGCCGACGCCGACGGGCTGCACCTGTCGTGTGCGGGCGCCCCGGTCGTCGTACCGAAGGAGCGGGTGGAGCAGTCCGTGCGGCACGGGTGGGCGCTGACCGCGCACCAGGCGGTGGGTGCCCGGTGGCCCGCGGTGGTCGTGGTGCTGCCCGGCGACGCCGCGCAGGCCCTCAGCCGGCCCTGGGTCTACACCGCCTTCGGCCGGGCGGAGCGCCATCTGTCGGTGGTCCACGGCGTCGAGCAGGCGCTCCCGCGTGCGGTGGCCGAGGTCCCGCCCAAGCCCAGGACGACCCGCCTGTCCGTCCTGCTGGCCCCGCAGATCCCGGCGGCGGGCTGACGCGGGGACGACCGACACGGACGACGGCGGTGGCTTCGGAGGCCGTAACCTCCGTGACCACCGCCGTCGTACCGGACGGTGTTCAGCCCGTCAGCGGTCCGCGTCCAGCCGCTCCAGGTCCTCTTCCTCCACCTCGTCCTCGGCCTCGTCGTCCACCTCGTCGTCCGCCTCGTCCTCGGGCTCTTCTTCGTCCTCGTCCGGGTCGAGTTCGTCCTCGAGATCGTCGTCCACGTCGTCCTCGATCTCGTCGTCGAAGACGGCACTGACATCGAACCGGCAGACCACCTGCTGCGGGTCGATCGCCTCGAACGGTGCCTCCAGCCACTCGCCGGGATCGGCGGGGTCGTCCGCCGCGGTCACCCAGAGCGTGGAGTCGCCCTCCTCCAGGCCGAACTCCTTGTGCCGTGAGGCGATCTCGTCCGGTTCGAACTCGCCGAACAGGAGGCCCAGTGCCCCGTGCACGGTGCCGGAGGCCCCCGCCCCGTCCCTCCCCTGGTCGTCCGCCGCCTCGACCCGCTGGGCCTGCGCCAGCAGCCGCTGCGGTTCCACCACGGCGTAGTCGCGGCGGATCAGCACGCTCAGCGCGTTCGGCTCCTCGGGCCCCGCGTACGGCGGCAGCGCGTCTTCGGCACCGGGGATCTCGAAGGGTGTGACCTCGTCGTAGCGGTCGTAGAGCAGCTCGTCGTACGCCTCGGCGGCCCCGGCGAGCTGGTTGAACGCCTCGTAGACGGTCGGGTCGTCCTCCCCCGACCGGCGTTCGACCGCGGCCAGGTGGCGGTCGAGCGCGGTCTTGACCGCCTCGGCGGCGGCGCGTACCTCGGCAGCGGTGGGCTGAGCAGCATCAGACATAGGGCAGACGCTATCCGTACTGGGGCTCTGCCCGCACAATAGATGCGATGCCGGAATACGAATTTGTCGACGTGTACGTGCCGCGCGGGGTCTCTCGCAAGGACGCCACACGCCTGCTGACGGACCATGCCGAGTACGGACACTGGGAGTTGGACCGCCTGAGTCTGCTGCGGGACGGGAGCCGCAGGGTGCGGTTGCGCCGACGGATCATCCGCCAGGTGCGCGCCACGTGGTGAGCTGAGGCAGGAGAAAAACGGAGCGGGCCCCGCCACGGCGGGGCCCGCTCCGTTTCTGTGCGGTGTCGCTATGCCGAGGCGCGTGCCCTGCGGTAGAGGACCGTGCCCGCCAGCAGTGCTCCCGCGCCGACGGGGAGGACGACACCGAGGGGAAGGTCACCGCCGGTGTGGGCGAGCTGGGCGCTGCCCTGCGGCTGGGGGATCGACTGGGCGCCGGGCTGGTTGCCCCGCGAGGAGCCGTGGCCGCCGTCCGGCGTCCCGTCGTCCACGCCCGGGGGCGTACCGGGCTCCACGGGGTTGCCGGGCCGGCCGGGATCGCCCGGATGTCCAGGGTCGCCGGGCTGCCCGGGGTTGCCCGGCTCGTCCGGATTCCCGGGCGGCGGCGTCTCGTGGTCGCCCCCGCCGGGAGGTGTGCTCGGCTGCCCGCCGCCGGAACCGCCGTTGTTCGCGCAGTCGTTGCCCTTGGTGCCGCTGCCGATGCCGATGATGTCGACGCTGTTGCCGCAGACGTTCACCGGGACGTGGACCGGCGCCTGGACGTGGTTGCCCGAGCCGATGCCCGGGGAGTCCTTGGCCTGGCCGTCGGCCCGCGAGTCGCCGGAGCCGCCGTGACCGCTGTACCCGCCCTGGTTGACGCACTTGTTGCCCATCGCCGGGTTGAGGATCCCGACGACGTTGACCGTGTTGCCGCAGACGTTGACCGGTACGTCCACCGGCGCCTGCACCGTGTTGCCCGACAGCACGCCGGGCGAGTGCGAACTCGAGCCGTTCGCGCCCGAGTCGGCGTGCGCGTGGCCGCCGGCGGCGGCGATCACGCCGGTGGCGGCCGCCACGGTCATCAGGCCTTTGCGGGTGACCTGTCTCATTGCTGCTTACCTGCCTTGTCCCTGCGTTACCGACGCGGAAAGACCGGACGGTCCCGGAGCGCTTGACATGCGCTCCGGGACCGGCGGTGTGGACGAGAACCTCAGAGAGGCAGCGTCACTTGTTGACGCAGTAGTTGCCGAAGGCGGGGTTCAGCAGCCCGACGACCGAGATCGTGTTGCCGCAGACGTTCACCGGGACGTGAACCGGCGCCTGGACGACGTTGCCCGAAGCGATGCCGGGGGAGTGCACCGCAGCACCCTGGGCACCCGAGTCGGCAACGGCAAGGCCCGCACCCGCGAGAACCAGACCGCCAGTGGCGGCAGCAGCGGCGACGACCTTCTTGATCATTATTCCTCCTTGTTGGCAATGCGATCCAAAGTCGCGGATCACATCAGCTGTAACGAGGAGGAACTAATGGAGCTACGAGCTTATGGTCGCATTCACCCTTCCTGGGCGATCTCCGTACGTGCGGGCGAATACCGGCGTCAACACGTCATGACGCGTCGATGAAGCGGTCGAGCACCCGCGCCCCGAACTTCAGCCCCTCCACCGGCACCCGCTCGTCGACACCGTGGAACATGCCCGCGAAGTCCAGCTCCGGCGGCAGTTGCAGCGGCGCGAAGCCGAAGCAGCGGATGCCGAGGTCGTCGAAGGACTTGGCGTCGGTACCGCCGGAGAGCATGTAGGGGACGGCCCGGGCGATCGGGTCCTCGGCGCTCAGGGCGCTCTGCATGGCGTCGACGAGCTTGCCGTCGAAGTCGGTCTCCAGCGCCTTGTCGCCGTGCACGTCCTCCCGCTTCACCCGCGGGCCGAGGATCCGGTCGAGGTCGGCGAGGAACTCCTCCTCGTACCCGGGCAGGAAGCGCCCGTCGACGTGCGCGGTCGCCTGGCCGGGGATGACGTTGACCTTGTAGCCGGCGCCGAGCATGGTGGGCGCCGCCGAGTTCCGCAGCGTCGCACCGACCATCTTGGCGATGCCGCCGAGCTTGGCCAGCGTCTCGTCCATGTCCTCGGGGTCGAGCTCGGTACCGAGCGCGTCGGACAGCTCGTCGAGGAAGGACCGTACGGTCTTGGTGACCCGTACCGGCCACGTGTGCCGCCCGAGCCGCCCGACTGCCTCGCACAGCTCGGTGATGGCGTTGTCGTTGTTCGTCATCGAGCCGTGACCGGCCGTGCCGTCCACGGTGAGCCGCATCCAGTGCATGCCCTTCTGGGCGGTCTCCACGAGATACAGCCGCAGCTTCTCGTTGACGGTGAAGGAGAACCCCCCGACCTCACCGATCGCCTCGGTGACGCCCTCGAAGAGGTCCGGGTGCTTCTTGACCAGGTGCTTGGCGCCGTACGTCCCGCCCGCCTCCTCGTCCGCGAGGAAGGCGAGGACGATGTCGCGCGGGGGCTTGCGTCCGCTGCGCAGCCGGTCGCGGACGACCGCGAGGGTCATCGCGTCCATGTCCTTCATGTCGACGGCACCGCGGCCCCACACGCACCCGTCCGCGATCTCGCCGGAGAAGGGGTGGTGGGTCCAGTCCTGGGCGTTGGCCGGTACGACGTCGGTGTGTCCGTGGATCAGCAGCGCGGGCCGGGAGGGGTCCTCGCCCTCGATCCGGGCCACCGTGGACGCGCGTCCCGGGTGGGATTCGAAGATCTGCGGTTCGAGCCCCACCTCGGCGAGCTTCTCGGCGACGTACTCGGCCGCCTTGCGCTCGCCGGGACCCGAGTGGTCGCCGTAGTTGCTGGTGTCGATCTGGATGAGCTCGCGGCAGAGGTCCACGACCTCGTCCTCGCCGGTGACGCTGCTGGCCGTGTCCGTCCCGCTCACGCTGCTTCCTCCCACTGTCACTGCTGGTGGTCCCCCTCATCCTCCCTCCCCCGCCGGTCCGCCCCAAGACCCCGCCCGTCCCGTCACACGCCGTTCACGCGGCGACAGGGGGTGATCGGCCACCCTCCGGAGCCTGGTAATGTTTCCTTCGTCGCCGCGGGGAACCCCCGCACGACACACACCTTGTCCGGGTGGCGGAATGGCAGACGCGCTAGCTTGAGGTGCTAGTGCCCTTTATCGGGCGTGGGGGTTCAAGTCCCCCCTCGGACACACTCTGAAAACCCCACTCCACGTGGGGTTTTCTGCTGTCCGCCACCGATGCCGGACACGCTTCGCGATCAAGTGTGGGCCATCTCTCGCCGGGCGGGCAGACACCGAGGTCACAGCCCCGACGCCCCCTCCCTCAGCGCCCCGGACAACCCACCCAAGTGGCCGCAAGGTAACGCGGAACCTAACGTCGGACTAAAATTTCCGGCTTGTCGGAGCTGGAGCCGGACAACCCCAGGCAAACCTGCGGGCCCACCAGCGCCCCGGAGGCTTCCGGGATCGAGACGCGAGGACCCGATGGCAGCCATACACGAGAGCAGCGCTCTCGGCCTGCTCGATGAAGAGATCCGCGAGCGATTCGGTAGTACCGCACGTTTCTCGGGCGGGGCCGCGGCCTCTCCCCGCACACTTGTCGACATCTTCGAGGCGTCCGTCCGGTCGTACCCGGACGAGCTCGCCCTGGACGACGGCGCGCGGCGCCTGACCTACCGTGCGCTGGCCGTCGAGGTCGCGGCGCTGCGGCGCAGGCTCGCCGACGCCGGTGTGGGACTCGGTGACCGGGTGGGCGTGCGGGTGCCGTCCGGGACCAACGATCTGTACGTCGCGATCCTCGCCGTACTGGCCGCGGGCGCCGCGTATGTGCCGGTGGACGCCGAGGACCCGGACGAGCGGGCCGAGTTGGTGTTCGGCGAGGCCGACGTACGGGCCGTCATCGGTGCCGACCATGTCATCAGCGCCCACAGCAGGGCGGACGTTCCCGCCGGCCGGCCCGGTGTCGAGCACGACGCCTGGATCATCTTCACCTCCGGGTCGACGGGGAAGCCCAAGGGTGTCGCCGTCACCCACGAGAACGCCGCCGCGTTCGTGGACGCCGAGGCCGCGCTGTTCCTCACCGATGACCCCATCGGCCCGGGTGACAGGGTCATGGCGGGTCTGTCGGTCGCCTTCGACGCGTCCTGCGAGGAGATGTGGCTGGCCTGGCGCTACGGCGCCTGTCTGGTGCCCGTCCCCCGCTCGCAGGTCCGCAGCGGTGCCGACCTCGGACCCTGGCTGGTGGAGCAGGACATCAGCGTCGTGTCGACGGTGCCCACGCTGGCCGCGCTGTGGGAGCCGGAGACCCTCAACGACGTACGACTGCTGATCTTCGGCGGTGAGGCCTGTCCGCCCGAGCTGGTGCAGCGGCTGGTGACCGAGGGGCGCGAGGTGTGGAACACCTACGGGCCCACCGAGGCGACCGTCGTGGCGTGCGCGTCGCTGATGAGCGGCGAGGAGCCGATCCGGATCGGGCTGCCGCTGAACGGCTGGGAACTGGCCGTCGTCGACGAGGCCGGGCAGCCCGTGCGGATGGGCGAAAGCGGCCAGTTGGTGATCGGCGGGGTCGGGCTCGCCCGGTACCTGGACGCCGAGAAGGACGCGGAGAAGTACGCGCCGCTGCCGTCGCTGGGCTGGGAGCGGGCGTACCGCAGTGGTGACCTGGTCAAGGCGGAGCCCGAGGGGCTGGTCTTCCTCGGGCGGGCCGACGAGCAGATCAAGCTCGGCGGACGGCGGATCGAGCTGGGCGAGGTGGACGCCGCGTTGCAGGCGCTGCCCGGTGTCGCCGGTGCCGCGGCTGCCGTACGCACCGCCCGCAGCGGCAATCAGCTGCTCGTCGGGTATGTCGTCACGCAGGACGGCTGGGACCACGCGGCCGCCGTCGAGAAGCTGCGCGCCGAGCTGCCCGCGGCCCTGGTGCCGCTGCTCGCGCCGGTCGAGGACCTGCCGACGCGGACGAGCGGCAAGGTCGACCGCAACGCGCTGCCCTGGCCCCTGGAGGGGCTGGAGACGGGCGGCAGGGCCGAGCAGCTCTACGGCACCGAGGCGTGGCTCGCCGAGCAGTGGACGGAAGTCCTCGGCATCCCGGTGGGCAGCGCCTGCGACGACTTCTTCGCGATCGGCGGCAGCAGCCTGGCCGCCGCCCAGCTGACGACGCGGCTGCGCACCCGCTACCCGAGCGCGGCCGTCCTCGACATCTACCAGCAGCCGACGCTGCGCAAGCTGGCCCGGCACCTGGAGGAGTCCGCGCAGGACGACACCGCCCGACGGACGATCGCTCCGGTGCCGAAGCGGGCCCAGGTGATCCAGCTGCTGGTCATGCTCCCCCTGTTCACGTTGCTGGGGCTGCGCTGGATGGTGCCCCTGGCCGCGCTGGGGAACGTGCTGACCGCGTACTCCTGGCTGCCGACCGCCCCTTGGTGGCTGGTCGTGTCCGGGGCGCTGCTGCTCTTCAGCCCGCCGGGACGGCTGGCGATCGCCGCGGGCGGGGCGCGGCTGCTGCTGCGCGGCGTGACGGCCGGGCGGTATCCGCGCGGCGGCAGCGTGCATTTGCGGCTCTGGGCCGCAGAACGGCTCGCGGAGTTCAGTGGCGCGACCTCGCTGACCGGCTCCTGGCTGGAGCGGTACGGCCGTGCGCTGGGCGCCAGGATCGGGCAGGACGTCGATCTGCACTCGCTGCCGCCGGTCACCGGCATGCTCAAGCTGGGCCGGGGCGCCGCCGTGGAGTCCGAGGTCGATCTGTCCGGGTACTGGCTGGACGGTGACCGGCTGGAGATCGGGCCGGTGAAGGTGGGTGCGCACGCCGTGGTCGGCACGCGCAGCATGCTGTTCCCGGGTGCCCGCGTGGGCAAGCGGGCGGAGGTGGCGCCGGGTTCGGCGGTCGCGGGGCAGATTCCGACCGGTCAGCGCTGGGCGGGCGCGCCCGCGGTCAAGCTCGGCAGGGCGAAGCGGAACTGGCCCAAGGACCGGCCGCGGCGCGGCGCGTTCTGGCGCGCGATGTACGGCATGACCGGCATCGCGCTGACGCTGCTGCCCGTCCTCTCGCTGGTCGCCGCCCTGCTGGTCGCGGATGTCTTCGTGGCGCCCGGCGCCGGGCTCGGCGAGGCCCTGCGGGGTGCCGCGCTCGCGCTGGTCCCGGCGACGCTCGCCTTCGGGCTGGCGTACGCCGTGCTGATCCTGATCGCCGTACGGCTGCTGAGCCTGGGCCTGCGCGCGGGCACGTATCCGACGCACAGCAGGACCGGCTGGCAGGCGTGGACGGTCACGCAGCTGATGGACCGCTCCCGGGAGACGCTGTTCCCGCTGTACGCCGGGCTGGTCACGCCGGTGTGGCTGCGGCTGCTGGGCATGCGGATCGGCAAGGGCGCCGAGGTGTCGACCGTGCTGGCGCTGCCGAGCCTGACGACCGTCGGTGAGGGTGCCTTCCTGGCCGACGACACGCTGACCGCGCCGTACGAGCTCGGCGGTGGCTGGGTGAAGGTCGGGCGCGCGGAGATCGGGCGGCGGGCCTTCCTCGGCAACTCGGGGATGACCGCGCCGGGGCGGAGCGTGCCGGACGGCGGTCTGGTCGGGGTGCTGTCGGCGACGCCGAAGAAGGCGAAGAAGGGCACGTCGTATCTGGGGCTGCCGCCGGTGAAGCTGCCGCGCAGCGCGAGCGACGGCGACCAGAGCCGGACGTACGACCCGCCGGCGCGGCTGCTGTGGGCGCGCGGGCTGGTGGAGCTGTGCCGGATCGTTCCGGTGTTCTGCTCGGCGGCGCTGGCCGTGCTGACGGTGGCGGCGCTGAGCGCGCTGGGCGGCTGGGCCTGGCTGCTGGGCGGTGTCGTGCTGCTCGGGGCGGGCGGGCTTGCGGGTCTGCTGTCGATCGTCGCCAAGTGGGCGCTGGTCGGGCGGCACCGCAGCGGGGAGCACCCGCTGTGGAGCTCCTTCGTGTGGCGCAACGAGCTGGCGGACACCTTCGTCGAGGTGGTCGCCGTGCCGTGGCTGGCCGGGTCGGTGCCGGGTACGCCGGTGATGACGGCGTGGCTGCGGGGGCTGGGCGCGCGGATCGGCAAGGGCGTGTGGGTCGAGAGCTACTGGCTGCCGGAGACGGATCTGGTGACCCTGGAGGACGCGGCGACCGTGAACCGGGGCTGTGTGCTGCAGACGCACCTCTTCCACGACCGGATCTTGCGGACGGATACTGTTGTCCTCCGTGAGGGCGCGACGCTGGGTCCTGGCGGAATCGTCCTGCCGGGCAGCGAGATCGGGGCCCGCACCACACTGGGTCCCGCGTCACTGGTGATGGCCGCGGAATCCGTTCCCGACGACACGCGCTGGCTGGGCAACCCGATCGAAGCATGGCGTCGGTGACCGCGACTGTGTCGACGTCGGGGGATGAAGGACGTCGTACGAGCGCAGCGCGAGGAGCAGACGCAGCAGTGGCAGTTCAGCAGTCCGTGGGTGCGGACCCGTACTTCCCCGACAACGGTGATCCCCGTTACCGGGTGCATCGGTACGAACTCGCGCTGGACTACCGCCCGGGGCCGAACCGGCTGGCCGGCACGGCCCGGATCAACGCCATAGCGGGCCGGTCGCCGGTCGGCGAGTTCCAGCTGAACCTGGCCGACTTCAAGGTCGGCCGGGTCCGGGTGGACGGACGGCAGCCGCACTACACGCATCGCGGTGGCCGGCTGCGGATCCGGCCCGCCAAGCCGATCCGTGCCGGGGCCGCGTTCACGGTGGAGGTGCACTGGTCGGGCAATCCCAAGCCGGTGAACAGCCCCTGGGGCGGAATCGGCTGGGAGGAGCTGGAGGACGGGGCGCTGGTGGCGAGCCAGCCGATCGGGGCGCCGTCCTGGTATCCGTGCAACGACCGGCCCGCGGACAAGGCGTCGTACCAGATCTCCATCACGACGCCGTCGGCGTACTCGGTGGTCGCGGGCGGGCGGCTGCTGACCCGGACCACCAAGGCGTCGACGACCACGTGGGTGTACGAGCAGGCCGCGCCCACGTCGAGCTATCTCGTCGGGCTGTCCATCGGCAAGTACCAGACGGTGCTGCTCGGCGACCCGGGGCCGGGCGGCGTGCCGCAGCACGGGCACATTCCGGCGCATCTGCTGCCGGAGTTCTCGCGGGACTTCGCACGGCAGCCCGCGATGATGGAGCTGTTCCAGGAGCTGTTCGGGCCGTATCCGTTCGACGAGTACGCGGTCGTGGTGACGGAGGAGGAGCTCGATGTGCCCGTCGAGGCGCAGGGGTTGTCGCTGTTCGGCGCCAACCATGTGGACGGGGCGCGGGGTTGGGAGCGGCTGGTCGCGCATGAGCTGGCGCATCAGTGGTTCGGGAACAGCGTGTCCATCGCGGACTGGCGGCACATCTGGCTGAACGAGGGGTTCGCCAAGTATGCCGAGTGGTTGTGGTCGGAGCGGTCGGGTGGGCCCACGGCGCAACAGCATGCTGCGGGGGCTCACCGGTTGCTCGCCGGGCAGCCGCAGGATCTGAAGCTGGCCGATCCCGGGCGGAAGTTGATGTTCGACGACCGGCTGTATCAGCGGGGTGGGCTCACCGTGCATGCGTTGCGCTGCGCGATGGGTGATGCGGACTTCTTCCGGATGCTGCGTGCGTGGGTGGGGCTGCACCGTAGTGGTGCGGTCAGCACGGGGGTGTTCACCGCGCATGCGGGGCGGTTCACATCGGAGCCGCTGGATGGCTTGTTTACGGCGTGGTTGCAGAAGGGGGCGTTGCCGCCGTTGCCCGAGCAGGATGTGCGGGTACCTGTGCGGCCCAGTTTTCCGCCGGGTAGCGCCTGAGAGCTCGGGCCGCACGGTTGTTTTGCGGGTGCGGGTCAGCTGTGGCTTGTCGCGCCCACGCGGCGGAGCCGCAAATGTCACAGCCCCGCGCCCCTTTCGGGGCGCGGTACTGCACGCGTGTCTAGCTGTGCGGGACCCTCAGTTTGTCCCAGCTGATCTTGCCCGGTATGCCGTCCGCGTCCTTGCCCTTGAAGCGGAGCTTTTGCTGCCAGGCCTGGTAGGAGCGGCGGTCGGCCTCGGACCATTCGGGGCCTGGGCCCACTTCGTAGCGGCCGCAGCCTTCGGCGACGAGGCGGTGGCCCATGGCGGTGATGATGGGGGACTTCTGGCCGACGTGGAAGAAGCCACTGCCGGGGAAGGGCTCGTAGGTCGGCTTGGGCGGGGCGGGCTTGGGGTCGGGTTGCTTCCCGCCGGTGTCGCCGCCCTTGCCGGCCAGGCGTTGGGCGATGCGCTTGCGCATGCCGTCCATGGTGAAGCCGCGTGGGTCCACCTTGCCGGGCTGCCACTCCTTGTGGCCGATGACGGAGCGCTCGGTCCAGCCGTGGTGGCGGCAGATCGCGGCGGCGACCTTCTCGATGGCTTCTTTCTGGACCTCGGGCCAGGGGTCCTTGCCGTTGCCGAGGTTGATGCACTCGAAGCCGTAGAAGTGGCGGTTGCCGTCGGTGTCGGCTTCGTTGTCGTGGGGCAGTTTCGTCTCGTTGATCACGGCCCGCAGGACGTCGTTGTCGCCGAGGCCCGCGTGGTTGGCGCGGCCGTTGCCGACGAGGTGGATGTGGCCCTTCTTGTCGATGACGCCGTGGCAGAGGGGGCCGGGCAGGCTGGAGTAGCCGTCGTAGCAGATGTCGACGGAGGCGTTGGTGCCGGAGGTGACGGTGTGGTGGATCATCACGCCGTTGACCGGACCCCAGGGGCCCTTGCCGTTGCGGTTGTGGGAGCGCCAGTTGCGGACCTCGTGGACCGTCAGGCCCTCCGCACGCAGGATCTCCACCATCTTGGACGCGCTCAGTGGCTTGGCCATCACTCGTCTCCTTCCGCCGCGCGCTCGGCATCCGCCGTGGTCTGCGACCGACCGCCTGAGGGATCCTCCGCCGTCTGTTCCTCCCGGCGGGCCTGGGCCTCGGCCGCCAGGGCCGCCTCGTCCGCCGGCGGGATGCTGCTGGCCAGCGCGGTGAACGCGAGCCGCAGGTCCACGGTGCCGCCCTCGCCCTTCACCAGTGCGAGCGGGGCGTAGGAGCGGACGATGCCGGCCGGGGCCTTGAGGAGGGGGCGGCGGGCCTGGTCGGTGGGCCACTCGACGCTGCCCGTGGCGGTGCGGGCGGGGATGAGCCAGTGGTCACCGGTCGTGTACGTGGCGCCCTTGGCGAAGTAGACCTCGACCCCGTCCTCCAGGGGCAGCCACTCCCCCTCCTCGATCCGCACCGCGCCGCCCTTGAGGGCTGCCGTACGGCCCTTGCGCTTGGGGCCCTCGTGGTGGTCCCAGCGGCGCAGGAACGGGCCCAGGTGAGGCAACCGCCCGACCTGCCCCTCCGGCTCGGCGGACAGCCTCACCCGGCGGCCCGGCAGGTCCAGTTCCTCGATGCGCAGCAGCGGCAGGGGTTCGAGGCGGGAGGCGTACGCGGTGTCGGTGAGCTCGACGTGGTCACCGACGTCGAGGTCCAGCTTCTCGTCGTGGCCGAGGGTCGCCAGCTGCACCCAGGTGCCGTCGAGTTCGTCGACCGGGAAGACCACGGAGCCGTTCTCGCGGGACCACTTGAACGTGGCGTCCTTGGCCTCGCCGCCCTCGTGGATCTCCACCCGGTACAGCTGGTTCTCCGGGCCGCGGTAGCGGGCGTCGGGCTTGACCAGGCACGGGTCCTCGTCGGCGTGGTCGGGCCGTTCGCTGCGGGCGGCGAGCCGGGCGGTGGGGGTGGACTGCTTCTGTGCCCAGCGGGTGAAGGCGGCCCGGACGTCCTCCTTCGGCGGGTTCGCGCCTTCGATCTCCAGCGCGGCCAGCGAGAGCGGCAGCACCTGCCAGACGACCTTCACGCGGGCGGCGGTGTCCGGCAGCGCCGTGCCGAGGGCGATCTCGCGCAGCGCCGGGTCCTCGGCGGCGCTGACCGCGCGCTCCCACACCTTGAGATAGACGAGGAACGGCGACTGGGCGGGCGAGGGCAGCCGGTCGCCGGGCTTCTCCGGGTCACGGAAGCCGTCGGGCTGGTCCCAGTACGTCCAGTACGCGGGCGGCTGCGCGGTCTCCTGCTCCTCGGCGTCCTCGTCGGGGACGGGCGTGCCGGGCGCCGGGCGGTTCGCGTCGAGCAGGATGCCGTCGACGTAGTAGCGGCCGCCGTGGATGTGCAGGGTGTCGATGTCGTGCTTGCCACCCACGTACTCGATCCGGAAGCCGGCGGCGTCGCGCGGACCGCCGTGCTGTCCGATCAGGTCGGCGGCGAAGGTGCGCGCCCGGTGGAGCTGGATCGCGGTCTGCTCGTTGGCGTCGGCGTCGAGCTGGACGCGGCCCTGCTGGGCGATGACCGCGGAGTAGTGCCGCTCCGGGCGGAACGTGGAGCGGGAGAGGTCAGCGTGCATGAAGGGGGTCCCCCTGGTTCAGGAAAGTGCGGGTAGGGCGTACGGCGGCACTGCTCATGTCACTGAGAAGATCCCGGTCATGTCACGAAGAAGATCCCGGCGTCCGTGCCCGCCGGCGTGTACTCCTGCAGCCGCGCGCGCAGACCGTCCTCGCGCTGCGGCCGGTACAGGTCGTGGAAGGCGCCCAGCTCGGCGCCGTCGTCGGATCCGCGGCGGATCTCCTCGGGACCGCGGTCGGCCAACTGGCCGTACCAGGGCGTCCCGTAGCGCACGGCGGCGAACAACGGCCGTACGGCTGTGCAGCGGTGACGTCGCGGGGTGCGCGAGCCGACGGGCACGGCCGAGTACCGCAGGCAGCCGATGCCGCGCCTGGCCACGTGCAGCTTCCCGGTGAGGACGGAGTTCTCGACGATCTCCACGGCGTGCGTGTGGATTTCGCCGATCACCGTCGTCCGGTGCAGATGCAGCACGGCGTGGGCGTGGCGGCAGTCCGGGGCGGACAGGGCCTCGCGGTCGTCGCCGGTGGCGTCGAGGATGCTGTCGCGCAGGTGGATGTCGAGCGGTTCCTCCGTGACTTCGTCGCCGATGACCTCGATGGTGCCGAGGATGCTGTGCTCGACCTGGAGGCAGGCGGTGGTGCGTTCCAGGACGACGCTGGGTTCCTCGGGCGAGTGCGGCTCGCACTCCGGCTCCAGCGACCAGCCCGGCACCAGCGTGCAGTGGCGGACGACGACGGCGCCCATCGGGCCGGTGACGTTGATGCCGCGGCCGGCGACGAGGAGCCCGTCGAGGACGAGGCGCGGACGCTCGTGCGGGGCGCAGTCCTCGGACACGGCACGGATGTTGAGGGCGTCCGGGCGGTTGCTGTACCAGTCGAGCAGCCGGATCACGGGTCGGGTGCCTTCGGCGGCCCGCAGTTCGAGGCGGTCGCCCGGGTCGAGGTCGAAGTCCAGCTGCTCCTGGTAGGCGCCGCTGTGCGTGATCTCGATGATGCCCTCGGGCCCGGTCCGGTCGGCCCGCCGGTCGTGCTGCCAGGCCCGGTAGGCGTCCATGATCTGCCGGTACGGCTGTCCGGGGCCGACCCGGTACGTCTCCGCGTCGGGGCGCGGCTCCCTGTCCCGCTCGTACTCGCCGCCGCCCATGTCGGCGCCGAACGCGTAGTGGTAGTCCACCCAGACGCCCTGCCGGGGCGCCGACCGGGCGCCGAACGCGATCCGGCCCAGCTCCGGGTCGACGGCCACCTGCCCGCGCTTGGGACGGTAGCGCCACTCGGACAGGTCGGCCACGACGATGTCCTGCGGCGGTACGGGCTTGTCCTCGCCGTCGCGCCGGACGACGAAGCTCTTGCCGGGGCCGTAGTAGTCGGCCAGCCGGTCGTGGAGCATGCGGCGGGTGATGAAGGCGGGCACGTTGTCGACCGCGGCGATGTGGGTGGGCGACGGCTCCGGGACGGGCTTGGTGACCAGGGGGCTGTCGTTGCCGAGGATCGAGAAGGTGTAGAGGCTGCGGGCGCGGTCGATGCAGTACGCCGGGGACGACGTCAGCGAGTATGCCTTGAGCCGCCACACGAACAGCCCCACGCCGGCCGGGGTCCAGCCGCCCTGCCGGTGGCGGGAGTCGGCGCTGCGGACGTCGACCGTACGGGCCGATGTGGCGAACGGGCCGCCCGCGAGGGCGAGTTCGGAGGAGTTCCGCAGGTCGACGAGGCGCCCTCGGACGGCTCGCTCGGCACCGCCGTACAGCTTCACGGGCTGGTTGTGAGCGACCATGCGGGACAGCTCGACGGCGCGCGCGGGCCAGCCGGTGATCTGCTCGGAGAGTTCCTCCAGGAGGTGGAGGGTGCCCTTGCGGCGGCGGTTGGCGACGGTCGCGGCCACGTCGGCGCGCGGGGCGACGGCCTCGGCGAGTGCCGCCCGTCCGCCCTCGTGCAGGCCCGTGGTGAGGACGCGTTCATAGCCGGGCAGGGTGCGGTAGCCGACGAGGTCGCCGAGGTACGGCAGCACCCAGGGCGCCGCGGTCTCCACGAACAGGTCCTCGTAGCCCTGCTCGACACCGTCGCGGACGCGGTCCAGCTGCTCGGTGATCACGGCGAGCAGCGCGCGCAGCGCCTCGCCCTCCTCGGCGTCCCGCAGCAGGTGCCAGCGGGGCAGCAGCGCGGCCAGCCCGTCGGGCTCCCTGGACGTCGCCGGGGCGGTCGTCGTCTCGAACTGGGCATCCGTCGAGTTAACGGCCATCACTTGACCTCCGTCAGGATCAGGGTGTCCGCGGCCCTCGGCGACAGCAGCGCGAGCTGCGCCGGGCGGATACCGCGGAAGACGAACACCGGCCGGCCCTTCGGCAGGCGCCGGGTGTCGGTGATGTCGGGGTTGAGGCGCAGGAGTTCGGCGAGTGGGATGCCGTAGCGCGCCGCTATGGCACTCAGGGTCTCGCCGTCGTCGGCTCGGACGGTGTGGACCGTCTCGTCGTACGTCGCCGGGTGCGCCGGCACGCTCGTCCGCGGGGCGCCGGGGCGGGTGAGCAGCTCGGCGAGCCGGTCCGGGGTGGCGGACGCGGGGACGCCGGTGAAGACATCGACGTCCACGTAGTCGACGCCGGGCACGGTGTGCGCCGTGGCCAGGATGTCGGAGAGCCGGGCGGGCTGCGCCAACTCCCGCCCCTCGTAGCCGAGTCGGCGCAGCAGTGCCTGACGCAGGCGCGGCTCCACGATCTGCCAGGCGTGGTCGGGAGCGACCTTCACCTTGGCCGCGACGACGAGCAGGACCAGCTCGCGGACGTCGACGCGGACCGGCAGGCCCAGGTCGCCGTACTCGGTGAGGGCGGCCCGCAGTGGCTGGAGCGTCTCCTCGCCGAGCGGCACGTCGTCCGTGCCCGCGACCGTCACGTGCACGACGCGCCGCCGCCCGTCGAAGAGTTCCCGTGCGGCGGCCCGGCCGACGCCGGCGCGGGAGCGGGCGAAGTCCTCGTAGTCCGGCGTGGACACCAGCCGGTCCAGGGCCGAGACCGCGAGGGGGATCGTACGGCGGGTCAGGCCGGGCCCGTCCGCGTCCGAACCGCCGGTCGCGGGGCGGGGGTTGGTGACCGCGGTGACGCCGAGCGGCCGGGTGAGGGGCTGGGTGATGCGGTCGGCGGCGACGTTGGCGGCCTTGCCGGTGCCGAAGCGGTAGCGGGCGCGGACGTTCTCGTGGCCGCTGGGCAGGCGGGCGCCGTGGATGCCGTCGCCGAAGGAGACGGTGGTCCGGCCGTCCGCGGTGCTGCCGGTGATGTAGACCCGCTCGTTCGGGCCGCGTCCGGCGAGGCTGTCGACCTCGTGCCAGAGCACCCCGTCGATCCGGATCTCCAGCACCGGCGTGGCGCCGAGGGGGTTGTCGTCGGCGAGCCAGGTGAGCGGGGTCTGCCAGAGCGCGAACGTCTGGTTCACCCGGTCCGAGTCGCCGCTGCCGATCGCCTCCTCGCGGCTCTCGCCGTGGGTGACCTCGACGACGTTGCCGAGGACGCGGACGGTCGCGCGCCGGTAGCGGTGGGCGAGGTCGGCGGTGAGGGTCAGCGCGGTGTGGACGTGGTCGCCGGGCAACTGCGGGTCCACGGCCGGGTCGGCCGCGGCGATGGTGACGACCTCGGTGGCGGTGACACCGGCCACGCCCGGGATGTCGGTGCGCTCGCCGGTGACGATCAGCGTGCGCCCCGGCTGCAACCCGTCGTACAACTGCGCGAGTTCGATCTCGTTGCCGTACACGTCCTCGGCGAGGGGCTCGTCGGCCAGGCGCAGTGGCTCTCCCGCGGCGTGCACGGTGGTGTCGCGGATGTGGGAGAGCAGGACGTCGAACTCGTCCAGCCAGGGGTCGGCGAGGGTGAGTTCGGTGCCGCGGCCGGTGATGCCGTAGTTGGTGTACGCGGCCGTGCGGACGGCGACCACCTGGGTGGTGACGAACGACAGCTTTTCGTCGCCGGGGAGGCCGCCCTCGGCGCCCTTCTTGGGGCGCTGGACGGCGACCCAGCTGCCGACCGTGATGCCGGTGTGGACGGAGTCGAGCTGCAGTACACGGCGGTTGATGGGCTGCGGCTTGCTGGCGATGACCACCTCGACGTTGGGCTCGGCGGTGCCCACCGTGTAGCGCACGCTCACCTCGTACTCACCGTGGGTGAACTGCTCGCTGCCGCCCGGCCGCAGGGCGACCTCCTCGGCCGTGCCGTTGTTGATGCCGACGTGAACGAGGCCGTCGTTGTCGGGACGCGACACATGCAGGGTGCGCTCGGGCAGACCCGAGTGCATCCGGACGGTGACGCCCGGCTCCTGGGAGTCGGCGGGCCGGCGGTTGAGCCAGTTCAGGTCCCTGTCCTGCCCGGCGCGGACCCTCAGCTCGACCTGCCCCGGGCCCAGCGGGAAGTTCACGAACTGCGGCACGGGCAAATTCTCGGCACGCTGATCGGAGCTGCTGCCCTCGACGTACTGGAACTCCCCCCGGACCGGCACCTTCCCCGCCGTGTCGTACACGATGCGCAGGCTGGTCAGCGCCGCCCCGGTGAGCGGCCAGTCCGCCGTACGGATCACCCGCCCCCGCTCGTCCTGCACCGGCTTGAGCGGAGCCGTGGCGCCGAAGGGGGCCGCGGTGACGCGCATGACGAGGAGGTCGCGGAGGAGTTGGGGCGTGCCGTGGACGGCGGCGGTGCGCCAGGCCGGATAGAGACCGGGGTTGAGCGCGGAGAGCAGCCGGGCAGGGTCGGCGGCTTGGCGTTGGGCACTGCTGTGGGCCGGGGCGGCGGGACGCAGGGCGGGCAGTACGGCGCTCAGGGCTTTCAGAGCGGCGGCACGAGAATCGCCCTCAAGGGGCGCGGGGCTGTATCGATATGCGGCTCCGCCGCGGGGCGCGACCAGCCCAGACGGCGCCGCACCCGCCAAACCACCCGACTCAACCGTCTGCGCAGGCGCCAACTCCAAGGCCCGCTCACCAAGTTCCGCGAGCACCGCCTCCAACTGAGCAAACCACTCCGCCACGTCCTCATACGGCGTAGCCAGAACCTGCGCCTCACCAAGCCTCGCAACCGGCTCAACAAGCCGCCCCGCGAGCTGTTCCGGCGTCTTCACATCACCCAGACCCGCCCGCAACGGCGCAAGAACCTGATCCTCGAAGTCCTCGATCAGCCGACTGACCGGACGCGGATTGGGAACCTCCGGAGTAGGCGGCTCATCACCGGGCTCGCCCGGCCCGGCAGGCTCAGCGGTCCACCGCCGTACCTCGTCCACAAGTTCCTTCAGCGTCGGCGGCGCCGACTTCGGCAGCGAGATCGCGGTGATCTCGTCGTCCCGGTCGACCCGCGTCTTGGCGACCGGCAGCAACGTCCGCTCCCCGCCCGCCCGTTCACCGAACACGAACAGCAACTGGTCTCCGGTCCGGAGGGAGTTCCCCGTGCCCTCGACGAACAACTCCGACCGGCGCTCCAGATCCGCTGGGGTCACCAGCGACGGCCGACGCCGACGTACCTTCAGCTCGTTCCAGTCCCAGCGCGCCACCAGATCACGGCTGGTCTCAAACGTCTGGGACTGCTCGTCGGCGGACGCCGGCACGCTGTGGCTGCGCGCGCCGCGCGGGATGACCGCCGGCAGCGTCTCGGCGCGCGGGTCGCGCTCCAAGGTGTAGGCGACGTGGGTGGCCGCCGCGACGCCGGGGCGCGGACGGTGGCCGACGAGCCGCCCGAGCAGCACCAGCGACCGGTGCTCGTTCGCCGTACGGACATACGCCTCGTCGGCGATCCGCTCCGAGTGGAAGGTGAGCAGGTCGCCCAGGACGGCGGTGGCGTCGAGCAGGCCGATCGCCGGGTCGTCGGGGGTGCGGACGGTCAAGCCGTCGAGCGCCGGGTACGCGGGTGAGGCGAGCCGGTCGAGCAGGGCGGCCAGGAAGGAGCCGTACTCGCCGACGCGGTAGTCCAGCGCGGTGCGGCCGGGTGGGTTGTGGAGCGGGGCGGGGGCTAGGCGCTCGTCGTGGCCGCCGCATGCGCCGCCGCAGGAGCACGCGTCGCTCATCGGGCACCTCCCAGGGATATCGCCAGCAGGCCGTTCTCCGGCCGGTCCGGGTCGTTGTCGCAGGTGGCGATCTCCAGCGGGCCGAGCCGCAGCACGCCGTCCTCCCTCTCTCCTCGGTCCTGTTCGAACAGCCGCCGCAGCCGGGTCACCCGGACGCTCTCCACGCCCGCGACCGCGGCGGCCACGGCGACCAGACGGCTGAGCCGGACGGGTTCGCCGAAGCTGAGCGCGTCGGGGTGGAAGAAGCCGTTGCGGCCGCTGCCCAGCACCCGGTACAGCTCGGCCAGGATCTGGCCGTGCTGGTGACCGGGCTTGGCACACACGGTCAGCACGATGTCGAGCGGGACCAGCCGGGCCGGGCCGACCACGAGGTCGTGACCGATGCGCCGGTACGGCTCCAGGGCCTGCTCGACCGAGGCGAGCAGCGTGGCCAGCGGGGCGCCGGTGCCGTAGGCGTCGATCGCGATGTGTGCCTCCTGGAGGCTGCCGGTCCAGCGGATCTCCGCTGCGGCCCGCTGCACGCCGGGCAGGGCGGAGGCGAGGGCCGCGTAGTCCTCGGCGGTGACCGCGCGCAGCCGGGTGCGGCGCAGGTCGAGCGGGGCCAACTGGCGTGCCTGCTCGACGGGTTCGGGTTCCGTGCCGCCGGTGGCGGGCAGCGGGTTGCGGACCACGGCGGCCGGTGGCGGCTCGCAGTCGTCCTGGACGACGAGGTGGTTGACGGCCTCCGCGCCGACGTTGCCCGCGGTGCCGCCGCCGAGCCGGTAGTGCAGGGCGAGGCGCGATCCGGGGGTCGGCCTGGCCCCGTGCCGTCCGTCGCCGAAGCGCAGCGCGATACGGCCGTCGTCCTCCAGTTCGCCGACGAAGTGCCGGTCGCGGGAGCCACTGTCGAGCAGATCGCGGCGCGGCTCCCAGACGGTGTCGTCGCCTTCGAGGGCTCGTACGGCGGGCAGCGCGCGGCGCGGATCCTGCGCGAGCCCGGCGGTCGCGGAGCCACGGAGCACCGGCTCGTCGGGGTGGAGTCCGGCCGCGTACGACGGTCCCCAACTGTGCGCGATCTCCCAGGCGATGTGGCCGTCGAGGACCGTGCCCGCACGGGCCCGTGCCGCGAGCACCTCGACGCGCTGCAGCTTGGCGTCGAGCAACTGGTCGCTGCGGTACAGCAGTTCCCGCAGGGCCCGGACCGGATGCAGGCGGAGTTCCAGGCGCTCGAGGATCTTCAAGCCGTAGACGACGGCGAGTTCGGCGATCTCCGCGTCGCCGAGCCCGTCCCGGTCCCGGGCGCTGCGCCACAGTTCGACGAGCCGCTGCCGTATCCGCCCGGGGATGGCGGCGATCCGCTCCGCCTGGCCCGCGGACACGGTCCGCGGGTCGGGGAAGGGGACGGCCTGGGTGACGGGCGTACGGCCCAGGACGGGCCGGAAGCGGGGCCGGATCCCCGGGTAGACGGACTGGGCGAGCAGGGTGCGCAGGGCGGCGGCCTGGGCGTACGCGGTGCCGGGGACTACGCGCTCGTGCCGCTGCCCCGCCCGTTCCAGGCCGAGTCCGGCGCGTACGGTCGTGGCCTCGCCGACCACCTCGAACAGTTCGCGGACGTCGTCGGGCGTGAGCGCCTGGCCCTCTTCCGTCTTGTCCGTGAGGGAGTTGATGAGCCGCGCGGGCGCGTTGCCCTCCTCGCGGTCGTGGCAGCCGAAGGCCGGGGGGTCGCAGGGGGCGACCACGGCGGGCTCCTGGGGCACGGTGACGGTCTCGGGGAGCCCGGTCAGGGAGCGGCCGTGATCGACGAGGACGACATTGCCGCGGGCGAGGCTCACGTCCTCGACGGGCAGGCAGTCCCGGCCGCCGCGCGTGGTGAGGCAGAGCGAGAAGCGCAGGGCGTCCTCGGTGGCCCAGGTGACCTCCAGGACCGGCTGGTCCTCGATGCGGTCGACGGCCGGGGTGACGGAGGTGAGGCGTACGGCCTGGCGGTGGGCCGGGTCCTGGTCGCCGGGGGTGCCGGTGCGCGGGCCCTTCACTTCCTCCAGGATCAGCAAGTCACCCGGTTTCAGGTCCAGTTGGCGGTCCCGGCAGGTCTCCGGGTCCTGCCACTCGTCCCTGAGCGTGGCCGACGTGGCGCCCTTGGGCAGGGTGCACACCTCGCCGCCCCAGGTCCACAGGCGGATCGCGTTGTGCGCTACCCGCAGCTCCAGCGGGTCGGCGGTGACGACCGGTTCGAAGACCTCCACCGAGCCGCGTTCGTCGAGGTCGCCGAGGTCGGCCTCGCCGATGACCGTGCCGGGCTCGGGCCGGTCGTGCGGGTCGAGGGTGCGGACGTCGACGGAGGCGAAGCGGTAGGTGCCCGGGGCGAGCGTGTGGTCGCCCGCGGTCTCCACGGCGACGTAGGCGCGGGCCGTGCAGCCGTCGTGCATCGCGTAGTCGATGAGGCGGACATGGCGGCGTACGGAGACCCGGCGGCGCGCGGTGTCGAGATAGGCCTCGGTGGCGACCGCGTCCTGCTGGTAGCTGATCTGGTCGCCGGTGTACGCGAGCAGCTCGACGAGGGTCATGCCGAGGTCGGCGGGGTTGCGCTCGACCCAGTCGGGGGTGGTGAGGGCGAGCCGGTCGAGGAGGAGCTTGCGGATGGTGTCGTAGTCGCGGGCCGTGTAGTCGACGACGGGGGCGTCCGGGAAGTCCGGGGTCTCGTCGCCGTCTTCCTTGCAGTCGAAGGGAGTTGGGCAGTCGGGCCGGAAGGAGAAGGCCGCGCTGTGGTAGCGCTGGTCGAAGCCGCGGTACGGCTCCGTGCCCGGGCGGCCGTACGGGTCCGTCTCCACGAGGGCGAACCGGTAGCGGGAGGTGTCGCCGGCCCGGTCGAGGGTGACGTAGAGCCGGTCGTCGAGCTCGGGGTCCTCCTCGCGTTCGACGCTGACGTCGACGGCGGTGATCCCGGTGATCCGGCGGCCGCCGTCGATGCGGACGTTCTCCGGGCCGATGCCGTGCGGGGCCTTGCCGAGGAAGGTGACGGTGAGCAGCAGCCCGTCGTCGCTGACCTCGACGGCGTCGACTCCGTTGAGCTGGGCGGCTCTGACCTTGGCCCGCCGGGGAGTTGTCGTGTGCGTCATGCGGTGGCCCTCCCTTCGAAGACGTCGTCGCGGCGGGTCCCGTCGGAGCGCAGGGCGTACGACAGGTTCACGCGGACGACGTGGTCCTCGCTGACCACGTCGAGGGCCTCCACGTCGATGAGGTCGCCCAGCCAGCGCTGGAGGGATGCCTGGACGGAGAGTTCGAGGGTGCTGATCAGCTCGGGGCTGGCCGGCGCGAACACCAGATCCAGCAGCCCGCACCCGAAGTCGGGGCGCATCACGCGCTCCCCGGGGCTGGTGAACAGCAACTGCTCGATCAGGTCGTGGACATGGTCCCCGTGCCGGGCATGCGCGGTGCGGCCCCGACGGTCGGGGCGGAAGGGGAAGGCAATGTCGCTGCGGGGGTGGGTGCGTGGGCTCATCGGACGGACACCTTCCGCTGGGAGCCGGTGACGACGGGCGGCCCCTGTGGCACCAGGGCCGCGCTGAAGCACTGGCCCGCGGAGCTGTCGAGCAGTGCCGGGGCGCCCGCGAGGGTGACACCGCTCGCGGAGGCCGTGAACCGTACGGACACGCACGGATGCGGTAGGCCGTTCACGGTGTGGGTGCAGCCGACGACGGTGTAGGTGTCGGCTGTGGTGGCTACCGCCCGGCCGCCGATCAGCACCGCCGCAGACGGCGCATGTGCCGCTGTGGCACGTCCCCCGTGCGGGCAACTGATCACGGCGTCGGCGCCGAGCAGGTTCCCGGAAGTCCCGGACACGATCCTCGTTCCCCCGTTCCTAACGCTTCGAATCCACGGTCAACTGGCCCTCGTTGACGGTGACCCTGCCGTCCTTGAGGGTGATGCGGGCCGGACCCGAGGCGATGACGATCGCCTCCTCGGTGATCCGGATGTACGCGCCCCCCTTGGCCTGCAGCAGAATCCCCTCGTCGGGTCCCGTCACGTCGTTCATCACGATCTTGTGCGCGAGTTGGGTCTGCACGACGACCGGCTTCAGGGCCGACGGCCGCGCCAACTCCCGTTGCGCGTCGGGGGAAGCTCGGTGCGCTCGCCCCACCAGCAGCCCGTCCAGATCGGGAAGCTGGGGTCGCCCTGCTCGAACTCGACCCACACGCCGGCGTCCTTCGGCGGCACCACGAACTGCCCCGCTTGCTCGCCGGTGAACGGCAGGCAGGGCAGCGCCCAGGTGGAGGGCTCGTCGCCGAGCACATCGGGGACCTGGACGGTGATCCGTCCGATGCCCAGGGGATCGTTGTTGTCGATCACCCGGCCCCGGAACTTGCCCATGTACCGGTTGTTCGCTGCCGCCATGCTGGACTGCTCCTGTTTCTAGGATTCTTCGGGGTGTGCGCCACCGTCACGGCCGTACTGTGTCGCCGCGCGCGACGAGGCCTTCCCTGGAGAGCGTGAAGTTCTGGGTGAACGAGCCCGGGCGGAGCGTGTGCGTCACGGACTTGACGTAGTAGTCGCCGTCGTACATCGCCCCGGAGCCACGGACCCCGACAAGGCTGCGCGGGTGCAGCAGATAGCCGTGCCGGGTGACGTCCAGGGAGCCGGAGCCGGTGATGACGTCGGCGGAGGTGGCGGCCCGGGCCAGGAGTTCGGCCTGTGCCTGCTGGATCTGCTGCTTGGCTGTGCCGGTCAGGGTCCTGCGCTTCAGCGCGGGGGTGGGCCGACGGCCGAGCGGCGGCCGCAGCGGGCTGATCGAGGGCTGGCCGAGCAGCGTCGTCTGCCGGTTCGCCGGATCCTGCCAGCGCGCCTGGGGCTCCTCGCGGGCGGTCCCGTCGTACGCGAACGTCAGCTGATCGACGGTCGAATTGGGGCCCATGTTGACGTTGAGGGCGTGCTGCCGGGTGCCGAGCCGTACCTCGGGTCCCCAGTAGGCGGAGGACTGTCCGGGCGTGGGCCCCGGCTCCAGATAGAAGGCGTACCCGTTCCCCTGTGCCAGCTCGTTCACGTACTGCAGATCGGTGCTGCTCTGGTAGTGGACCCGCAGTTGCTCGTGCGGGGGTTGCAGGATCTGCTCGTCCTTGACGTCGGGCTGGATGCCGTAGTCGCGGTAGCGGCCGAGGATGGCGTGGACGCGGCGGGAAGGGGCGAGATTGGGGTAACGGTCGGTCCGCTCCTCCAGGTCCATGAGCAGGGTCAGGTCCTCACCGGTGACGGTGAGGGTGGTCTGCCCCGGCTGGTTGCTGGCCCCGACTTCCTGCCGCACGATGACCCCGTCGAAGAGCACCTGAGGAGTCCCACGCACACTGACGGAGACGATCACCCGAGTCTTGGGATCGAAGAATCCCTCGGGCAGCAGGTTCCTTTGAATGAGCCCGCGTTTGCTGAGATCGAAGGCCATCTGGAACCCGCTGCGCTCCCCCGCCGTGACGGTGATCTGCGCGGAGAGCAGGGCCTCCATGACCTCGGCGGGCACGGGCCGGGTGAGCTTGGGGCCCATGTGCAGGGTCATGTGGACGGGCCCGGCCCCGACGGGCACTTCCTCAGGCACGCCGGCCTCCCTGCGGGAAGCCACCGGGCAGCGGTACGTCCACGACCCGGCCGGCCTCGTCGGTCAACTCGCGTGGATCGAGCGCCGGATTGGCGTCCGCGATCTGCCACCACTGCCCCGGGTCACCGAAGTACCGCTGCCCGAGCAGATCCGGCCGCTCACCCGCGCGGACCGTGTGCTCCTCGGTCTCCTGCGCATCGAGCGGGGGCAGCAGCCGGCGCTTGGTGTACCGCACTTCGGTGCCGTCCTCGGTGACGTGCACGCCGATCTCGGCGTCGTGATACCGGCTGGAGCGGGGGTAGGGGTGGGCCCCGGGTATCGCGTCCAGAGCGCTCTCGTACGGCTGGATGCCGTCGCTACCGGCCATGTCGGTGTCAGCCCCTTCCCAAGGTGACGGCGCCGCGCCCGCTCAGCCCGAGCGCACCGAGGCTGCCGCCACGGGCGGAGGCGGCGAGCCGCTCCTTCTGCGCGAGATGCGCCATGTACAGATCGGCACCGCGGTGCCCGGCCGGCAGGTCGCTGACGCTCAGCACCTTCAGCCCGATACTCAGGCTCGCCCTGATCGGATTGAGATTGACGTCGAAGGCGGACTCATTGATCGACAGCTCGGTCAGCCGGACCGGGAGCACGCGCTTGCTCCCCCACGTGAACAGGGTCAACGGCATCTCGATCGGCGTGATCTCGATGGTTCCCTTCTGCGTCTGCTTGGCCGCTTCGCGCAGTTGGGCGGTGGTGGGGTGCACGAGCATCTCGAGCGTGGCGAGCTGGGGGTGTATGCCGTCGGGCGCGGCGATCTCGAGTTGATCGGTGGCGTCGATCTCGGCGGTGAACTTCCAGGTCTCTTCGGCGGGGCCCTTCAGGCGGAGCGCCTCATTCCGGTCACCACTGCCGGTCCCGCCGCCTTCGCCGCCCTGGCCCCCGGCGGCCTGCGGCGCGAGCGAGCGCTCCAGGGTGTCGGGGTTGAACTGCAGGACGATGATGCGCTGGGGGGAGCCGGTGTCGGGGTCTACTACGACCAGGCCGGAGCGGATGGGTTTGGGGATGTCTGCGTAGCGCGTCACTCGTCCTCCGAGGAGTCGTCGCTTTCGGCCAGGATGTCTCTCACGTCAGAGGCCGGATAAGGGGCGTCCTCTGGCCACGTGGCGGCCTTTGCCTCGATGAGACTTCGATGGGACACCAGATCGTGCTTGGCGAGTGCGCGTGCCGCAGTTGCCTGCAGTTCGAGATCGTTCAGTTCCAGGGCCCGTCGGAAATCGGCGAGAGCCTGCGGGGACGAGCTCTTGGAGAGTGCCTGCAATGCTTCGAGACGGTCATCGACGTCCCTGCCGTCGTCGAAAACCACTCGGGTCAGTGCGGTCACCAGCCGCTCGTCCACGCCGGCCGACAGCTGGAGGATTCTTCCTGCCGACCTGAACGCCGCCGATTCGGCGTCGTAGTTCGGCGGCGCGTCAAGTACACGGGCGATCGACTCGCTGTCTTCCACCTCTGCCCTGTTGATCATGATGAGGAGTGCGCTCGCGGAATCCCTGCCCTTCATCGAAGCGCCCGTTTCCGAAGCGGCAGAAGGCGCATCCCGAAGGATCTGTCGCGCGCGCTGCAAAACCTCCTGGTCGAAGTCCCTGAGCACATTTCCGAAGCCGTGCCGCTCCATGGAAATCGCATAGTGGTAGTGGTCGAGAGCGATCCCCACGGCTGCCGTGACTCCGCTCCGCAGGAGGTCGACGAAGGCGCGCAGGGCCGCATCCTCGTCGGATGGGCTCGCGAGCTCGGACCGTGCGGCGTCGAGAGCGGGGTCGCCGAGCTTCACACCCTGCCAGTGGTACGTTCCGAACCGGCTCATCTCTGTCCTCCTTTCAGGCCTGCTAGAGCATCTTGATGGCGCTCTGTGGAATGACTCCTCTGATCAGCACTTCCTGCGTTCGAATGACATCCCGCAAGGCCTGTTGCAGGACGGCGGTGCCCGGTGAGTCCAGTTTCCATTCGCGCTGTCCAACAGTGGTCGTGAGGTCGAAGATGTTTTTCTGGTTGATATGAGAGAGATCTATCTCAGCCATACCGTAGAATTTCTGCCCCTTGGCCGTGCTCCAGGGCCGGCCCTGCGGGTCCAGGATGGTTTGGCTCTCCAGCTTGGTCGTCGAGATGAACTGGGATGCTTCCGTGCCGGTCACATGCTCCCAGGCCTCGTTGTCCGCCCGCTGTTTGTCCGGCCTCATCCTCAGTCTGTCGTCCCGATAGCCTCGCGGGATCATCCCCTGGCCTCGCTTGTGAGTCACCTTGTCCTCTGCCGCTATGTTCCTGGTGACATAGCGGGGAACGTATTGGTTCTTCGCGTCGCGGACGAGTTGCTTGTCGTTGACATCCTTGTAGATCGGCTGCGCCTTGCCCATCTTGACCATCTGATACATGTTGGGCTCGCGGAACATACCCACGGGCTTTATAGCGGCGCCCGGATGGTGTAGCGAAAGCAACCAGTACGAGGGCATCTCTTTCCACTCCAGCTGCCCGCGGTTGATTCCCTTCGTGTGGTCCGCGACCTCACCACACAGATTCCTCACGTCGTCGATGGAGGCGTTGTCGTCCAGACTGCGGAGTCGTGCCCGCACGGCCGCGCGGAAGGCCGCGACGTTCGGATCGTCCTCCTTCTTCTCCTTGTCCTTCTTGTTGGATTTCCGATGCCGGTCCTCCACGTCGAAGGCGTCGAAGTAGGCGGTCTCTTCCTCCCACTCCCCCGGCAGGACCGGTGCGCTCGGATTCAGCGTGGCAAGGATGCGGAAGTTGGGCTGCCCCACCGAGCGGAGTTCGGTCAGGCGATACCAGGTCTTCAACCCCTGGAGCAGGGCGTAGTACACGGGGCCCTGGATTCCTCGCTTGAGCAAGGGAGTGATCATACGCCGGATGCGGGCCACGATCTGACGGAGGCGCGCTTCCTTGGACTCTCGCGAATTCTTCCTGTTCTTGTGGTCCTTGCGGTTCTGCCGCCTTTGCTCCGTCTGCCTCCGCTTGTTCTCCCGCAGCCGGTCACGCTTGTTCTTGTACGCGTTGCGCAGCTTCGACGCGCTGTTCTTGAGCGCCTTGCCAACCTTGGACTTCTTCAGCTTTCGGCCAAGGGTCTTTGCCGCGTTGCCAGCCTTCTTCACGGCGGATTTCACGGCGCCCTTGGCCTTCGCCAAGGCCTTGGCCGCGGGGGACTTGGGCTTCCTGGGCTTGGTCGGCTTGGGGCCCTCGGTCTCCTTTTTCTTCCTGGGCACGGCGTCGGGAGTCTTGTCTTTGGCGGGGCCCTGATCTCGTTTCTGGGTGGGCGTCCTGTCCTTCGATGGCCCCGCCTCCCCCTCCTTCGGCTTCGCCCTCGTCGGATCCGGCTTCGCAGGCCCCTTCGGTGTCGCGTGGTCCTTCGGCTTCACCGGCGCCTTCGGCTCAGGTGACGGCTCGCCCCTCGGCTTGCGGGAGACGGGGGGCTCCGCCATCTTCTGCCGCGCGTTCCGCATCGCGCCCCGCGCGTTGTTGACCGCGTCTCCCGCCGCCTGCTTGCCACCCTTACCGGTCCGCTTCAGGCCGTTCATGATCTTCTGCGACATGTCCTGGAGGCGTTTGCCGACGCCCTTGGTCGCGGAGGACAGGCGGATCATGAGGAAGTTGGCGATGAAGTCCAGAAGGGCGACCACGCCCGCCGCGACCGCCTCCGCGAACAGGCACGCCGCCGGGCCGGCCTTCACCGCCTTCAAATAGGCCCAGAACTTCGAGAACGCCGTCAGGATCGAGCTGATGCTCTGCCAGGCGGCCATCAGGCCCTGAACGATCGTCAGGATGGCGCCCGCCGCAGGCACCAGCATCGAGACGACTTTCTCGATGACCAGCGAGGCGATCATCATCGGGAGGGAGGCGACGATCGCGTCCCACGCCATCTTGCCGATCTGCTTGAGCGAGACGCAGCCCTTGACGAGGACGTTGATGACGGCCTTGCCGAGGCCGAGGATGCCCTCGACCTTGGTGTCGAACCAGCGCTTGACGGCGACCTTGATGGCGCCCCAGAGGTGGTCGGTGATGCCGGACTTCGCGGACGAGCCGGCCTTGGCGAGCCAGCCGCCCGGGTCCGGGGCGATGTCCGCGATCAACGCGGCGAACTTGCCGAGCGCCTCGATCGCCGCCTGCGCGAACTTGATCGCGCCCTCGATCACCGCCTGGTATGCCTTGATGACCAGCTTGACGCCCGCCTCAAGGGCGGTCAGTAGTGCGTTCAGGCCTGCGGCCAAGGCGTCCAGTAGGGCGTTGACCGCCTTCTTCAGGCCGTCCGCCAGCTGATTGACGGCCGAGATGGCCGCGTCCCGCATTCCCTCGATCGCCTTGCGGAACTTGTCCCGCAGTTCGGGGAAGGCGGCCAGCAGCACGTCACCGATCGCGATCAGGACGTCCGCCAGCGCGTTGATCGCGGAGATGGCCAGGTCGCGGACGAAGTCGATCGCCGCGTTGGCCCACTCCTTGAACTGGTCGATGATCCCGTTGACGGCGGCCCGCGCCGCCTCGAAGACCGCCGTGACCGCATCGAGCAGAGCACTGAAGAAGTCACCGACCGCGTCGGCGAGCATGCCGAAGAAGCCGCCGGAGGGCTTCTCCTCCTCCTTCTTCTTCTCGGCCTCCTGCTCGGCGTTCTCCCGCTCGGTGTCGATCTTCTCGTTGTCTTTGTCCTTGCGGTCGGCGACCTCCTTGTCCTTCTCGTCGCGGGCCTTGACGATCTCCTTGTTCTTCTTGCCGTGCTCCTCCTCGGACTTGGTGTCCGCTTCCTCGACCTTCTTGTCCTGCTCGGACCGCCACTGCTCACGCTGGGCCTGGGTCTCGCGGGCGACCTTGCCCCGTTCGGCGGTCTGCTTCTCCGTGTTCTGGGAGACCTCGCGGTCGATCTCGGCCTGCTTCTCCTGCTTGGCCTGCTGTTCGCCCTGCCGCTGCTCCTGCTCCTTGGCGGCGAGGTCGCCCTGCGCCTGCCCGGCGGCACCGCTGATCTCGCCGCCCTTCTCCTCCTGGGCGACCTTGCCGACCCCCGCCTTGGGCGGCGACATGGCCCGCAGCGCACCGCCCTTGCCCCCGCCGGGGCCGCCGGATGCCTTGCCGGTGAGCTGTTCCTGCGGCGCGTCGGGGAAGATCTGGTCCTCGCCCATCGGCTTGGCCGCATCGTCACGGCCGGTCGCCTGGATGTCGGACTGCTTCTCCTTGAGCGCCTTCTGCTGGTCGTCCGTACGGGTCGGGTCGCTGGCGCCCTCCAGACGGATCTTGGGCGCCGGTCCGACCGTCTTGTTCTCCAGGGCCGGGTCGCGCGTGGGCACGGCGTCGGCCGCGGCCTCCACGTTCTGCGCCTCGGCCTCGCTGAGCCCCTCCGTCGGCACGGCGGGAGGCGGCGGCGGAGGCGCGCTCGGCTTCTCGCCCGCGGCCTTCTCGCTGCCCTTGGCCTTCTGCTTGTCGGCCTGGTCCTCCGGGCCGAGCTTCTCGACCTTGCCGGTGACCTGGGGCGCCGCGGGCGCCGCCTCGGGGGGTGCCGAACGGGTCTGCGGCGCGCCCGAGGGCCGTTCCCGCGTGGGCGGCGCGGACTCCAGGCGCTGCTGCTCCTCGCTGATCTTCTTGTCCGCGGCCTGGTCCACTCCGGGCATGGCGGCGGCGGCCTGGTCCGGCGCGAGCTTGCTCACGGTCTGGACGGCGGCCTTCGGGTCCTGTCCGGAGACGTCCGGCGGCTCCTGCTTCTTCTCCTCGGCCGCGGCCTCACCGCCGCCACCGCCACCGCAACTGGCCCCGCCTTCGGGCTCAGCGGCCGGCTCGGGCGGCGCACAGCCCCCGCCGTCCTTCTCCAGGGACGCCTCGGGCTGCGGAGCCGGCGCCTGGGCGGTGCCGGGGGCCTGGTCGGGGGAAGCGGCCGGACTGACCCCTGTCTGGGCAGCTGACGGCGCGGCACCGGGCCCGGCGGCCGCCGTCGGCCCGGGCGCCCTCTCGCTGCCGCCGACCGGAGCCCGCGGCGCGGCCACCGGGCCCGACTCCTGCGGCACCTGCGACTTCGCCTTGGGCGCCTCCCGCTCCGGCTTCGGCGGCGCGGCGGCCCGCCGCGCCGCCGGTGACGGGTTGCGGTCCTCGACCGCCGTACGCGGAGTCGCGGCACCGGCGGGCTTGCGTACGGGAGCGGGGGCGGTGTTCGCCGTGGGTGTGGCCGGTGCGGTCCCGGGCCGGGCCCCTTCCGCCGTACGCTCCGAGGGCTCGGCCGCGGTCCGCGCCGTCCGGGAAGCCTCAGCACTCCCCCGCTCCTCCGCGTCCGGCCGCTCGTCCTCGTCGCCTGCCCCCGCGCCCGGTTCCTCCTCGGCGCTCGGCTCCTTGGCCTGCTCCCGCTCCTGTTCCTGCGCGGGGTCGGGCTTCTCGGCCTCGGGCTCGGGCCGTTCCTTGTCCTCGGTGACCGGGTCGGGACCGACCTCCTGGTCGAGGGGCTTCTCGGTCTCCTGCAGGTCGTTGGCGCCGCGGTCCTCGGCAAGGGCGGCGGGCCCGCCCTCGGGCTGAGGTGCCTCGCCCTCGACGGGTCCTTCGTCCTGTCCGGGAGCCTTGGTCTCGGGACCGTCCGTGACCGCATCGTCCCCGTCCCGCTCCTGCTCGTCCTTCTCCCGCTCCCGCTCGATCCTCTCCGCCTTGGTGGGCGGCGGCGTGGGGAAGGACGGTACGGACGGCTCGGCGGCGCCGGGCTGCATCTGGTCGGCGGTGGGTACGGCACTGAGGTCGAGGTCGGCCTCCGGCAGGTGGTCCTCGGGCTTGATCGTCGGTTCGGGCTTGGCCTCCGGTCCCTTCTCGTCGGCCTCACCGCCCTTGACCTCGTCGTCGGCGCCCGCTTCCAGCCCGAGCGGCTTCTCCTCCTCGCGGACGTCGTCCTCGTGCTCGTCCTGCTCGTGCAGGCCGTGCTCGGAGAGCGCCGAATCGCGCTGCTCGGCGCGCTCGTCGACCTTCTCGGGGCGTACGCGGCCGGCCTGTGCCCTGGCTTTCGGGTCCAGTTCCTCCCGCTTGGACCCGGCGGCGGGCTGGGTCTGCTGATCGCGGCGGCGACGCTTGTCGGCCCCGGGGGCGGACGCCTGCTGCGGGTCGGCCTCCTCGCGTTCCCGCTGCTCCTTGCGCTCCTCCTTGGCCTGTTCGGTGCCCTCCTGCTGTCCCTGGGCGCGCTCGTCGGAGGCCTGGTCGGTGCGCTCGCGGTCGGCGGAGGCCTGCTCCTCCTGCTGTTGCTGCTCCTGCTCGGCCCGCTCCCGGGAGGCGGCCCGCTCGTCCTCCTGCTCCTTGCGCTGCGCGGCCTCCTGGTCCTCGGCCGCCACGTCGGACCGGGCCCTGCTCCGCTGCGAACCGGCTTGCTGGTCGCGGTCCCTGGCGTCCCGCTGCTCCTCGCGCGTGTCGTCGGCCCGCTTGTCGGAGGAACCGCGGTCGGACTCCTTCTTCTTCTGCCACTGGACGCGCTCGACGCCGAGTTCCTCGAAGAGGTCCATCTCGGGCAACGGCACGTCGGCGGGCTGGAGTTCGACCGGCCCCGGGCGGGCGTCGTCGGCGAGGTCCAGGAGCCGCTCGTACTCGGGGGTGAGCAGCCTGCTCTCCAGGCGCTCGACGACCGCGTCCTCCAACCGCTCGGACATACGGGCGAGTTGGAGACGTACCCGGCCGGAGGCGTCGGTGGGGTCGCCGCGCAGGCTGCGCAGCACGTTGCCCGCGAGCCGGTCCACGAGGGTCGCCGGGTCGATCGCCTCGGCACGCATTCGGTCGGCGTCGACGGTGGTGTACCGCAGCCAGCCGGGGGTGGCCTGGCCCTCCTCGACCTGCGGAGCTTCTTCTGAGGCCTGTACGAGTGCCTGGGCCGCCGCCTCCGCCTCCCGCTCGATGGCCTGCTGCGGCAGGCTCACGGCACCCAGTTCCCGGCCCGCCCGCAGCGTGCCGAGGCCGTGCGGGTTCTGCACGGTGTGCTGGACTTCGTGGGTGAGCAGGCGCCGGCCCTCGTCGGTGCCGGGCTTGAAGGCGCCCTCGCGGAAGAAGATGTCCTGCCCGACGGCGACGGCGTCCGCGCCGAGCAGTTCAGTCAGCTGCCCGGCGTCCCGGCCGGTGTGCAGCCGGACCCGTCCGAGGTCGTGGCCGAGCTGTTCCTCCAGCTCCCGCCGCAGGCCCGGGTCGAGGGGCTGGCCGGCACCGCTGACGATGTTCTTCGGTTCGGGCGTACGGGACTTGGCGGCGCGTTCCTTGCGCTTGCGGCGCCGCTGCTCGGCGCTCTGTTCGGCGCGGGCGTCCTGGGTCTGGGAACTCATCGGCTCACCTCCCCGTGACCGCTCAGTCCTTCGTGCACGACGCGCGCCAGCTCCTGGCCGAGCCGCCGCGCGGACAGCCCGGCGGGCAGGGGCGGCAGCGCGGACAGGGCGTCGACGGACAGGGGGCCGTCCGCGGCCAGCGGCACGCCGTGCAGCCGTACCAGCCGGGTCAGTTCGTGCTCGAAGGCGGCCGAGACCCGCTCGGGGTCGGCCCGGAAGCCGTCGAGGGCCAGTTCGCCGATCTCGACGCGGATCGCCGAAGGCTCCTGGTCCCGGGGGGAGTTCACACCCTTCACACCCATCCGCGGACCTCCGTCGGCGTCAGGGAACGCTCCAGCTTCAGATACTCGGTGCGGGCGGCGGCCAGCATGTGCCGCATCTGGAGCCGGTCACCCTCCTCGGCGGCGAGGAAGGCCCCGGACAGGGCGATGTTGCGGATGGAGCCGCCGGCGACGGTGAGCTGGGCGAGCAGCCCGGGGTCGATGTCCTTCACTGGTGCCTGCGCCGGCAGCACGCGCCGCCAGATCTCGGCGCGCTCGTGCTCGGCCGGGAAGGGGAAGTCGACGACGAAGCGGATGCGCCGCAGGAAGGCCGTGTCGAGGGCGCTCTTCATGTTGGTGGTCAGGACGGCGAGGCCCCGGTAGGCCTCCATCCGCATCAGCAGATAGCTGACCTCCAAGTTCGCATACCGGTCGTGGCTGTCCTTGACCTCGCTGCGCTTGCCGAACAGGGCGTCGGCCTCGTCGAACAACAGCAGCGCGCCGCCGCGTTCGGCGGCGTCGAAGACACGGCGGAGGTTCTTCTCGGTCTCGCCGATGTACTTGCTGACCACCTGGGAGAGGTCGATGACGAAGAGGTCGAGGCCGAGCTCCTTCGCCATCACCTCCGCGGCCAGGGTCTTTCCGGTGCCGGAGCCGCCCGCGAACATGGCGGTGACGCCCAGGCCGCGGCGCAGGGCGGCGCCGAATCCCCACTCCTGGTGGACGGTCGCCCGCTGCCGCACATGCGCGACGATCTCGCGCAGGACGCTCGTCTGCCGCTCGTGCAGGACGAGGTCGCCCCAGCCGGCCTGCGGTTCGATCCGCCGCCCCAGCTCGTCCATGCCGATCCGGGCCTCGTCGAGCCCGGCCCGCCAGGCGAGTTCGGCGGCGTCCAGCTCGTCCTCCTGCGGGAGCCGGCGCCGTACGGTGGCCGCCGCGGACCGCACGACGTGCGGGGGCAGCTGGAACTGGGCGACGAGGGAGCGCAGTTCGCCCTCGTCCAGGTCGAGCTCCTCGAACGCGTCGGTCCACAGGCCGAGTTGTTCCTCGTCGTCCATCTGGGGTACGGCGATCCGGGCCCCGTACGACCGCTCGGACCGCAGCGGATCCTCGCTCGACACGACGACGGGTACGGCGGCCCCGGCCAGGAAGGACTCGGTGGCGGCCCGCTGGTCGCGGTCCAGGTCGCCCGCCTCGACGAGCAGCGCGGCGGGCAGCAGGATCGCCTCGCGCTGCCACAGCCGGGCGAGCCGGTCGCGCTCGGCGGGGTCGGTCGGGACGTCCTCGGCGCTCATCGAGTAGAGCCCGAGCCCCGAGCGGGCGGCCGCCGCAGCGCCGATGTCGGCCCGGCTGCGCAGATCACCGCCGGTGAGCTCGACGAGCGGTGTCTCGGTGCCGTTCGTCCAGCCCTCGGCGAGCCGGGTGGCCGCCAGGTCGTAGGCCGGTGGCAGCGCCTGGGGTACCGGGGTGCGGCGCAGCTGGCCGTGGAGCCGGGTGTCCAGATAGGGCGAGCCGAGCAGGAAGTGCAGGATGCGCTCGTCGAGCCGGAGCCGGGACAGCGTCAGCCGTGACTCGTCGTCGAGTTCGACGATCCGCCAGCGCCGCAGCGGAGCCACCGGGGTGAGCGCGCTCCAGTGCGGCTCGGCCAGCGCCGCCAGGGCGAGCGAGAAGGTCGGGTACGCCCGCTCGGGGTCCCCGCAGGCGGCGGCGCACCGGGCGGCGGTCGTGGGCTCCAACTCCTGTGCGGCGGTGAGGAGTACGAGGTCCCGTTCGAAGGGCGTGAGCCCGAAGCAGGCGAGAAGCGCTTCGAGGGGGGCGGTGCCGGGGCCTGCGGTGGGAACCAGGGAGGCGGCAGGTGTTTCGCCCTCTTCGGCAGCGGACGTGTCGCCGCTCTCCGCGGCCCTACCCGCGTGTGCGTCGACACGGGCCAGGACGCGCTGGATCTCCGCGGTGAGCGTGGTCGTGCTCGCCTGCCCGCTGTGCTCGTTCGTCCCCATGTCCTCACCTGCCCCCGTCGTCTCCATGCCGTCTCAGTCCTGTGCGGGCTTGGGCGCCCGGGGTGTCGTCTTGCGGGCACGCGCCGGGGACTTGGCGGCGGTCTTGGCGACGGCCTTCGCAGGAGCCTTCGTCGCCTTCTTCGCACTTGACGGAGCGGGCGCCGCTTCGGCCGCCGCCTTCACCACCGGCCCGTCCGGCACCACGGTCGGCGGTGTCTCTGGCCTCGGCTCCGCCCCCGGAGGGACCGGCGCGCCCGGCGCCCCGAAGGGCAGCACCCGCACCTCGGGCCGCTCCACGGGCTTCCCCGGGACCGGGCCCTCGCGGCCGTCGATGAAGACAAGGGCCGCCTGGTAGACGACCGACAGCGCGTACGGCGTCTGGTAGAGCATCCCCCACAGCTTCGACGTCTCGTCGACGTCCATCACGGTCGGCGTGAACCGCACCCGCTGCGCCGCCTCGGCCAGATCGCTGCCCGCCAAGTAGGGCCGCTCACCGGCCTGTTCGATGACGTCCTTCGGCAGTACCGGGATCTCGTGCAGCGTGCGCACCACGGACCCGATCAGCCGCTGGCCGACCAGTTCCTTCTCGTTGCCGTACGCACTGATCAGGAAGTGCAGGTCGAGCGCCGCCGCGGGCCGCTTGACGAGCGTGCCGTCGGCCGCCCGGGTCGGCAGATCGTTGTTCCGCTGCGAGGTGTTGGGCGTGACCTGGTACAGGAACACCGAGATCGTGGGCTGGTCCAGCTGCGGGTCGGCCGGCGGCTTGCGCGGCTCGACCTTGACGGCCTCGCCGAACTCCGGCCCCACGTTGTTCTCGATCAGCCGGGCGAGGGCCTGGGTGACATGGGCGATGGCCAGTGCGTTGCTCATGACGTCAGTTCCTCGGCTTCTCTCGTCCTGCTGCTGTGGGCGTACGGCTCACTCGTGCCCCCGTGCCAGGTAGTCGGCGAGGCTCACGGTCGCGGCCTGCCGCGGCGTCGCCCCGGCCCGTGGCCTGGCGCCGTTCGCCGCGGGCGCCGCCGTGACTTCCAGCCGCCCGATCTGCACCTGAACCACCTGCTCGGCCGCCCGTCCCGGCCGCCGTGCCGCGGCCTGCCGTACGGCCTCGCGGGCCGCCGCCGTTTCCGCCGCGCTGGGACGCAGGGCCGGTACCGCGGTGCGGGGGGCGGCGTCCGTGCCCGGGGGGATGGGTACGGACGCCGCGGTCCGGGACGTGTCCTGGTCCCCGCGGCCCGGGCCCGCCGTGCGCCGGGTGGCGTCCGGCACGGGGCGCGGGCCGGGCGTGACCGGCGTGGCGGGGCGCAGCAGGGGTGCCTCCGCCACGACGGGAGGCATGCTGCGCACCACCGGGTCGGCAGGCGCCCGTTCGGTGCGTACGATCGTCCGCTCGCGTTCCGTGCGCGGTCCGGCCGGGGCAGGCGCCGGGCGCGATACGTCCGGCGTCGGGGCAGCCGTCGGGGTCGAGGCCGGCCACAGCAGGTCGGTGCCGTCCGGTTCCGGCGCCCCGGCCCATACGGCCTCGATCCGCTCGAACGGGCCGGGCAGCCGGGGCTGTACCCGCACCACGCCCGGACGCGGCGTCGCCGCCGGGGCGGCGTGCCGGGCGAGCAGCCGGTCGAGGAAGTCGGGGACCGGCGCCCCGTCGGCGTCAGACATCCGCACACAGCTCCAGGTAGTAGCGGCGCCGCAGCGGGCTGAGCGCCAGGATCTCCGGCTCGCTCCAGCCGTAGGCGGTGGCCAGCAGGTGGACGTCGAGCAGCACGTCCCGTGCCCAGGCGTCCAGTTCGGTCCAGAGGTAGGAGGCGATGTCCAGCTCGGCCCGGGTGGCCTGCCCGCACTCGGGGCAGGCCACGTTGAGCGTCACGTCGGCCCCCGGGTCGGCGGCCTCGACCGCCTCGGCGATCCGGTGCTGCACGGGCGCGGGCAGCGCGTCGGCGGGGCGGACCTCGCCGGCGTACGCGGCCGAGACCAGGCACCGCGCGATCAGCGCCCCGCGCGGGTCCGCGGCCCGGGCCGCCGCCGTCAGGTCGGCGACACCGGGCAGCCGGAACTCGACCTCCCAGTCGCCCTCGGACACCCGCACCACGGAGTCGCCGCCCACGCCGAGGCCCGCGGCGAACTCCCCGGCGTCCAGGTCGAACTCCATGTCCTCGCCGCACGCCGTGCACACGAGCCGCACCTGCATCCGCTCGCCGAACAGCGCCCGGCGCAACGCGAACAGGTCCGACTCGCGCTCGCCGACCGGAAGCCGGGGCAGGGTACCGGCGTCGAGGTCCGGGCGCGCGGTGCCGTGCAGCAGCAACGCGCGCCCGGCCGGTGCCGCGCCGAGCCCGGCCTCCCAGGTGGCCAGCAGGTCAGCCGCCCCAGCCATCAGCTCCCCCAACTTCCTTCAGTTCAGGCCGGGTTGAGGAACGACGGCTCCTCCGGCTCGGGCACCTCGTAGTCCCGCTCCCAGCCCTCGCACTCGAGCTTCAGCGACTGGATGGCCACCGCGTTGGCGTTGGCGTCCAGCTCGCCGAGCACCTGGTACTCGCTGGGCCAGGTCCGGTACAGCTTGTGCGAGACGGCGACCTGGCCGGCCTCGTTGAGCACCTGGATGACGATGTCCTTGCGGAAGTCCGCGAGGGACACCTCCGAACCGAGACCCGCCCCGACCTGCCAGACCTTGTTGGCCCAGCGGTCGAACTCGGGGTCGTGGGTGACCCCGCGCTCCAGGGTGATGCCCTCGAACTCCGAGCGGCCGGGCGACTTGCGCGGCGACGACGGGTCGCCGCCGTGCCGGTGCTTGACGACCTCCGTCGTCCGCTTCAGCGGACTGATCTTGCTGATGCCCGCGACCGTACGACCGTCCCAGAGGACCAGGAACTTGAAGTTCTTGTACGGGTCGAACCGATGGGCGTTGACCGTGAACTCTGCCATCGAAATGTCCTCGGGATTCCTTAGAGCTCGAACTGCCCGGACGTCTGCTGGATCCTGACGATCACGAACTCGGCCGGGCGGACCGGAGCAATGCCCACCAGGACGTTGACGACGCCGTTGGCGATGTCCTCGTCGGTGGTGGTCTCGTGGTCGCACTTGACGAAGTACGCCTCGCGGGGCGTCTTGCCCTTGAAGGCGCCCTGGCGGAACAGCGTGTGCAGGTACGAGGAGGCGCTGAGGCGGATCTGCTGCCACAGGGACTCGTCGTTGGGCTCGAACACGACCCACTGCAGGCCGCGTTGGAGGCTCTCCTCCACGTGCAGCGCGAGCCGCCGTACGGGCACGTACTTCCACTCGCTGTCCAGCGCGTCGGAGCCCTCCAGCGTGCGCGCGCCCCAGACCGTCGGGCCGGTCACCGGGAAGGTGCGCAGGCAGTTGACGCCGAGCGGGTTGAGCAGCCCGGTCTCCCGGTCGGTCAGGTCGACCGTGAGCGAGCGCACGCCCGCGAGCCGCGCCTCGGTGCCGGCCGGCGCCTTCCACACGCCGCGCTCGGAGTCGGTGCGCGCGATGACGCCGGCGACCGCGCCGGACGGCGGGAAGGCACGCAGCCGCCCGGTGAGCGGGTCGGTGAGCTGGAGGTGCGGGAAGTACAGGCCGGCGTGGTTGCCGCGGACGGCGTCGAACGAGGCGAGCCCCGCACGAGCGGTGTCCACGCTGACCCAGGTGCTCGGCGCGTCGACCAGCAGGAAGATCCGCCGCTCCTGGCACAGCCGCTGCGCCGCCGAGACGACGGTGACCATGTCCTCGGTGTTCTCGTACGCCGCCAGCTCGGGCAGCGCGAGAAGGTTGACGTCGGCGACGCCGCGCAGCGCCTGGATGCCGGTCTTGTCGGCCTCGGAGCCGATGAGGTCCCGCGGACCGGGCGCCTCGCCGTCCTCGCCGCCCTCCAGCGGGAACACCGGCGGGTTGACGGAGGCCTCCAGGCCCAGGTCGTTGGCGCACTCGCCGAGGAAACGGACGACGTCCTCGGGGTCGGTGGAGCCCGCGACGACCTGGATGCGCCGGCCGAAGGCGGTGACCTCGGCGCCCGCGAAGGCGTGCTTGCCGGGCGCGTCGGGCAGCGCGCGCAGCTTGCGCTCAAGCAGCAGCGCCAACTCGGCGACGCTGCACGGGGCTTCGCCGTCGCAGTCGGGGTCGTAGAGCTTGAACTCGCGCTCCACGTCGCCGATCTTGACGGTGAGGTCGACCTCCAGGTTCGGCAGTTCGTCGCCGAACGGCTTGGAGACGGTGCCGGACGGGTCGGGGCGGCCCTCGCCGACCGCCTCGACGCGGATGAGCTTCGAGCCGGCGTTGATCACGGTCGGCGCGTACCGGCCGTGCGAGGAGTCCATGGACAGGCCGGTGAAGCTCTCGCGGGCGTCGCCCTTGGCGTCGTACACCCGCAGGTTGAAGGTCTCGTCGGGGTGGGGCGTGTCGTAGTCGACGGCGACGCGCAGGCCGTTGCCCCACACGCCGGGTTCCTTGGCGTGGACTTCGAGGACCCGGGACTCGCTGTGGCCCTCGGTGGACTCCAGGACGACGCATGCGGCCTTGCCGCTGCCGGCCTTGGCGACCCGGACGATCACGGCGACGGAGCCGCCGTTGGCGAAGAACTGGTGCACCGCGTACGCGACGGCGCTCTGCGAGCTGAGCCCGCCGAAGCGGCGCTCGAACTCGGCGAAGCCGGTGACGCGCACCGGCTCGTTCAGCGGACCGCGCCGTGTGTGACCCACGAATGCGGTCACCGAAGTGGTCACGGCGGAGACCGTGCGGGTGCTGCTGGGAAGCTCTTCGACGTAGACGCCCGGGTACGTCGGCCTGGCGGCGCTCACTGCATTCGTCGGCATTCCCCCTCCAATCCCTTCTCAGGCACCGGTCAAAGGCACCAAGAGGCGGCAGAGGGTGACGTCCGTTCCGGCGCACGCGGAGACCCCGCGTGTGACAACGCGGCCGGTCCACGGACACCGCATCAGCTTTCCCCCGTCAGTTCCCGGACGGACGGCCGTCCGGGACAAGCAGCGCGCTTGTGACTCCTGATGCTCATGTGCTCAACCCACCTTGGTGAGTGAGCAGTTGGCATACAAGGCGTGTTCACGCCAGCCCTGAGGGAGGTTCCATGGAGGGTGCCGAGCATGACTCGCACACGATGTGCGCGTGTCGGAACGGATGCTCCACAGCCTCTCCACATCCGGTGTGGGCGCAGAATGGAGGCATGTCCCGACGCAACGCGGCTCACCGGCCAGAACGCGCTTCCTTCGCCGCGCACACACGTTCCTGCCCGTGCGGTCTTGCGGAGACGTACGAGAAGTGCTGTGGCCGGTTTCATCAGGGTGCCGCGGCGGCACCGACCGCCGAGGCACTGATGCGCTCGCGTTACAGCGCTTTTACGAAACGGGACGAGGCGTATCTGCTGCGCACCTGGCATCCGCGCACGCGGCCCGCGCGGGTCGAGTTCGATCCCGGGATGAAGTGGACGGGGCTGGAGATCCTCGGCACGGGTGAAGGGTCGGCCTTCCACTCCACCGGGACGGTCATCTTCCGCGCCTCGTACCGGGGCGGCTCACTGCACGAGCGCAGCCGGTTCGAGCGGGTGGAGGGCGCGTGGGTGTACGTCGACGGGGAGTTCGTGGCCGACTAGGGCGCGAGGATGTCCAGTTCCTGGAGGGCGCCCTCGGTGATTTCCCTCGTCAGGTGCTCGGCGCGGGCCGCGTCGCCCGCGCGGACCGCCTCGGCGACCTGGACATGCAGGGTGACGGCGGCCGGGTCGGGGTCCTCGAACATGACGTCGTGATGGGTGCGGCCCGCGAGGACCTCGGCGACGACGTCTCCGAGGCGGGCGAACATCTCGTTCCCGGAGGCGTTGAGGATCACCCGGTGGAAGGCAACGTCGTGGAGGAGGTAGCCCTCCAGCTGGTGCCCCTTGGAGTGGGCGACCATGCCGAGGGCGCACTCGGTGAGTTCGGCGCACTGCTCGGCGGTGGCGTGCTTGGCGGCAAGGCCCGCGGCGACCGGCTCGATCGCGGAGCGCAGCACGGTGAGGGAGCGCAGTTGCTGGGGGCGGTCGGCGCCGGCCAGCCGCCAGCGGATGACCTGAGGGTCGTACACATTCCACTCGACCTTGGGGCGGACCGTGACGCCCACGCGGCGGCGGGACTCGACCAGGTGCATGGATTCGAGGACGCGGACCGCCTCGCGCATCACCGAGCGTGACACGTCGAACTGCTGGGCCAGTTCGTCCGTGCGCAGGACGCTGCCCGGCGGGTACTCGCCCGCGGTGATCGCGGGGCCGAGGGATTCCAGTACATGGCCGTGCAGCCCCCGGCCCGGTGTGCTCATGCACTCAGCGTACGGGGAAGGTCACGGAATCAAAAAGTCAGACTTATTTGTCACAGGCTCTTGAATTCGTCGTACCTAATGAGCTTCAGTTTCATTCAGATTTTTCGAGGCACGTGTCGACGGAGACATGCAGACAGTGAGGGCACGATGAAGCAACTGCGTACCCCCCATGTCGTCGTGGTCATGGGCGTCGCGGGCACCGGCAAGACCACCATCGGCCCCCTGCTCGCCGCCCGGCTCGGCGTCCCGTACGCCGAGGGCGACGACTTCCACCCGCCGGCCAACATCGCCAAGATGTCGGCCGGCACCCCGCTCACCGACGAGGACCGGTGGCCCTGGCTGGACGCCATCGGCTCGTGGGCGCACGGGCGGGCGGGGCTCGGCGGGGTGGTCAGCAGCTCCGCGCTCAAGCGGTCGTACCGCGACCGGCTGCGCGCGGCGGCTCCCGGCATCGTCTTCGTGCACCTCACCGGCGACCGTGCCCTCATCGAGGACCGGATGGCACACCGCCAGGGCCACTTCATGCCCACGGCGCTCCTCGACTCCCAGTTCGCCACGCTCCAGCCGCTGGAGCCGGACGAGGCGGGCGTCGCGGTGAACGTCTCCGGCAGCCCTGAGGAGATCACCCAGCGGGCCATGACCGCTCTCACAGCGCTCCCCGAGCCGACTCAGTAACCCCGAATTTCCCGGTGAGCCGGGCAACCCCCCACGCCCCTCCTCCCCCCGTCCCCGTACCTGCAAGGGAACCCCGTGACCAGACTCAACGCCGAGCTGCTGGCAGCGGACACCGTCGAGCCCATCACCTCGGCCGGCCACGCTCAGCTGGGCATCGCCGTCCTGGCGGGCATCGCCGTCATCGTCCTGCTCATCACCAAGTTCAAGTTGCACGCCTTTCTTTCGCTGACCATCGGGTCGCTGGCGCTCGGCGCGTTCGCCGGGGCGCCGCTGGACAAGGCGATCACCAGCTTCACCACCGGACTCGGGACCACGGTCGCGGGCGTGGGTGTACTGATCGCGCTGGGTGCGATCCTCGGCAAGATGCTCGCCGACTCCGGCGGCGCGGACGAGATCGTCGACACGATCCTCGCCAGGGCGGGCGGCCGTTCGATGCCGTGGGCGATGGTGCTGATCGCCTCGGTGATCGGTCTGCCGCTGTTCTTCGAGGTCGGCGTCGTGCTGCTGATCCCGGTCGTGCTGATGGTCGCCAAACGCGGCAACTACTCCCTGATGCGCATCGGCATCCCGGCGCTCGCGGGCCTGTCCGTGATGCACGGCCTGGTTCCGCCGCACCCCGGCCCGCTGGTCGCCATCGACGCGGTCAAGGCCAACCTGGGTGTCACGCTGGCGCTCGGTGTGCTGGTCGCCATCCCGACGGTGATCATCGCCGGTCCGCTGTTCTCGCGGTACGCGGCCCGCTGGGTGGACGTCCCGGCCCCCGACAAGATGCTGCTTTCAACTGGGGGTTCCCCCCAGGCCCCCGCCCAGCGCGCCTCGGAGGAGTTGGAGAAGCGCCCGGGCTTCGGCGCCACCCTCACCACCATCCTGCTGCCGGTCGTCCTGATGCTGTCCAAGGCGCTCGTCGACATCGTCATCGACGACCCCGAGAACACCACGCAGCGGGTCTTCGACGTCATCGGCTCCCCGCTGATCGCCCTGCTCGCCTCCGTACTGCTGGGCATCTTCACGCTGCTGCGGCCCGCGGGCTTCGCCAAGGACCGGGTCTCCGGGCTGGTCGAGAAGGGCCTCGCGCCCATCGCGGGCATCCTGCTGATCGTCGGCGCGGGCGGCGGTTTCAAGCAGACGCTGATCGACTCCGGCGTGGGCCAGATGATTCTGGAGATATCCGAGGACTGGTCGATCCCGGCCCTGCTGCTGGCCTGGCTGATCGCGGTGGCGATCCGGCTCGCGACCGGTTCGGCGACGGTGGCGACGGTCTCGGCGGCCGGTCTGGTCGCCCCGCTGGCGGCCGGCATGTCCACCACGGAGACCGCGCTGCTGGTCCTCGCCATCGGCGCCGGCTCGCTCTTCTTCAGCCATGTCAACGACGCCGGATTCTGGCTGGTGAAGGAGTACTTCGGCCTGAACGTCGGCCAGACCATCAAGACCTGGTCCGTCATGGAGACGATCATCTCGGTGGTCGCGGGCGGCATCGTCCTGCTGTTGTCCTTGGTGATCTAGGAGGCATACGACGATGACGGCTCACCCCCTCTTCGACATCACCGGCCGCACGGCCCTGGTCACCGGCTCCAGCCGCGGCATCGGCCTCGCGCTCGCCCGCGGACTGCTGGAGGCGGGCTGCACGGTCGTCCTCAACGGACGGGACGAACAACGCCTCGCCAAGGCCGCGTCCGAACTGCCCGGCGACGTCCACACCGCGGTGTTCGACGTCACCGACGGCCCCTCGGTGGCCGCCGGCACAGCGGATGTCGAAGAGCGGGTGGGCCCGCTCGACATCCTGGTCAACAACGCGGGGATGCAACTGCGGGCCCCGCTCCTGGAGTTCACCGACGCGGACTGGCACCGAATCCTGAACACCAACCTGACCAGCGCGTTCCTGGTCGGCCGCGAGGCGGCACGCCGGATGACGGAACGCGGCCACGGCAAGATCATCAACATCTGCTCGCTGCAGAGCGAGGTGGTCCGCCCCGGCATCGCGCCCTACGCCGCCACCAAGGGCGCCCTGAAGATGCTCACCAAGGGCATGTGCGCCGACTGGGGCCCTTCCGGCGTGCAGGTCAACGGCCTCGGCCCCGGCTACATCGAGACCGAGCTGACCGAGCCCCTCGTCGCGGACGAGGAGTTCAGCGCCTGGGTCCGGCGGCGCACCCCGGCCGGCCGCTGGGGCCGTACGGAGGACCTGGTGGGCGGAGTGCTGTTCCTCGCCTCGCCCGCCGCGGACTTCATCAGCGGACAAGTGCTGTACGTCGACGGCGGCATGACCAGCGTGCTGTGACTTCCGGGAGGCATTGATGCTGGGTTGTGTGATCCACGGTCAGGGCGATCTGCGCGTCGACGAGCTGGAGGCCCCCTCCCCCGGCCCCGGCGAAGCGCTCGTCGCCGTCCGCTACGGCGGAGTCTGCGGCTCCGACCTGCACTACTGGCGGCACGGCGGGGTCGGCGACTTCCGCCTCAAGGAGCCGATGGTGCTCGGGCACGAGGTGGTCGGGACGGTCGTCTCGTACGGCGCCGGCGCCTCGGGTCCCTTGCCCGGTACGGCCGTCGCGGTGCACCCGGCCACGCCCTGCGGGGTCTGCCCGGAGTGCGCGGACGGGCGGCGGAACGTCTGCCGGGACACGCGATACCTCGGCAGCGCAGCCCGATTCCCGCACGTCCAGGGCGGATTCGCGGGCCGTTTCACGGCGCCCGCGGAGCAGTTGCGGCCCCTCCCCGCCGGCCTGGGACCGCGCCGGGCGGCGCTCGCCGAGCCGTTGTCCGTGGCCCTGCACGCCGTGCGCCAGGCCGGAGCGGTTGCCGGGAGGCACGTCCTGGTCACCGGTGCCGGGCCCATCGGCTGCCTGGTGGTCGCGGCGGCGAAGGCGGCGGGGGCCGGGCGCGTCACGGTGACGGACCTGCTGCCTGAGGCGCTGCGGTACGCGCGGGTCGCCGGCGCGGACACCGTCGTACGGGCCGATGATCCGTCCGATGCCGGGTGGCCGTCCGAGGTGGACACCGCGATCGAGGCGTCCGGGGTGGCCGCGGGCCTGGACGCGTGTCTGCGGCTGGTGCGGCGCGGCGGGACGGTCGTGCAGCTCGGGATGCTGCCGCCGGGCCAGAGTCCCTTCGCGGGCAACCTGGTGGTGAGCCGGGAGATCGAACTGCGCGGGGCGTTCCGCTTCGACACGGAGTTCGACGAGGCGCTGACGCTGCTCGCGGCCGAGCCGTCGTTCGACGGGCTGGTGAGTGCGGTGGTGCCGGTACGGGAGGCGGAGTCGGCGTTCGCCCTGGCGGCGGACCGGAGCCGGTCGTGCAAGGTGCTGCTCGACTTCGGCAACTGAGTCACACCCGCCTGGCAGCCATCATTCGACGGGCCGGTGAGTGCACGAAGCGGCTCCGGTGAGCCGGCTGCGGTTCGGCAGCGCCCCGAAGGGGCGCGGGGCTGTATCGATATGCGGCTCCGCCGCGTGGGCGCGACCAGCCACAACGGTGCCGCGGACGATAGATGGCCCGTCGCGGCACTTCCCGCGGAGCGCTTAGTGCCGGTGCGAGAGGCCGAATCGGCATTCGCTCTCGCGGCGGACCGGAGCCGGTCGTGCAAGGTGCTGTTCGACTTCGCCTCTTGAGTACCGGTTTGCTCCATCTTTCGCTGCCTGAGTGAAGCCGCTTCCCGGATTCGAGGTCGTCGTCCCGGTTCCCCCTGTCCGGCACCTATCCGCTCAGCGCCGACGTGAGCATCGCCTACGGCGGGACGGCGACGCTGGACGACGCCTTCACCTTCGTCGCCCCCGGCACCACGGGCTCCGCGAGCCCCTCGCCGGTCGAGTCGTCCGGCACCCCGTCGACCGGCCCGCCCCGGTGAGCGGCCGCGTTCACGGCCGCCACAGCGGATGCTCCCGGTCCGCCCACTCCCGCGACACGGACCCCGTGCGCAGACCGCGGCGGGCCTCCGGATCCGCCAGTGCCATGCCGATGTGGCCGGCGAGGACGATGCCGATGGTGAGGGCGAGCCAGTCGTGGACGAAGGTCGCGCTGGTGCGCCACATCAGGGGGGTGAGGTGGGTGAACCACATGATCAGGCCCGTGCCCAGCATCACCAGCGTGGCGCCGGCGATCCAGGCGGCGTAGATCTTCTGCCCGGCGTTGAACTTGCCGGCCGGACGGGCCGACGCCCGCTTGTCGCGGCGCAGGGCCGCGCGCAGCCAGAGCCGGTCGTGCGGGCCGAAGCGGTTCAGGAAGCGCAGGTCGGAACGGAAGGCCCGGGAGACGAGACCGGCCAGCACCGGGACGGGCAGGGCGAGTCCGGCCCATTCGTGGATACGGACCACCAGCTCGCGGCGGCCGACGAGTTCGGCGAGTTCGGGCAGGTAGAGAACGGCCGCCGTGACCACGCAGACGCCCATCAGCGCGGCGGTCAGCCGGTGCACCCACCGTTCGGCCCGGCCGAACCGGCGGACCTGCGCGGCCGGGGGCGCCTCAGCTCGTAGGCTCATCGTCGCGTCCGTTCGAGCGGCCGACCCAGGCGTCGATGTCGTAGCCGCGTTCCTCCCAGTAGCCGGGCTCCACCTCGTCGGTGAGGGTGATGCCGGAGAGCCACTTGGCCGACTTGTAGAAGTACATGGGGGCGACGTACAGGCGGACCGGGCCGCCGTGGGAGTGGCCGAGGTCCTTGTCCTGCATGCGCAGGGCGACCAGGACGTCCGCGCGGCGGGCCTGGTCGAGGGTGAGGCTCTCCGTGTAGGTGCCGTCGAAGCAGGTGAAACGCACCGCCCCGGCCGTGGGGCGCACTCCCGCGGCGTCCAGCAACCGGGACAGGCGTACCCCCTCGAAGGGCGTGTCCGGGACGCGCCAGCCGGTGACGCACTGGACGTCCTTGACCATCCGGGTCTGCGGCAGGGCCCGCAGGTCGGCCAGGGTGTAGGTCTTCGGGCGGTCGACCAGCCCGTCGACGGTGAGCCGGTAGTTCCCGGCGTTCTTGTGGGGGACGGAGGACGCGACCGAGTAGTAGCGGAAGCCGCCGCCGTTGGGGAGCAGGCCGGTCAGTCCCGTGGGGTCCTTGTCGGCCGCGTTGCCGAGGAAGGACTCCAGGCCACGTTGGAGGGTGGGCGCGGCGACCACGCCGAGGGCGCCCAGGCCGAGGGTACCGAGGAGGACCCGGCGGCCGATCGGCTTGCCGCGTTCCTCGGGTGGTGCGGACTGCTCCGGCCGCTTGGGCTGTTCGGGGTTCACCCGTTCATTCGAGCACCCGCGGGCCCTGCGGGACCAGGGGTCGCGGGTGCTCGTCAGGTTTCCGTAATCAGTTCCCGGCGTCCGCCTCCGCCGCCTTGTCCAGCTGGAAGGCCTGGTTGCCGAGGCCGATGCGGGCGTGGGTCTCGGGGGCGCGGGAGCGCAGGAGCAGGCCCTGGACGAGGCCGATGACGAGGGCGGCGCCGATGATGCCGGGCAAGGCCCAGCTGAGGGCCGAGTCGGGGCCGGTGCCGACCAGGACGTCGAAGTCCTTGACCGTGTAGCCGGCGATCACGAGCAGGGCGATCCCGGCCAGCATGGAGGTGACCAGCCGCCAGGCCTGGGTGCCGGCGGCGCCGCGGCGGGCGAAGAAGACGACCACCGAGAGGGAGGCCAGCGCCATCAGCACGATGACGCCGAGGGCGCCGACGTTGCCGAACCAGGTGAACAGGTGCAGGACGGGCGCGGTCGGGTCGCCGGTCGGCTTGTCGTCGGCGATCGCGAAGACGATGACGACCACGGCGGCCACGGCGGTCTGGAGCAGTGATCCGGTGCCGGGAGCGCCGCTGGTGCCGGAGGTGCGGCCGAAGGCGGCGGGCAGCAGTCCCTCGCGGCCCATGGCGAAGGCGTACCGGGCGACGACGTTGTGGAAGCTGAGCATCGCCGCGAACATGCCGGTCACGAACAGGACGTGCAGCACGTCGGTGAAGGTGCCGCCCAGCCGTTCCTCGGTCAGGAAGAACAGCAGCCCGGCGCTCTGCTCGCGGGCCACGCCGACGATCGCGGACGGTCCGGCGGCGACGGTCAGGGCCCAGCTGCTGAGCGCGAAGAAGACGGCGACGCCCCCGACGGCGAGGAACATCACGCGCGGGACGAGGACATGCGGGCGGCTGGTCTCCTCGGCGTACACCGGCGCCTGCTCGAAGCCGAGGAAGGCGGCGACGCAGAAGCACAGGGCGGTGCCGACTCCGGCGCCGCTGAGCGTGTCCGGGTTGAAGGCGTGCAGGGACAGCCCCTCCCCCGCCGGGTCGGCCACGGCCGCGATGTCGAAGACGACGACCAGGGCCACCTCGACGATCAGCAGCACGCCCAGCACGCGCGCGTTGACGTCGATCTTCAGCCAGCCCAGCGCGCCGACGACGGCGACGGCCGCCAGCGCCGGTATCCACCAGGCGACCTCGACCTCGGTGTAGGTGGCGAACAGGCCGGAGACCTCGAAGCCGAAGATGCCGTAGATGCCGACCTGGAGGGCGTTGTAGGCGACCAGGGCGACCAGGGCGGCGGCCGCTCCGGCGGTGCCGCCGAGGCCGCGGGAGATATAGGCGTAGAAGGCGCCCGCGTTGTGGACGTGGCGGCTCATCTCGGCGTATCCGATGCCGAAGAGGACGAGGACCACGCCGAGCACGACGAAGAGCAGCGGCTGTCCGACGATGCCCATCACCGCGAATGTGGTGGGCATGACACCCGCGACCACCATGAGAGGGGCGGTCGCGGCGAGGACGGAGAGCAGAAGGCCGCCGGTGCCGAGGCGGTCGGCGCGCAGGGCGCGTTCCTGTCCCTTGAAGGTACTGATGCCTGAGTCGGGGGCGGTGCTCGTGTGCGAACTGCCCGTCGTCATCGGGGCCGTCCTTCCTGGTGGGGACATATGTGGCGAGGGATGGGGCGATACGGGGGTCATGCCGTGCCGAGTGCGGTGGCGCGTGCGGCGCGGAACGCGGTGTGCGGGTCGTGGTCCGGGTACGACCACGGGTCGGGGGTGGCGTGCTCACCGATACGGTGGAACAGGGCGGCGGCCTCGGCGCCGCGGCCTTCGCAGACCTTGGCGTGGGCGAGGAAGTTCAGGTCGACCAGGCGGCGCGGATGGCCCTCCTGCTCCCACTCCAGCCACCAGTCGAAGGCGGCCTTCATCACCTGCCGGGCCCGGCGCCCGGACCAGTGGCCCGAGCCGGCCGGGTCGGCGGGCACCTGACCGGCGGCGGCCAGCGCGCGGTAGCGCTCGGCGTGCGCGACGACCGGGAGGATCGCGAGCGGCGAGTCCGCGGGCGCCTGCTCGGCACAGTGGGCCGCGAACTCGTAGACCTCGTGCAGCGGGTCCGGGCCCGTCCCGGCGCGGCGCTCGGCGAGCCGGGCGACCATCAGATGGTGCGCGTGATGGTGGTCGGCGTACCGGCCGCGGATCTCGCCGAACAGCCGGACCGCCTCCTCCTCGGCGCCGAAGCGGCGCTCCAGCATCAGCAGCCCGAGCCACGGCGTGGGGTCGGCGGGCGCGAGCGCGGCGGCGGCATGGCAGGCCTCACGGGCCCGGACCGGCTTCTCCTTGCCCCGCAGCGCGCGCCGGACCAGAGAGAGGGCCAGCAGGACGCACGCGTCGGCGGAGTCGGGTTCGGCGAGCAGCCAGTCCCGGGCCCAGGCCGTGCTGTAGGGCTCCTCCGCGAGAACGGTGACGCGGTGGCCGCGGCGGTCGAAGTCGTCGCCGGTGTGCGCGAGCAGCGAGCGGACCGCCTGCCAGCGCCCCTGGGCCAACGCGGTGCGGGCGGCGGCGAGTTCGGCGTCGTCGAGGGCCGGGTCGAAGGCCTGGGCCGCGCGTCTTCGGGCACGGCCCAGGGGTGGCGGAGGTGGGGGCACCGCGGGAACTTCCTCACGCGACGCGCGCAGTCGTCGGTCTCGGTTTGCCATCAAGTGATCACGCACAGCAAACCCCCAGCCAACACATCGCGTCAAGGCCCACGAAGTCGTTACACGCGTCAACTCCTGTTACATGAGAGACACTTGCGGTTCATCGGCCCAACGAGACCACTACATGATCACCACACCACGCCTCTTGACTGTGGCGCACGCCATGGCGCCACTCGCCCGGACATCGGAGCATGGCGTGACGGTCGTGCGACCGCCCTTGACCGACGGGGTGCCGTGACCGAGTCCACTGCCCGGTCCGGGCACTCCCAGGGGCACACCGGGCCCTGGGGCACTACAGTCGGCCGGACGCAGCCCCCGGCCCGGCCGAACGATCGAGGTACGCAGCGTGTCGCTTCAGGTTCTGATTCTCGCCGTGAGCGCCGCATGCTGCCTGGGCTTCGGCTTCGTCCTCCAGCAGAACGCGGCCCAGCGGGCACCCCTGAACGACTTCCTCTCCCCCCGCCTGCTCCTGGACCTGATGAAGGTGCCGCGCTGGCTGGGCGGCCTCGGACTCATGGTGGTCGGTATGGCGCTCGGCGCGGTCGCGCTGGGCCAGGGCGAGATATCCCTGGTGGAGCCGCTGCTCGCGACGAACCTGCTGTTCGCGATGGCCCTGTCCCGCCACCAGACCAAGCAGCCGCTGGGCCGCCAGGGCTGGGCGGGGCTCGCCCTGCTCGCGGGCGGCGTGACCGCGTTCATCATGGCGGGACAGCCGACCGGCGGCACCGCGATCACCGACCCGATGCGCCACTGGCTGATCATCGGCGTGATGGTCGGAGCCGCGCTGCTGCTCACGGCGTATGCGAAGCGCTCCAGGCTCAGCTCGGGCCCGGCGCTCCTCGCCGTGGCCGCCGGTCTGCTGTACGGCGTGCAGGACGCCCTGACCCGGGTGAGCGGCCAGCGCTTCTCCGAGGGCGGCTTCGTCGAGCTGATGACGGGCTGGCAGCCGTACGCCGTGCTGGTGCTCGGCGTCACCGGCCTCGTCCTGGTGCAGAGCGCGTTCGAGACGGCGTCCCTGCGCATGTCCCTGCCCGCCCTGACCGCCGCCCAGCCGCTGGCCGGGATCGCCTGCGGGGTGGGCTTCCTCGGCGACCGGCTGCGTACCGACCCGGGCGCGCTGGCCTGGGAGTCGGCGGGCCTCGCGGCCATCGTCGTCGGGATCATCCTGCTGGGCCTGCACCCGGCGATGCCGTGCGGGGCGCCGGTGCGGGAACGGGCGCGGGATCTGCAGCCGAGCCGACTCAGCTGATTTATTGGCGGCATGAGCGCTGCTGACGAAATCCTCGACATCGTCGACGAGAACGACCAGGTCATCGGCCGGTCCCCGCGCGGCGAGGCCTACGCCCGCGGGCTGCGCCACCGCTGCGTCTTCATCCAGGCCCGCGACGCCACCGGCCGTCTCTTCGTCCACCGCCGCACCCCGACCAAGCTGGTCTTCCCCTCCCTCTACGACATGTTCGTCGGCGGAGTCGTCGGCGCGGGCGAGTCCTATGACACCGCCGCCCTCCGCGAGGCCGCGGAGGAACTCGGCGTCGCGGGTCTCCCGCAGCCCGAGTTCCTGTTCAAGTTCCTCTACGACAACGGCGCCGGCCAGAGCTGGTGGTCGGCGGTGTACGAGGTCCGCTGCGACCTGCCCGTACAACCGCAGGCCGAGGAGGTGGCCTGGCACGACTTCCTGCCGGAGGCCGAGGTGGAGCGACGCCTGGCGGAGTGGGAGTGGGTGCCGGACGGGCTGGCGGCGTATGAACGGCTGAGGGCCTTCAGGTCGTGAGCTGATCACGCTGGCCGGCATCATCCAGCCAGTCCGGCGATTGAGGACGAGGCCGTTCAGGCCGAAGCGAGGGTCTGGGGGCGGCAGCCCCCAGGGACGGGAGCCCGTCCCACCCGCACGACCCGGCCCAGGCCCAGCGCAGCGCCCCGGTATCGTCCTGAGCGTGATCGATTTCGCTCGGAACGTCCGTCTGTGGTTCGCCCCACAGGAGATCCGCGACGAGGGCACCACCCCCGACTACCGCTTCTCGCTGGCGAACGAGCGCACCTTTCTGGCCTGGCTGCGGACCGCCCTCGCGCTGATCGGCGGCGGCTTCGCGGTGGACCAGTTCCTGCCGGACCTGCGGTGGGGCTGGCGCGTCGGCCTCGCGCTGGCGCTGCTCGCCGCGGGCGTGCTGTGCTCGCTGCGCGCGGTCAACCACTGGATCCGCTGCGAGCGGGCCATGCGCAAGGGCGAGGATCTGCCGGTGTCACGGTTCCCGGCGGTGCTGAGCCTCGCCGTCGCGATCGTGGCCCTCGCGATGGTCGTCGTCGTACTCGTCGGCTGGGAAGGGTGACCGCCGAACCGGCCGGAGGCCGGACCAGGGACCCCGGTCTGCAGCCCGAGCGCACCCGGCTCGCCTGGCGGCGTACGACACTCTCGGGCACCGTCGCCGCCGTGCTCGCCGTGAAGACGGCGCTGCACGGCGGCGCGACGGTGACCGGTGTCCTCGTCTGCGCCCTGTGCGTGGCGCTCTGGCTGGGCTTCCTGCTGGTCGCCCACCGCCGCATCCGCACCCTCGCGGCGGCCCACGCCCCCGCGGCCCTCTCTCCCCGGCAGGCCGCGGCGGCGGTCCTGTGCACGGTCGCGCTCGCGGTGTGCGCGGCGGCCCTGCTCTTCTAGGGCCTTCCTCTTTTGGCACGCCCTGTTCACGATGCATCCCCGAATGCGAGCACCGCGGGCCCGCCGTAGCGTGTGTAGCCGATGCCCTTCAGGGGCCGGCCGAGCATCCGAAGGTGAATCAGCATGACCGTCCTGCACCAGGAACACTCCACTCACCCGCACGCCCACGGACCGGACTGCGGGCACACCGAAGTGCCGCACGGGGACCACATCGACTACGCGCACGACGGGCATCTGCACCGCGCGCACAGCGGCCACTGGGACGAGTGCGAGCCCGCCGGGCACACCGCCCACGAGGGCCACGACCACCAGCACGGCGAGGACTGCGGACACCTGCGTGTGCAGCACGGCGACCACATCGACTATCTGCACGACGGCCACCGGCACGCCGCGCACAACGGCCACTGGGACGACCACTGAGACGACCATCGGCCTGACCGAGAAGCACCACCCGACAGCTCCCCGCGGCACCGCCCGGGGAGCTGTCGGCCTAAGGTGGCCCCGATCACGTTGGCTCCCTGCACTGGACGGCATACCGACCGGTCGGCATCATGGTCGGGACCCGTTCTCGCGCCGGCAAAGGAGCAACGATGAGCGCCGACCACCCGCCAGGTCTCGATCTCGACCGGCTGCGCGGGCTGCTCGACAGCGAGCGGCCCGGTCTGGTCCACGGCCCTCTGACCGGCCGGCTGATCGAGGGCGGACGGTCGAACCTCACCTACGCGGTCTCCGACGGCACCTCCCGCTGGGTCGTACGGCGCCCTCCGCTGGGCCATGTCCTGGCCACCGCGCACGACATGAAGCGCGAGCACCGGGTGATCAGCGCGCTGCACCCGACGAACGTACCGGTGCCGCGGCCGGTGCTGATGTGCGAGAACCCCGAGAACGGGGCGGTGCCCGGGGCGCCGTTCTACGTCATGGAGTTCGTCGAGGGCACCCCGTACCGCACGGCCGACCAGCTCGCCCCGCTCGGCCCGGAGCGCACGCGCGACGCGGTGCTGTCCCTGGTGGACACGCTCGTCGAGCTGCACGCGGTGGACCCGGCGTCGGTGGGCCTGGCGGACTTCGGCCGCCCCGAGGGCTTCCTGGACCGGCAACTGCGCCGCTGGGGCAAGCAGTTGGACGCCTCCCGCAACCGTGAGCTGGCGGGAATCGACGAGTTGCACGCCGCTCTCGGCCGGAACCTGCCCCACTCCCCCGCGCCGACCGTCGTACACGGCGACTACCGGCTCGACAACGTCCTGATCGGCCCCGCGACACCGGCAGAGAGCGCCCCGGAGGCGAACGAGCCACGAACGGGTGTCGACCGGATCAAGGCGATCCTGGACTGGGAGATGTCGACCCTGGGTGATCCGCTGACCGACCTGGGCCTGCTGGTGATGTACAGCACGCCGCTCGGCACGTCCGGCTCCCCGGTCTCCACGACCGCGGAGGCCGCGGGGCACCCGGATCCGGCCGAACTGATCGAGCGGTACGCCGAACTGTCGGGGCGCGACGTATCCGCGGTCTCCTGGTACACGGCGTTCGCCTGGTTCAAGCTCGCCGTGATCCTCGAGGGCATCCACTACCGCTACACCCTGGGCCAGACCGTCGGCCCCGGCTTCGACCGCATCGGCGACCTGGTCCCCGTCTTCATCGAGCACGGCCTCACCACCCTTCAGGAAGGCTGACCCGACATGGACTTCGCGTTCGACGCGCGCACCGAGGAACTGCGCGCCAAGCTGCTCGCCTTCATGGACGAGTACGTCTATCCGGCCGAGTCCGTCGCGGAGGAGCAGCGCGCACAGCTGGCCTCCCCGTGGGACACCCCGGCCGTGGTCGAGGAGCTGAAGGCCGAGGCTCGCCGGCAGGGCCTGTGGAACCTCTTCCTCCCCGACTCCGGGTACGGCGCCGGACTGACCAACCTCCAGTACGCCCCCCTCGCCGAAATCACCGGCCGCTCCCCGCAGTTGGCCCCCACCGCGCTGAACTGCGCCGCGCCGGACACCGGCAACATGGAGGTGCTCGCCCAGTTCGCCGACGAGCAGCAGAAGAAGCAGTGGCTGGAGCCGCTGCTGGCCGGTGAGATCCGCTCGGCGTTCGCGATGACCGAGCCGGAGGTGGCCTCCTCGGACGCCACGAACATCACGACGCTGATCGAGCGAGCCTCCGACGGCACAGACGAGTACGTCATCACGGGCCGCAAGTGGTACATCTCCGGGGCGATGAACCCGGACTGCAAGATCTTCATCGTGATGGGCAAGACGGACCCGGACGGCGCCGACATCCGCCGCCAGCAGTCCATGGTCCTGGTCCCCCGCGACACCCCGGGTGTCACCGTCAAGCGCGCCATGCGGGTCTTCGGCTACGAGGACCACTACCACGGCGGCCACGCCGAGGTGATCTTCGACCACGCGCGCGTGCCGGTGTCGAACCTGATCGGCGAGGAGGGCGGCGGCTTCGCCATCGCGCAGGCCCGCCTCGGCCCCGGCCGCATCCACCACTGCATGCGGCTGATCGGCATGGCCGAGCGGGCGATCGAGCTGATGTGCCGCCGGGCCGTCTCGCGCAACGCCTTCGGCAAGGCGCTGGCCCAGCAGGGTGTGGTGCACAACTGGATCGCCGACGCGCGCGTGACGGTCGAGCAGCTGCGCCTGCTGGTCCTGAAGACGGCCTGGCTGATGGACACGGTCGGCAACCGGGGCGCCCACACCGAGATCCAGTCCATCAAGATCGCCACGCCCCGCGCGGTCGTCGACATCATCGACCGCGCCATCCAGCTGCACGGCGCGGGCGGTGTCAGCCAGGACTTCCCGCTCGCCGAACTGTACGCGGGCGCACGGACGTTGATGATCGCCGACGGCCCGGACGAGGTGCATCAGCGGTCGCTGGCGCGACGGGAGCTCAAGCAGTACCTGTGACTCAGGGCCTGAGAGCCCGCAGGAGCAGGTCGGCCAGGTGGTCGGCGACCTCCTGAGGGCTCATCGGGCCGTCGGGGCGGTACCAGGTCGACAGGTGGTGGACGGACCCGAAGTGGTAGTCCACCACCAGATCGGCCGGGGTCGCCTTCGAGAAGACTCCCGCCTCCTGCCCTTCCTCGATGAGTGCGCGGAAACGTTCGTGGTAGAGGCGCCGCTCGGCGCGTACCCGCTTGTTCTTCTCGGGGCTCAGATGGTGCATCGAGCGGAAGAAGATCATCGCGTCGTCGAGGTTCTCGATCGTCGTCACCACGACATCTGCCGCCGCGTCCCGCACCCGCTTCTCGATCGGCTCGTCGGCGCCCGCGAACGCGTCGAGCCGCTCCTGCTGGACGCGCAGCACGCGCGCGTACACCTCGTGCAGGAGGTCGTCCTTGGAGCCGAAGTAGTGGTAGAGCGCCCCCTTCGTGACGCCGGCCGACTCGACGATCTCCTGCACGGAGGTGCGGTCGTAGCCCTGCTCCGCGAAGAGCCGGGTGGCGGCGGCCAGCAGCCGCTGCGGGACGGGCGTACCGTCTCCGTCCGTCGTCCTGGGCACTGCCGCCACCTGCCTTTCCGAGCTGTCTGCTGTTCTCTTGTTCTTCACTGACCGTCTTGCGGCCGGGAACGAAGCTCCCGACGGAGGATCTTCCCACTCGCCGTCTTGGGCAACTCGGGCAGGATCTCCACCTGCCGCGGATACTTGTAGGCGGCCAGTCTCTCCTTGCAGTACGCGGCCAGCGCACCGGGGTCGATGTCGGCGCCCGGACGCAGGCTGATGTACGCCTTGACGGTCTCTCCGCGGTACCCGTCCGGCACCCCGACGACAGCCGCCTCGCGCACCGCCGGATGCGTGTACAGCACGTCCTCGACCTCACGCGGCCACACCTTGAAGCCGGACGCGTTGATCATGTCCTTCTTCCGGTCGACGACGTACAGCCACCCCTCGGCGTCCATGAACCCGATGTCGCCGGTACGCAGCTCGCCGCCCGGGAAGGTCTCGGCGGTCGCGTCGGGGCGACGCCAGTAACCGGGGACGACCTGCGGTCCCCGTACGACGATCTCGCCCTGCTCGCCGAACGGCACCTGAGCACCCCGGTCGTCGACGATCCGTACGTCCGTGTCGGGCCCCGGCACCCCGACGGCCAGCGTCCCGGACACCGGGTCGACGGGCGCCTCCCGCCCCGGCGGCACGGACGCACAGGGTGCGGTGCACTCCGTGAGGCCGTATCCGTTGCGGATGTACGGCCCGAAGCCCGCCCGGAACTTCTCCACCAGCGCGGGCGGCAGCGGAGCACCGCCGGAGGAGATGATCCGGAACGAGGAGAAGTGGTCCGGGGTGACGTCCGGATGGGCGGCCAGCGCCATGAAGGCGGTCGACGGGCCGACGGTGTAGTGCGGCCGGTGCTCGGCGAACGCGTCCAGCACGACCCCCGCCTCGAAGCGGTACACCAGCACCAGCGTGCCCGCGCTGTTCAGACACGCGCCGAGCTGGCAGACCATTCCGGTGATGTGGAACAGCGGCGCCAGCGCGAAGTAGACGGGCGCCTCGGGCAGCCCGAGCCCGGTCCGCTGCCGCTCGGCGTTGTACATGATGTTGCCGTGTGTGTTGGTGGCGCCCTTGGGGGTGCCGCTGGTGCCCGAGGTGTAGCTGATCAGCGCGATGTCGGAGGAACCCGGCTCACGCCCCTCCGGTGCCTTGTTCCCCTGCCGGGCGACGACCGTCAGATCATCGGCATCGACGGCCTGCGGCAGCCGCTCGAAGGACAGCACGCGCGCGTCGCCACGAGTTTGGAAGTCCAACTCACTGGCGGTGAGCACGATCCGCACCGGCGAGCCCTGTGCCGTCTCGCGCAGATACGACTCCCAGGCCCGGTCGGCGCAGATCAGCGCGGCCACGTCACCGTCCCGCAGCACATGGCCGACCTCCCCCGCCTTGTACATGGGGTTGACCGGCACGACGACCGCGCCCGCCTTCCAGGCGCCGAGCAGCGCCAGCACGAAGTGCGGCGAGTTCTGCAGCAGCACGGCGACCCGGTCGCCACGCTCCAGGCCCCGCGCGGCAAGATGCCCGGCGACGGAGTCGCTCAGCTCGTCGACCTCGCGAAAGCTCAGCCCGGCGTCGAAGTAGGCGAGGAAGGTACGGTCCGGCGTCTCGGCGACGGCTCGGCGCAGTGCGTGCACGAGAGAGTCGAGGGGTTCGACGGGAGCACGCTGGGCGTCGCTCAGCAGCCCCAGCCAGGGCCGCTCGGCATAGCGGGAGTCGCTCATCAGGCCTCCTCCCACTTCTGCTGGATGTGGTTCATGTTCGTCAGCCAGCGGTCGGGGTCGGTGGCCCGAGCCTGGTAGTACCCGGCGACCTCGGGATGCGGCAGGATCAGGAACCGGTCCTCCTCGATCCCCTTGAACAGCGCGTCCGCGACATCCTCCGGCTCGATCGCGGTCGGCTTCAGCACCAGATCGCCCGCGCTGCCGGTACCGGCCAGCATGTCCGTCCGCACACCCTGCGGACAGATCGCATGCACTTTGATCCCCCGATGGCGATACGTCAACGACAGCCACTCGGCGAAGGCGTACGCACCGTGCTTGGTCACGCTGTACGGCGCGGCCCCGATCATGGTGAGCAGCCCCGCGGCGGACACGGTGGACACGAACCGCCCCCGCCCACGCTCCAGCCACCCCGGAATCAGCTCCTGAGCAGCCCGCACATGCGCCATCACGTTCACATCCCAGGCCAACGCCCAGACCTGCTCCTCAGCTGCCTCGGACCCACCCGAGGGAAGCCCGGCATTGGCGCAGTAGACATCGACGGTGCCACCGAGAGCGTCGCGAGCCTCACCGACAATGGCGGAGGCATCACCGGGCACGGCAATCCCTCCGACCTCCTCAGCAACGGCTTTGGCCTTGCCGGCGTCCAGATCATTGACGACGACCCGGGCCCCCGCGGCAGCAAACCGCCGGGCCAGGGCGGCCCCGATCCCCCCTCCAGCCCCCGTGACGACGACTCCGGCACCCTGAACGGCTTCCACCATCGGTCTCCTTCGACTGCGACTCCTGCGGGCCAGACTAACCGGTCGGTATGTACCAGAGGAAGGGCACGGGCATCGCCGCTCAGGGGCGCGGGGAACTGCGCGACAAGCCACGAACCACGGACGGCTTCCACACAACCCGCGGGAGCAATACCGTGCACCCCATGCGCCTATCCAGACGAGCCCTACTCGCAGCGACAACGGCAGCAACAGCACTCACCAGCGCACCTCCCGCCTCCGCCGCCCAGCGCCGCAGGCAAACCGGCTTCGAGCGGCTGGCCGCAGACGGCTACACGGCACTCAACGGCGATCGGGTCGGAATCGTCACCAACCCCACCGGCGTAACCAGCGACGTCCGCCACATCGTCGACGTCATGCACAAGGACAACCGAGTGAATCTAGGGGCCGTCTTCGGCCCCGAACACGGCTTCCGCGGCACCGCCCAGGCAGGCGGCTCCGAAGGCCGCTACGACGACCCGGCAACCGGCCTCCCCGTCTACGACACGTACCTCAAGAGCGGCCGCCCCCTCGCCGACATCTTCACCGCATCCGGCGTCGACACGATCGTCTTCGACATCCAGGACGTCGGCGCCCGCTTCTACACGTACATCTGGACGCTGTACGACTGCATGGAGGCGGCCCAACTCGCCGGCAAACGCTTCGTCGTGCTCGACCGCCCGAACCCGGTGACCGGCCGCGAGGCCCAAGGCCCGGTCCTGCACAAGGAGTTCGCGACCTTCGTCGGCCGGCAACCGATCTCGCAGGCGCACGGCATGACGGTCGCCGAGCTGGCGCACCTGTTCAACGGGGAGTTCCTGAAGACCCCGGTCGAGCTGGACACCGTACGGATGACGGGTTGGAAGCGGTCGGAGTTCTACGACGCGTCCGGGCTGCCGTGGGTACCTCCGAGCCCGAACATGCCCACCCCCGACACCGCTCTCGTGTACCCGGGGACGTGTCTGTTCGAGGGCACCAACCTCTCCGAGGGACGCGGCACCACCCGCCCCTTCGAACTGCTCGGTGCAGAGGGCATCGACGGGCGCTGGGCGGCCGAGATGAATCAACTCCGCCTGCCCGGCGTCCACTTCAGGGAGGCGTACTTCGCTCCCGTCTTCTCCAAGTTCCAGGGGAAGACCATCGGCGGCGTACAGATCCATGTGCACGACCGGGCCGCGTACGACCCCGTACGCACGGGCATCGCGCTGCTGGTGACCGCCAAGAAGGTGTGGAGCGGCTTCGCCTGGCGGTCGGACAACTGGATCGACAAGCTCACCGGATCCACGCGGGTGCGCACGGCGATCGACGCGGGAGCCGGTACGGACGAGGTGGTGGCGGGCTGGCAGAAGGAGCTGGCGGCGTTCCGGAAGGTGCGCAGGGAGTATCTCCTCTACAGATGACTCCGGCCGTCTGGCCAACCCCGCCCAGCCGCAGGACGATGTCACGCATCACGCGACATCGGGGGACAAGGGGGCCCGGCATGGCGGATCCGGAGATGAGTGTGACTCCCTACTGGGAGCTGACGTTCGACGCGGACGGCGACGTGAACGGCAAGCAGCGGGACCGGCTGCTCGCCGGTGTCGCGGACCGGAAGGTCCGCGACCTGATCGTCTTCGCGCACGGCTGGAACAACGACCGCTCGATCGCGACCCGGCTCTACAGCCGCTTCTTCGCACCGTTCCCCCAGCTCGCGCCCAAGGCCAGGCTCGGGTACGTGGGTGTGCTGTGGCCGTCGATGCGGTTCTCCGACGAGCCGATCCCCGACTTCCCACGGTCGCTGGCTGCCGAGACGTCCCAGCAGCCCGCGCTGGACAAGGACACCCGGCACTCGCTGCTGGAGACCTTTCCCGGCCGGGCGACCGTGATCGACCAGATCGCGCGCATGCTGGACCAACAGCCGCGTGAGGAGGCCGAGTTGGAGGAGTTCGGCCGACTGGTGCGGCTGCTGGTGGAGGTCGTACCGCCGGGGCCGCAGGCGCTGTTCGCGGCCGACACGCTGGCGGAGGGGGTGCCGCAGAGCGAGCCGCGGATGTTCTCCGGGTCCGCGGCGACGGTCTGCGAGGAGTTCGCGCAGGCGCTGACCGGTCTCGGGTCTCCGGGCGGCACGGCCTCCTTTTCCCTGCCCAACCCCTGGAAGGGTGCCCAGGAACTGCTGCGGCAGGCGACGTACTACGCGATGAAGCGGCGCGCGGGAACCGTCGGGGAGCGCGGGCTCGGCCGGGTCGTCGGGCAGCTGGCCACGGCCGTGCCGCACGCGCGCGTGCATCTCGTCGGGCACAGCTTCGGCGGGCGGCTGGTGTCGTTCGCGCTGCGCGGGCTGCCCGAGGGGGTGCGCACGGTGAAGTCGGTGACGCTGCTCCAAGGGGCCTTCTCGCACTACGCGTTCGCCGCCCGGCTACCGCACGACCCGCGCGCGGGAGGGGTGCTCCAGGGTCGGCAGAACCGCATCGACGGCCCCCTGGTGTGCTGCCACTCCCACCACGACTCGGCCCTCGGCACGATGTATCCGCTGGCCTCGCGTATGGCGGACGACGATCGGACGGTCCTCGGCCTCGACGTCGGGCGGATGCTCGGCGACAAGTGGGGGGCGATGGGGCACAAGGGGATGCGGGCGGTGCCGGGCACGCGCGCGTTGCAGCTCGCCGATGCGCTGAAGAAGGGCAAGCTGCCCGCGTCGGGGTGTGTGAACGTCGACGCGGCCGCCGTGGTCAGACGCGGCGGCCCACCGGCCGGCGCGCACAGCGACATCGCGCACCGGGAGCTGGCGCAGGTGGTGCTGGCGGCGGGCCGTATCGCCTGACCCGCCGCCCATGAACTCACCGATGTGACGTGAACTCGACCACCTGCTGGTACGTCGGCCGGTTCTGCCAGCTGATGTTGGGGTGCTTGATGCCGCCCAGCGTGCGCTGGTTGATCGAGTCGGCGCACCACTGGTTGCCGGCCGCGCACAGGTCGTCGCCGGGGTAGACCTGGGCCGCGGTCTTGCCGGCCGCCTCCTTCAGCGTGCTGATCAGCGTGTCCCGGCAGGCGCTGAGGCTGCCGCCGCCGCAGTACTTCCGCGCGAGCGGACCCTCCACCTTCTCACCGAGCACCGCCCGGATGTCCTTGTCGACATAGCTCCACCAGCCGTACTGGAAGGCGCTTCCGGCATGGGCTCCGGTCGGGCCGTGGGCGGCCGACGGGGTCTCGTCGATCGGCAGGTTGGCGGTGAACGCGCCGTACAGCTCGCTGCCGAGGCCGGGTTCGAACTCGGCCTTCACCAGCAGTGGCCACCACGCGTCCAGGATGCGGATCGCGTCGGCATGGGCGTACGTCTTCGAACCGGCCTTCGTCTCCGTGCGTTTGCCGCCCGCCGTCAGCCACGCGGACAGCTTGTCGACCGCCGCCTTGGCCGTGGCGTCGGTCACCGTCGAGCTGTTGACGACCTTGAGCAGATCCGGCAGCACGTCCTGAGCCCGCAGGTCGGCGAGCCCGGCGTCGGCCATCGCCTTGGTCAGCGAGGCCCGAGTGACTCCACCGGCGGCGACCAGCTTCTTCACCCGGTCCTCCAGCAGATCGCCGCGGTGCACGGACCCGACGCCCCAGGGCGCGGCCGTGTAGTCCTTGGCCTGCTTGTTGTTCCAGGAGATGTAGTAGTCCTGGTCGATGGAGTTCGGGTGCGCGGACGCAGGCGTGTAGTCGGCGGTGTTCGTCGCCGGGTTCCAGTTCTTCCACTCGTACGCCGGCCGCGCCCACACCGGGAACTCGGCGTCGACGCCGGTGGCCCGTACCGGGTTGTCGCCGCTGTTGTAGTACGCGGTGTGCTCGGAGTCGACGTAGAACCAGTTGAACGTGTAGTTGATGTGCTGCACCGCGCGCTGGAAGGTCTGCGGGCTGTTGACGTAGCCCGGGTCGTTGAGCATCTGGAAACCGATGATCGAGTCGGCCTCGTGCAGGAAGGACGAGCGCAGGGTGGTGTAGGCGACCTTCTTGCCGTCGACGGTGGCGCGGTATTGGACGGGGCCGTACTTGGTGCGCCAGACCCGCATGGTGTACGAGCCCGCCGCCGTGCCGTCGGCGGTGGTCGGCTTCCAGGCGTTCTTCTGCTCGACCTTCTCCATCGCCGTACAGGTGCCGCGGTACAGGTAGTGGTAGTCGTCCTGGCACAGTTCGACCGCGTAGCTGTCGATGATGTCCTGGCCGGAGGTCGTGGCGCTCCACGAGTAGTCCTGGCCGCGGCCGAGTTCGACGTACATGCTCAGCCCCGCGAAGGAGGCGCCGCGGGCGCTGAGACCGGGGCCCTGGATCTCCTGGAGCATCAGCAGCTGGGGCGCGAAGTAGCCGGTCTGGGGCCCGAAGACGGCGACCGGGTGGCCGCTGGCGGTGTGCTCGCCGCCGACCACCAGGGCGTTGGACATACCGCGTTTGGCGGAGGAGAGCGCGGTGGCGGTCGCGGTGCTCGACGTGCTGGCGGCGCTCGACGTCGAGGCACTGCCCGTACGGTCGTACACCAGCTGTTCCTCGTCCACCGAACCGGCGTCGGGCATCGCGGTGCCCTGCGGGTCGTCGGGCTTCGAGGCGTACGGGAAGCTGCCGTCATGGAGGGTGAGGACGGCCTCGGGGTCGTTGCGCTCGCGGAAGGACTCCCAGACCTTGGTGCCCTCGGCGACGCCGTACTTCTCCTGCGCGGCGAGCAGGGAGAGCGCGTTGTTGACCTCGCCGCCGCCTCCGGAGCCGAACAGGGCGCCGATGACGGAGGCCAGCGCGACCAGGTCGGTGGGCTTGAAGTGCTGGATCGTGCCGGCGTTGGTGATGGAGTCCTTGTGGCCGGTCAGGACGTACTCGCCGGGGAAATAGCGGCCTTTGTCGGAGGCGTCGATGTAGGCGTTGATGCCGGCGATGTAGGCGTTGACGTCGGCGAGAGCCTGCCGGCCGCGCTCGCCGTTGCTGGCGACGGCGTTGTCGATCTGCGCCTGGAGGTCGGCCTCGGTGTAGGGCGCGGCGCGCCAGAACTGCTGCTCCAGGCCCTGGTTGGAGGGAGCACCGCCCGCGAAGGGGGTCAGCTGGCCGCGTCCGACATGGCGGAAGACGTCCATCAGCCACAGCCGGTCCTCAGCTGCCGCGTAGCCGGCGCCGAACTCCGTGCCGTACCGAGTGGTACCGGTGATGTGCGGCACACCCGTCTTCTTGTCGCGGACGATCGTCACGTCGCTGCGGCCGGCGGGCTTGACGGTGGAGGCGACTTGATCGGCGGGGACCCCGAAGGACGCGTCGTTGAAGAACGAGTTGATCGTGGAGTTGGTGAGGCCGGAGTAGCCGGTGGCCAGGTTGGCGTAGGGGCCGAGCTGGTCCTCGGCGTGTGCGGGCTGGGTGCCGAAGGCCTGGTTCAGGATGATCTGGGCGAGGGTGGCGTTGCCGTTCTGGCCGGCCGGGAGGATGTCGGAGCACTGGCTGCCGCAGTGGTCGGTGACCGCCGCCGCGTCGACCTCCGCGGTCTCGGCCGCCGCCGCTTGGGAAAGCGGGGACAAAAGACCGGCAATCAGGACGCATACGGAAGCCGACTTCAGGAACCCGGGGAATCTACGGGGAGTTCTCAGTCTGTCGAGTGCGGTGCGTGGGGTGCGCCGTGGCATGGCAGCTCCTACGGACGGGGGTGGGCCCGGACGTTACCGCCGGTATCCCCGAGATGGAAGGTGAACATGCGTCAACTTCTGGAGGTCATGGAAAAAGGATGGAGCCGAATCGCGTGTCGATACGTCTATTCGGCAACGTCCGAACGACGACGCCGAAGTAACCGAAGTACAGGTGCAGGTGTGACGGAGGTGCAGGGCGATGGCCGGTTTCCGGAGTCTGGCGAGACAGGTGCGAGATCCACGGTGCGATCTGGCGCTACGGCGCTACTCGCTCCGCAAGTGCCTTGAGCGGTTCGCTCCGTACGGGCACAGGGCGACCTGGGACCATTTGTGCTCCCGGGCGGGGTTCGGTCCCGAGGACCGGTCGCCCGATCCAGCGCGGCTCGTGGCCGCGTTGGACGAGCTGGAAGAGGCGCGTTCGGTGTGGCTTGCCTATGAGGGTGGGTTCGCCGAGCGGCGCAAGAAGGAAAAGCACGACGGACTGCGCAGGCCGGGCAGCGTTGATGACTGGCACCGGCTGACCTGGGGCGGTTTCGGAGTCGCCTGGTGCGACGATCCGCGGGTCCACCCGCGGGAACCCCTGGCCGAGGTACTGCGCCGACTGATCTCCGCCCTGGAACGCGAACCGGGGTCCGACTGCCCGGTGTGCGGCGGAGCGCGCCTGATCTGGAAGTACAACCTGGCCCATGAACCTTCGTCGGGCCCGGTGTGCACGGACTGCGGCATCGTGGTGCCGCGTCCGGTGCTGACGCCCGAGGCGCTGGCCACGGCCAGGCGCGGACGGCTGCTGGTGTCCGCATCCGCATAGGTACGGCGGGGGTGCGCCGGGGATGCCGCACCCCCGATCGAACGCGGTGAGCTGCGGTGCCGGAGGGCATTGTCAGTGGTGGCTGGCACCATCGAGGCATGGTGCAGGTGTGTCTCAACGGGGCCCGGGGGGCCGCCGACAGTGCCGGGGTGCCGCTGTCGCCGGAGGCGATGGCCGAGTCGGCCGTGCTCGCCGTCGCGGCCGGAGCGACGGACGTCCATGTTCATCCCAAGACGCCTTGCGGACAGGATTCTTTGTCGCCGCGGGTGGTTGCGGCGACGCTCGATGCGATACGGGCGCGGGTGTCGGTGCCGGTCGGGGTGACCACCGGTGCGTGGGCCGAGCCTGATCCGGTGGCGCGGCTGGAGCGCGTGCGTGGGTGGACGGTGCTTCCCGATCACGCCTCGGTCAACTGGCATGAGCCGGGCGCCGAGGAGATCGCCGCCGTGCTGATCGAGCGTGGGGTCGGTGTGGAGGCGGGGATCTGGTCCGGGACGGACGGGGCGGATCGGTTCGCGCGCTCGCCCCTCGGGGGAAAGGTCCTGCGGGTGCTGGCGGAGGTGACGGATCCGTCGCCGGACACGGCCGAGGAGAGCGCGCGGGTGTTGTTGGCCGACCTGGGGTCGGCGCATGGCCGGCCTGTGTTGCTCCATGGGGAGGACGGGGGCGCGTGGCCTGTGCTGCGGCTGGCGGGGCGGTTGGGGCTGGCGACGCGGATCGGGATGGAGGACACGGTGGTCCTGCCGGACGGGGGGCGGGCGGGGTCCAATGCGGAGTTGGTGGCGGCGGGGGTTCGGGAGTACGGGGCGTGCCGTTAGCGGTGCCCGAGTGATCGTGGGCTGAGTGGTGCCCGGGGTTGGGGCTGGGCGGGGGTGGGTCGCGCAGCCCGGCGCTGACGGGGCGCCGCGGGGATGGGCGCCGTGAGGTGGGTCGCGCAGCCCGGCGCTGACGGGGCGCCGCGGGGATGGGCGCCGTGAGGTGGGTCGCGCAGCCCGGCGCTGACGGGGCGCCGCGGGGATGGGCGCCGTGAGGTGGGTCGCGCAGCCCGGCGCTGACGGGGCGCCGCCTGCGCCCACCCGTGCCGCCCCAGGCGGCACGCATGCCCGCAGCTTGGGCGGGACAGCAGCCCGCAGCTGGGCGGGACGGCGGCCCTCAGCTGGGCGGGACGGCCGCCCGCAACCCGGTGGCCGTGCGTGGTTACTCGGCCTTCCTGCCGTCTCGTTCCACCATCAGGCGGGAGCCCGAGCGGCGTTCGCCGAAGACGTCGTCCGGGTTGGAGAGGACGCAGGTGTTGAGGGAGAGGCAGCCGCAGCCGATGCAGTCGGTCAAGTGGTCGCGGAGGCGGTTGAGTTGCTTGATGCGTTCGTCGAGTTCGGAGCGCCAGGCCTCGGAGAGGTGGGCCCAGTCGTCCTTGGTGGGGGTGCGTTCCTCGGGGAGTTCGGCCAGGGCCTCGCGGATGGTGGCCAGGGGGATGCCGACGCGTTGGGCGGCGCGGATGAAGGCGACTCGGCGGAGGGTGTCGCGGGTGTAGCGGCGTTGGTTGCCGGAGGTTCGGCGACTGGTGATCAGGCCCTTGGACTCGTAGAAGTGCAGGGCGGAAACCGCGGCGCCGCTGCGGGCGGCGAGCTGACCGACTGTGAGCTCGTGGACCTTCTCGTGAATCTGGGGCACCCCTCGAAGGTTACCCATCGAAGACCTGCTGCGGCTCCGGCTGTCCGGAGAGCTCCTGTGCGTTGACAGGTGACCCGCCACCTACCATGCTAAGCAGTTGCTTAGGCAGGTCACATTGCGACGCGAGAGGCCGGGACATGGCAGAGCCGAGGATCTTCACGTCCGCCGACGAACTGAAGGCGGCGGTGGGCGAGCAGCTGGGACACACCGACTGGCTGGAGATCGACCAGAAGCGGATCGACCTGTTCGCGGAGGCCACGGGTGATCACCAGTGGATCCACGTCGACCCGGAGAAGGCGGCGACCGGACCCTTCGGGACCACCATCGCCCACGGGTATCTCACGCTGTCGCTGCTTCCGCTCTTCGGACCCCAGCTGATCAAGGTCGAGGGCGTGAAGATGGGCGTCAACTACGGGACGAACAAGGTCCGTTTCCCCGCACCGGTGCCGGTCGGATCGCGGCTGCGCGCCACCGCCGCGATCAGCGGCGTCGACGAGGTGACCGGGGGCGTGCAGGTGACCGTCGCCTTCACCGTGGAGCGCGACGGCGGCGACAAACCGGTGTGCGTCGCCGAGTCGGTGTCCCGCTATTACCTCTGAGGGCAGGGCCTGTCCGGCAGACCGGACTACTTCGCCCCCACCATCCGCAGCACGAGGTCGGCATAGAGCGCGCCGACCTCGTCCGGGGTCCACGGACCGTCGATGCTGAACCAGCGGGCGACGTCGACGCAGAGCGAGAGCACCGCGAGCGTGGTGCCCTTCACATCGAGGACGTCGAACTCGCCCGCGGCCACGCCGTCCTCGATGATCCCGCGCACCTCGGCGTCGCACTGACGGCGCAGCGCGACGATCTCCGCGCGGGCCTCGGGGCCGAGTGAGTCGAGTTCGTACTGCACGACCCGCGCGGTGGTGCGCCCCCCGGCGTGCCAGCGCACGAAGGAGCTCACGGCATCGGCGAGCCGCTCCGCCGGGCTGCCCTGGCGCTGCGCCGCCGTACGCAGGATGTCGAGTGCCTTCTCATGCCCGATCCGGCTGATGCGGTGAAGCAGCTCTTCCTTGGTCTTGTAGTGGATGTAGAGCGCGGCCGGGCTCATACCAGCGCGGCCCGCGATGTCACGGGTCGTGGTGGCGTGGTAGCCGCGCTCGGCGAAGGCCTCCACGGCGGCGATCAGCAGCCGCCGGGCCGCGTCCGGCGTGACCTCGCCCCACGCCTGCGGTTCGCCGCCGGCCGTCTCCTGCGCCGCACTCATCGCTCGTTCGCCCCTCTCACTGACAAGGACAACACCATACCGCTCAAGGTGAGCGAGCGCTTAGTGTGCCCGATCAGCACCGCCCGAAGCTCAGAGCTGCTCGAACGCTCAGAGCTTCTCGAACGGGTGGTACGCGCGGTTCTCCGCCTCCTGCCGGTCCCTGATCACCTTGGCGAGGGTGAAGGCGGAGGTGACGAGGTACAGGACGGCGATCCCCAGGAACGCCCGCACCCAGACATCGGCCTCCAGCTTGAAGATGCCGATCGCCGTGGCGGCCATGGCGACGACGAAGGAGGCGACCGCCTGCCCGTAGAAGGCGGCCGTGTTCTGCTGCTTGCCCGCTGTGTCACTCATGGGGACAAGGGTCGACAGATGTGGGGGGCGCCACATCCGCCGAAGTACTCAGTCAGGTACCTAGAAAGCAGGTACCTAGAAGGCCGAGACGCCCGTCAACGCCCGCCCGATCACCAGCTTCTGGATCTGGCTGGTGCCCTCGTAGAGGGTCATCACGCGGGCGTCGCGCAGCAGCTTGCCCGCCGGGTACTCGTCGATGTAGCCGTAGCCGCCGAAGACCTGGAGGGCGTTGTTGGCGGCGCGGACGGCGGCCTCCGAGGCGAACAGCTTGGCCTTGGAGGACTCGGTGGCGAAGGGCAGGCCGCGGTCGACGAGGTCGGCGACGCGCCAGGTCAGCAGTCGGGCGGCGTCGACGTCGACTGCTATGTCACATATCAGCTCCTGTACGAGCTGATGGTGGGCGATGGTCCTGCCGAACTGCTCACGCTCGGTCGCGTACGTCACCGCCGCGTCCAGCGCGGCCTGCGCTATGCCGACGCAGCCCGCCGCCACCGACATCCGCCCCTTGGCCAGCGCCGACATGGCGACCGAGAAGCCCTTGCCCTCGGGCGCGAGCATCGCGGAGGCGGGGACGCGGACGTCCTCGAGGACGAGTTCGGCGGTGGCCTGGCCGCGCAGGCCGAGCTTGCCGTGGATGGCGCGGCGGGAGAGGCCGGGCGTGGCGGTCGGCACGAGGAACGCGGAGACGCCCTTGCGGCCGGGCGAGTCCGTGGAGCGGGCGAAGAGCAGGACCACGTCGGCCCACGTGCCGTTCGTGATGAACATCTTGGTGCCGTTGATGACGTAGTCCTCGCCGTCCCGGACGGCGCGTGTGGCGAGGTTGCCCGCGTCGGAGCCGGTGCCCGGCTCGGTGAGGCCGAAGCAGCCGACGTACGCGCCGGAGGTCAGTCCCGGCAGCCAGCGGCGCTTCTGCTCCTCGCTCCCCCAGGCGGCGATGGTCTTGGCGACCAGGCCGAGCGAGACCGACACGATGCCGCGCACGGACGAGTCGCCGCGGCCGAGTTCCTCCGTCACCAGGCAGTACGCGAGATGGTCGCCGCCGCTGCCGCCGTACTCCTCGTCGATCGTCAGCCCCAAGAAGCCGACCGCGGCGAGCTTCTTCACGATCGCCCGGTCGACGTCCTCCGCACGGTCCCAGGCGACGACGTTCGGGGCGATCTCGCGGTCCACGAAGTCCCGGGCGAGCTGCCGTACGGCGGTCTGCTCCTCGCTGAGCTCCAGGTTCATGCCGAAGTCACCCCTAAGTCAGCTCTACTTGAAGGCCGTACATTTAAATTAGCACTGCTAGTTTCTCGCTCGCAGCCCTACTATGTGCGCCATGGCCCGACCGCGCAAGCCCCTCCTCAGCACCGACCGGATCGTCGACACCGCACGGGCGCTCGTGGACGCGGAGGGTCTTGCGGCGGTCTCGACCCGCCGGCTCGCCGCCGAGCTGGGCGTGAGCGGGCCCTCGCTCTACAACCACTTCCGGACGAAGGACGAGATCCTGGAGGCGGTCGCCGACTCGGTGAGCACCCAGGTCGATCTGTCGATGTTCGAGGACGGCCGGGACTGGCGGACCGCGCTGCACGACTGGGCCGTCTCCTACCGGGCCGCACTGCGCGACCACCCGAACATCGTCCCGGTGCTGGCCCAGGGCCCCGGCCGCCGTCCCGCCGGACTGCGCCTCGCCGACGCCGTCTACGGCGCGATGGTCGAGGCCGGCTGGCCTCCCGCGCAGGCCACCTCGATCGGCGCACTGATGCGGTACTTCATCATGGGCTCCGCGCTCGGCTCGTTCGCCGGGGGCTTCGTGGACGACGCGAGCGCGTACGACCCCGCCGACTACCCCCACCTCGGGCAGGCGCACCTCCTCGCCGAGCAGCAGGAGAAGATCGACGAACGGGCCTTCGAGACGGGACTGACCGCGCTGCTGGACGGGCTGATGCAGCAATACGAACAGGTCAAGCGGAGCGCTCCGCGGGAAGTGCCGTGATGGGTCGTCGTTGGCCTGCGGGGCCGTCGTGGCTGGTCGCGCAGTTCCCCGCGCCCCTTAGGGCGCTGCCGAACCGCACATCAACATTTCGGTGTCCGCCGAAGTGTCCGTGGCCCATCCTGGAACGCATGACCGCCAAGGACGCCCGCGCCCCCGAGCTGGCCCGGCTCGCCGGGCTCGTCGCCGACGAGACGCGGGCCGTGTGTCTGCTCGCGCTGCTCGACGGGCGGGCGTGGACCGCCGGGGAGCTGGCCCGGCACGCGGGTGTCGCCGCGTCGACGCTGAGCGAGCACCTGGGCAGGCTCGTCGCGGGCGGACTGCTCGCGGAGGAGCGGCAGGGGCGCCATCGGTACGTCCGTCTCGCCGATCCGCAGGTCGCGCAGCTGCTGGAGGACCTGGCCGGACAGGTCGCCCCGGAAGCGGCAGCGCGCCCGCGCACCCTCCGGGAATCGAACGCCGGGTCCGCGATGGCCCGCGGCCGCACCTGCTACGACCACCTCGCCGGGCGGCTCGGCATCACGCTCACCGACGCACTGACCGAGCGCGGACTGCTGAGCCAGGACACCGGCTTCGCGCTCACGGAGGCGGGGCTGCGCTGGTTCGACTCCGTCGGCATCGGGCTCGACCGCGAGGGACGGCGTCCGCTGGCCCGGGGGTGCCTCGACTGGACCGAGCGCCGCTCGCATCTCGCGGGCGTCGCGGGCGCGGCGCTGTGCCGGCATGTCCTGGACGCGGGCTGGTGTGTGCGGATCGGATCCGAGCGGGCCGTGAAAGTGACTCCGTCGGGTGAGCGGGCGCTGGGGGAACTGCTCGGTATCTCGGCGGGGGCGTTGCGGTGAGCTGGGCGGCTATGGGGGTGGGAGCTTTCGTCGTCTGCCGGGTGCGGGCTTGTGGGGGCTGGTCGCGCAGTTCCCCGCGCCCCTTTCGGGGCGCTGCAGTGCCCCGTGCGAATCCCCTGACGTGCCGATCTCACCGTCCGAAATACGCGAGCCTCACCCATCCTCCTCCCCTAGCCTCTGGAGCATGATGAACGCCTCCCCCGCCCGCCGCACCGACCTGCTCGCCGCCGGTGCCGCCACCGTCACCGTGGTGCTGTGGGCCTCCGCCTTCGTGTCCATCCGCAGCGCGGGTGAGGAGTACTCGCCGGGTGCGTTGGCGCTCGGGCGGCTGCTGGCGGGAGCTCTCACGTTGGGGATCTTCTGTCTCGTACGGCGGGAAGGGTGGCCGCCGCGGGCGGCGTGGCCCGGGATCGCGATATCGGGGCTGTTGTGGTTCGGCTTTTACATGGTCGCCCTCAACTGGGGCGAGCAGCAGGTGGATGCGGGGACGGCCGCCCTGGTCGTGAACATCGGGCCGGTCCTGGTCGCGCTGCTCGCCGCGCGGCTGCTCGGTGACGCGATGCCGCCGCGGCTGCTGGCGGGCATGGCGGTGTCGTTCGCGGGTGCGGTGGCCGTGGGGCTGTCGATGTCGAGCGGGGGCGGGTCGTCGGTGCTCGGGGTGGTGCTGTGTCTGCTGGCCGCCGTCGGCTACGCGGGCGGGGTCGTGGCGCAGAAGCCCGCGCTCGGCCATGCCAGTGCGCTCCAGGTGACGACGTTCGGGTGTCTGGTCGGGGCGGTGGCCTGTCTGCCGTTCGCCGGGCAGTTGGTGTCGGACGCGGCGGACGCCCCGCTGTCGGCGACGCTCAACATGGTCTATCTCGGCGTGTTCCCGACCGCGCTGGCCTTCACGACGTGGGCCTACGCCCTGTCCCGTACGACGGCCAGCCGGATGGGCGCCACCACCTACGCCGTCCCCGCACTCGTCGTCCTGATGTCGTGGCTGGCGCTCGGCGAGGTGCCGAAGCTGCTCACGCTCGCGGGCGGGGCGCTGTGCCTGGCCGGGGTGGCGGTGTCGCGGTCGCGCGGACGGGCCACGGCGCCGGAGGTGGTGTCGGCACCGCAGCCCGAGCGGGCCTCGGAATCAGCGTGAACGTGCCCTGTCCGCAAGGACCTTGATGGACAGCAGGGCGATGACGGAGAGCCCGATGATGTAGGCCGACACCGCCATTGACGTGCCCGTGGCCTCCAGGAGCAGCACCATCACGAAGGGCGCGAGTCCGCCGCCGCACACTGCCGCGATCTGGTAGCCGAGAGAGGCGCCGGTGTAGCGCATCTCGGGCGTGAACAGCTCGGCGAACAGGGCGGCCTGGGGGCCGTACATGATGCTGAGGAAGCAGCTGGCGACGAACGTGCCGACGGCCAGCCACAGCAGCGAACCCGTGTCGATCAGCAGGAACAGCGGTACGGCCCACAGCGCGATGCCGGCCGCGCCGAACGCGTAGACCCGGATGCGGCCGACCCGGTCGGACAGGGCGGCGGACGCGGGGATGAGGATCAGCTGGGTGAGGCTGACGCAGAGGGAGACGGTGAGGACCGCGCCGCGTTTCATGTCGAGTTCGCGGGTCGTGTAGTCGAGGACGCCGGTGATGAGGATGTAGAAGGTCGCGGTGTTCACGGCGAAGGAGCCGCCGGCGAGGAGGACCGTGCCGAGGTGGTTGCGGAGGATCGTGCGCAGCGGGGAGTTCCGCTCCGCCTTCTCCTGCTCGCTCAGCTCCCGTTCTGCCGCACGGAATTCCGGGGTCTCCTCGACGCGCGTGTGGATGTACCAGGCGAGCGCGAGCACGAACAGGCCGATCAGGAACGGGATACGCCAGCCCCAGGCCGCGAACGCCGACTCGGAGGTGAACGCCCCGGCCAGCAGGAAGACGGTGTTGGCGGTCACCACGCCGATGGGTACGCCGAGTTGGACGACGCTGCCGTACACACCGCGCTTGCCCTCGGGGGCGTACTCGGTGGCCAGCAGCATCGCACCGCCCCACTGCGCGCCGACGGCGACGCCCTGTGCGACGCGGAGGAGGACCAGGAGGATCGGGGCGGCGACGCCGATCGTCTCGTACGTCGGGAGCAGGCCGATGCCGGTGGTGGCGACGCCCATCAGCGTGAGCGCGAGGACCAGCATGGGCTTGCGGCCTCGCTTGTCACCGAGCTGGCCCGCGACGATGCCGCCGAGGGGACGGGCGAGGAAGCCGACCGCGAAGGTGGCGAAGGAGGCGAGTACGCCGGCGGTGGAGCTGCCGGCGGGGAAGTACAGGTCGCCGAGGACGAGGGCGGCGGCGATGCCGAAGACGAAGTAGTCGTACCACTCGACGGCCGAGGCGAGGGCTGCCGCGGTGGCGACGCGGCGGCGATTGGCTGTGGGGAGGGCGGCCGTGGGGAGAGGCTGAGCGGAGGGGGCCATGTCCATGCGTGCACACTCCGGTGGGTGCTGGGGACGTTGGCGGCGAACGTACTGACCGGACGGTATGGCGTCAACGGTTGTGCGCGAAGGTTGCCCGGAGCACCCAGGGGGCTCCGGGCTCCCGTCTGCCTCAGAACACCACCAGCGCCCGTCCGCCCTTCCCCGCCAGCATGTGCTCGAACGCCGCCGGAATCCCGTCCAGCGCGATCCGCTCCGTCACCAGCGCTCCCAGGTCCAGGCGGCCCGCGCGGACGTGCTCGGCGAGGACCGGGAGGTCCTTCGCGGGGTCCGAGTTGCCGTAGACGCAGCCGGACAGGGTGCGGCCCCAGTGGAAGATCTCCAGGGCGTTGAAGGTGACCTGCTGGTCCTTGCCGCCGATGCCCACGACCGTGGTGCGTCCGCCGCGGCGGGTGGAGTCCCAGGCCGTGCGGATGGTCGTCGCACGGCCCACGCACTCCACGGCGACGTCGACGCCCTGCCTGCCGGTCAGGGCGCGGATCTCGCGGGCCGTGGCGTCGGAGGCGACGACGTAGTCCGTGGCGCCCGCATTCCGCGCCAACTCCTCCTTCTCCGGGGAGACATCGACCGCGACGATCTTCGACGCGCCCGCGATACGCGCCGCCTGGAGTGCCGCAAGACCCACTCCCCCGACGCCGTACACCGCCACCGTCTCCCCCGGCTGGACGCGTGCCGAGTGGTGGACGGCGCCGTAGCCGGTGAGGACCGCGCAGCCGAGGAGGGCCGCGTCGGTGAGCGGGATGCCCTCGGGGAGGGTGAGGGCGCAGGACGCGGAGACGACGGTCTCCTCGGCGAACGCGGCCACGTTGAGGCCGGGGTGCAGGTCGGTGCCGTCGGACGTGCGCCGGGCGTGGACGTCGGCGGCGCCGTTCAACGCGTTGGCGCACAGCCAGACCTCACCGAGGGCGCAGGCGTGGCAACTGCCGCAGGAAGGAGCCCAGTTGAGGACGACACGGTCACCGGGTACGAGGTGGGTGACCCCCTCGCCCACGGCGACGACCGTCCCGGCGCCTTCGTGGCCGAGGACGGCCGGGACCGGTACCCGCATGGTGCCGTTGGACAGGGACAGGTCGGAGTGGCAGACGCCGGCGGCGGCGAGGCGGACGCGGATGCGGTCCGGGCCGGGGTCGGGCAGGTCGATGTCGGTGATCTCCAGCGGGGAGCCGATGGCGGGCAGAACGGCGGCGCGGACCATGTGCGGGCTCCTCAGAACTGCAGGGACTTGGTCTGGAGGTACTCGGCCAGGCCGTGCGCACCGAGCTCCCGGCCCACGCCCGACTGCTTGTAACCACCAAAGGGGGCAAGCGGGTTGAAGCGTCCGCCGTTGATGTCGACCTGCCCGGTGTCCATACGGCGCGCGAAGGCCACCGCCTCCGACGCGTCACCCGCCCACACGGCGCCGGCGAGCCCGTAGACCGTGCCGTTGGCGATCCGCAGCGCGTCGTCCTCGTCCTCGTACCGGATGATCGACAGAACCGGCCCGAAGATCTCCTCCTGGGCGATGGTCATCTCGGGGGTGACGTCGGCGAAGACCGTGGGCGCGATGAAGTAGCCCTGCCCATACGGGGGTTCCGCGCCGCCCGCGACGATCCGGGCGCCCTCCGCGACCCCCTTCTCGATGTAACCGCGCACCCGCGCCTGCTGCTTGGCGCTCACGACGGGGCCGATGCGCTCGCCGTACTTGGCGGCGGCTGTGGCGGCCAGCTCCACCGCCTCCTCGTACTGCTCCCGGTGGACCAGCATCCGCGTCCACGCGCTGCATGTCTGGCCGGAGTTGGACATGACGTTGGCGACGCCGACGTTGACGGCCTTGGCGAGGTCGGCGCTCGGCAGGATGACGTTGGCGGACTTGCCGCCCAGCTCCAGGGCGACCTTCTTGACGGCCGCGCCCGCGGTCGCGCCGATCTGCCGTCCGACGGGCGTGGAGCCGGTGAAGGAGACCAGGTCGACGCCCGGGTGCTCGGCGAGGGCCTGGCCCGCGACCGGGCCGAGGCCGGTGACGAGGTTGAAGACACCGGCCGGGACGCCCGCCTCGTGGACCGCCTCGGCGAAGAGCTGGGCGACGAGCGGGGTGTCCTCGGCGGGCTTCAGCACGACCGTGCAGCCTGCCGCCAGTGCCGGAGCCACCTTGGCGACGATCTGGTGGAGCGGGTAGTTCCAGGGCGTGATCGCGCCGACCACGCCGATCGGCTCGTGGAAGACGGTCGAGTTGCCGACCTTCTCCTCGAAGGCGTACGTCGCCGCCAGCTCGGCGTAGGAACCCGCGACCGCGATGGGGACGGCCGCGTGGACCTTCTCGGAGAACTTCAGCGGCGAGCCGAGCTCGGCCGTGACCGTCTCGGCGATCTCGTCCTTGCGGGCCGCGAGGACGTCCCGGAGGGCGGTCAGCCGAGCGGCCCGTTCGGCGGGCGGGGTCGCGGCCCAGCCCGGGAGGGCGGCGCGGGCGGCCCGTACGGCGGTGTCGACGTCCTCGGCGGTACCGGCCGGTACCCGGCCGATGACCTGTTCGTCGGCCGGGTTCAGGACCTCGACCGCGTCCTGGCCGGCGGCGGGGCGCCAGGCGCCGTCGATGTACATGCCGTCGTGTGCCTTCATCGTGCTTCCTCCCGGGTGGGACCATGTGCTCCGAGCACCAAACTAGCGATGTTAGTTTTCGCTCGCCAGAGGGGCCTGCGCTCCCGGACCGGTCAGAAGTCGACCTGGGCCCGGTCGTCGACCCGGCCCACCGACTCCTGGCCGAAGGCCTTCTCGTAGTCCCGGCGGATCTCCTCGATCTTCCGGTCGCTCGTACCCGCCTCCGCCGCCGGATACAGCAGGATCAGCTCGTACGACCGCTCCTTCTCGATCGTGCCGCTCACGTCCTTCCACTGACCGCGCCCGCTCTGCACGGTCAGCCCGTTCGGGAAGCCGGGCGTGACCTCCTTGTCGATGAAGGCCATGAACTGCTTGTCGGTGACGGCCGGACCGCCGTCCGGGCGCGCGGTGCCGAAGAAGAGCTGGGTCTCGATGTACGGCTCCCCGCGCCGCGGCGCGGCGGAGGTCCCGTCGTCGAAGGTGGCGTAGGCGGTCGGAGCGCCGACGGCGAGCAGCAGCCCGGCCACGGCGAACGCGGCCTGAGTGCGCGTGAGTTGGAGATTCATGCACCCATGGTCGCGGGCCTCACCCGTCCAAGTCCGGCAAACGCGCCGGAGCCGGGCAGATCCGCTCGCCGTGCCGGTCGAAGACGAACAGGTGGGCGATGTCGACGAGGAGGGGGACCTGCATACCGTGCCGGAGTTCGATGTCCGGGGTGGTGCGGACGATGAGGTCGCCGGGGAGACGGCCCTCGGGCGGCGCCGGTTCGGGGGCGGCGTCCGCCGGATCCAGGACCACGACCGGTCCTGCGCGCCGCGCGCCCGCGCGCTCCCGGAGGCGGTCCAGGACCGTGCCGCCCTCGCGGCGCCGGCGCCGGACCGGGTGGGCCGGGCGCGGGGCCTCCAGCTCGGGTACGACGGCCGGATGGGAGCCGGTGTTGAAGTGGACGAGGACCTCGTGACCCTGGAACTCCACATGCTCGACCAGACCGCTGAGCACCGCCTCACCGGGCCGGGCGGACGCCGGTGTGGCGATGCGTATCGCCTCCGAGCGCAGGCCGACGATGACCTCCCGGCCCTGCTGGACGCGGAGCAACTGGTGGTCCAGGGACAGGGGTTCGGGCAGCCGCAGATACTGCTTGCCGAGGCTGATGGTCATGGCGCCGTCGAGCGGGGCGCGCACCAGGCCGCGCAGCAGGTTGATGCGCGGGATGCCGATGAAGGCGGCGACGAAGACGTTGCGGGGCAGCGCGTACACCGAGCGCGCGGTGCCGACCTGCTGGAGGATGCCGCCGCGCAGGACGGCGACCCGGTCGCCGAGCGACATGGCCTCGGCCTGGTCATGGGTGACGTACACCGTGGTGACGCCCAGCTCACGGGTGAGGGCGGATATTTCGGCCCGCAGGTGGTTGCGGAGCTTGGCGTCGAGGTTGGACAGCGGCTCGTCCATCAGGAACGCGGAGGGGTGCCGGGCGATGGCGCGGCCCATGGCGACGCGCTGGCGTTCGCCGCCGGAGAGCTGGCCGGGAAGGCGGTCCAGGAGGTCCTCGATGCCCAGCATGCGGGCGGTGGCGTCCACGCGCGGGCGCGGGTCCGCGCCGGGCGCCTCGAAACGCAGCGGGAAGCCGATGTTGTCGCGGCTGGTCATGCTCGGGTACAGCGCGAAGTTCTGGAAGACCATCGCCATGTCCCGCCCGGACGGCGGCAGATCGTTGGCGTACTCGCCGTCGAGCAGCAGCTCGCCCTCGGTGATCTCCTCCAGCCCCGCGATCATTCTGAGCACGGTGGACTTCCCGCACCCGGACGGCCCGAGCAGCACCAGGAACTCACCGGGCTCGATGTCCAGCGACAGCCGGTCCACCACACGGACACCATGGTCGTAGACCTTGCTCACATCGTGCAGAGAGATGGCGCGTGTCATGACAGGTGCCCCCGAGGGCTCCGCGGTCGAAATACCCCGTGCGGGTTGAACGAGGCCGTGAGTCACGGAAGTTAACGGAATGTGCGCGGTCGGGGAAGAGGTTGGTCACTTTGTGGCGGTCAGGTGGGCGAAGACCACCACGTTGCTGGTGTAGCCCGAGCGCCGGCTGAAGAGGCCACCGCAGGTGATCACGCGGAGTTCCGGGCGCTCGGTCGGGCCGTAGACCTCCTTGTCGGGGAAGTCGGCCTTGTCGAAGACCTTCACCCGGTCCACGGTGTAGACGGCGGTACGGCCGTCCGCGCGCCGCGCCTCGATCGGCTTGCCGGGCTTCACCTCGGCCAGCCCGGCGAAGACGGCGCGGCCGGTCCTGGTGTCGCGGTGGCCGACGGCGATCGCGGTGCCGGGCTCGCCGGGGGTGGGGCCGCCCTCGTACCAGCCGACGAGCTTCGGCTTGTCGATCGGGGGTGTCTCCAGCTCCCGGTCCCGGTCGAGCCCGAGGCCCGTGATCGGGGCGTCGATGCCGAGGGACGGGATGCGGAGGGTCGTCGGCCGGGACCGGGGCAGCGGGCGGAGCGGGGGCGTGGGCGTGGGACGGCGGGCGGCGCGGACGGGGTGAGCGGAGGGGGCGGGGCGGGCCGGGCCGGGGGCCGCCACGGTGGCCGGGCCGTCGGCTCCCTCCGGCGCCACCGGCATGACCGGCCTCTCGCACCGCACCCCCACCGTGACCAGGACGACCGCGAGCAGGGCCGTCCTGGTCAGGCGGTAGGCGCGAGTCCGGTGCCAGGGCCTGCGTCTGCGCCTACGCGGCACCATGGGGCCGGCGGCGGTTCATCCGGAAGTACACGGTGCCGCCGAGGGCGACCACGGCCGCCGCGCCGGTCACCGGCGCGAACGCGGCGGCGCTGTCGACGAGACCGCCGCCGCCCGCGTGCACACCGCCCCGTGGGCCGCGGTGGTCGCCCGGCCCCCAGGCCGCGTCGGCGCGTTGGTGATCCTCGATGCGGTTGCGGTCGCGGCAGTTGACGCGGAAGACCTTCTCCTTGGGGGCGCCCAGCACGATCCAGGTGATCTTGTACTGCCCGTCCGCGAGCCTCAGCTGGTCGGTGTGACCGGCGCCCCCGCCGAGCTGGATGGTGCCGGCGACGGTGGCGGCGGTGGGCAGTGGAGGCTGCGGCGTGATGGTGTAGGCGATGGCGGGGAGGACGTCGAAGTTGACGGCGTCGAGATAGAACCTGCAGACCACCGGCTCGTCTCTCGAGTCCCCGAAGGGCACGCCCACGCTGTGGATCCTGATGTCGCCGTTCTCCCCTTGGGCCGACGCCGTCGGCGCCGCCACCCATGACGCGCCCGCCGCGGTAAGGGCAGTGAGGACGACAGTGGCGCCCGCGCGGCGGCGGAAGGTACGTGTGGGTGTCAGGGTGGGCATGCGCGCTCCTCCGATTCAGACGATTTTCATACAAATCGTTCTTTCGCCTGACTCTCCGTTACGCGCACTGCGACTCGCCGTACCGGCACCGGCGCGTCGTCAGATATCACTCGTCCGGCGGAATCTGGAGCGCTTCGGCCGCTCCCGCGCGGCCGGTCCGTCCCCTTCCGGCCGTCCCGGCCGCCCCGGAGACCGCAGCGCGACCCCCGCCGACAGCAGCAACAGACCCCCCAGCATCACGAACGGCGCCGCCACGCCCGCGACCCCCGCGACCAGGCCCGCGGTCGCCGGCGCGGCGACCTGGCCGAGGCGGTTGCCGGTCAGCCGGAGTGCGAGGGCCGTGGAGCGGGCGCCGTCGGGGGCCGCCTGGACGACCGTCGTCATGGACAGCGGCTGGCCGACGCCGAGACAGAAGCCGAGGGCGACGAGGATCAGGGCCAGCGCCCACACCGGCACCGGCAGCGCGATGCCCGCGCACAGCAGGGCCGCCAGCACACAGGTCAGGGTGAGCAGCAGCGTCCGGCCCAGCAGCCTCAGCAGCGGGGTCAGCACCAGACGGCACGCGATCGTGGCCGCCGCACGCAGGCTGAGCAGCACGCCGATGACCGACGGCGCGATACCCCGGTGCTCGCCGACCACCGGCAGATAGGCGGTGAGGATGTCGGTCGCGGACAGTACGGAGAGGCTGATGAGGATGCCCGCGGGGACACCCCGGGCACGCAGGATGCGCTGGACGGGGATGCGATCGCCCTGCCCGCTACGGGACTTGGCGGTCGTACGGTGCTCGATCCGCCACAGCGAAGTGAACGCGACCGCCGCCCCCGCACCCGCGACCAGCAGCGCGAGAGCGCTGGTCCCGGCCATGTCCCGGCCGCCGATCAGCGCGCCCGCCGCGATCGGGCCGACCAGTTGGCCGAGCGAGGCGCCGATGGTGAAGTGGCCGAAGTTGCGGTCCTGTTCGTGGGGCGCGGACTGGCGGGCCACCAGGGACTGGGCGCCGATGACGAAGCTGAGGTGACCGAGGCCCATCACTCCGCTCCAGATCGCCATCGCCCAGAGGGAGTCGACGAGACCGCTGAGCGCGCAGCCGCCGGATATCAGGACCACGCCGGCGGGCAGCAGGGGCGCACAGCGGCCGTGGTCGGTACGGCGGCCCAGCGGGACGGCGGCGAACAGCGGGAGCAGGGCGTACACACCCGCGATGACGCCGACCGCCCGCTCGTCGGCGCCCAGCGCGAGCGCCCGGTAGGAGACGGCGGGCCGGGCCATCGACACCGCCCCCTGCGCGAAGCTGAAGGCGATGACGAGGCGGAGCAGCCAGCCGCGGTTCCCACCGGGCGCCATGGTCAAGTCCTCCGTGGCGGTACGTCAGATGATTCCGAAGAGGATGCCTGCCCCGAGGATGATCAGACATGTGAGCGCCGCCCACTTCACCACGAACCTCGTGTGGTCGCCGAACTCCACCTTGGCCATGCCGACCAGGACATAGACGGCCGGGACGAGCGGGCTCGACATGTGCAGCGGCTGGCCGACCAGGGAGGCCCGGGCCATCTCCAGCGGGGAGACGCCGTGGGCGGCACCGGCCTCGGCGAGGACCGGCAGGACACCGAAGTAGAAGCCGTCGTTCGACATGAAGTAGGTGAGCGGAAGGCTCAGCAGACCGGTGACCAGGGCCATGTGCGGGCCCATGCCCTCGGGGATGACGTCCACCATCCACTTCGCCATGTGGTCGACCATGCCGGTGCCCTGGAGGACGCCGGTGAAGACGGCGGCGGCGAAGACCATGCCGGAGACGTTGAGGACGTTCTCGGCGTGGGCGCCGATGCGGGCCTTCTGGTCGGGCATGTGCGGGAAGTTGACGGTCAGCACCAGGGCCGCGCCGAGCAGGAACAGCACCGGGATCGGCAGCCACTCCATGATCATGGCGGTGAGCAGGACCACCGTGAGCAGCGCGTTGAACCAGTACAGCTTGGGGCGCAGGGTGGGCCGGGCCGGGTCGAGGACCTGGAGCATACGGTCGTCGTCCGCGTCGGGCGCGTCGGCGTCCGTGCCGGAGCCCGACCCGCCGGTGGCCACCGGGCTCTTGCCGGAACCTCCGGCGCCCACGAGAACGGTCTCCGTCTCCTTCTCGTCCACCAGCACCTCGTCCAGCGTCAGCGTGCCGAGCCGCTTGCGCTCGCGCATGCCGAGGACGTACGAGAGCACGAAGACGCCGAGGAGGCCGACGGCGAGGGCCGGGATCATCGGGACGAAGATGTCGCTGGCGTCCAGCTTGAGGGCGGTGGCGGCACGGGCCGTCGGGCCGCCCCACGGCAGGGTGTTCATCACGCCGTTGGCCATCGCGGCGATACCGGTCATGACGACCAGGCTCATCTTGAGGCGCTTGTACAGCGGGTACATCGCCGAGACCGTGATCATGAAGGTGGTCGAGCCGTCGCCGTCGAGCGAGACGATGGCGGCGAGTACGGCGGTGCCGACGACGATGCGCATCGGGTCGGCCTTGCAGAACTTGAGGATCCCCCGGACGATCGGGTCGAAGAGCCCGACGTCGATCATCACTCCGAAGTAGACGATCGCGAACATGAGCATCGCCGCGGTCGGGGCAAGGCTGGTCACGCCGTCGATGACATAGTCACCGAGCTTGGCGCCCTTCCCGACGAACACGCAGAACAGTGCCGGGATCAGCACGAGCGCCGCGATCGGCGACATCTTCTTCATCATGATCAGGACCAGGAAGGTCGCGATCATGGCGAAGCCGAGGATGGTCAGCATGAGTGGATACCTAACGTTCGCCCTTGAACTCCCACCGGAGTCGGCAGTGCGATGACGTTAGGTCCCGTCGAACGGCGTTAACAAGACGTTGACATGCGAGCAATAAGCGCAAAACTCCTGGTCACGGCTTTGCTCAGGTCAGCGGGGTGAGCTTTTCGGTCACAGCTTCGGTCGCGGCGGAGATTTCCACGGGCACTCCGTTGAGGACCGCGTTGCCCGACAGCAGGTCGAGCAGACTGCCGTCGAGGAGCTGGTTGACGTTGACGCCGGGGTCGGTGGAGGCGTGGCGGAGCCGGGTGCCGGGACGGTCGTGGCCCCACCCGTGCGGCAGGCTGACCACGCCCTGCCGGACGCCGTCGGTGACCTCGGCCGGGGCGGTCACCTCTCCCCCGGCGCCCTTCAGCCGCACCGGCGCCCCGTCGCGCACGCCGAGGCGTTCGGCGTCGGCGGGGTGGATGTGCAGGGTGCAGCGGTTGGTGCCGCCGGTGAGGGCGGGCACGTTGTGCATCCAGCTGTTGTTGGAGCGCAGATGGCGGCGGCCGATCAGAACGAGTCCGTCGGGCCGCTCGTCGAGGGCACGCGTCAGCCGGGGCAGGTCGTCGGCGATCGGCCGCGGCAGCAGCTCGATCTTGCCGCTCCTGGTCTTCAGCGGCTGCGGCAGCCGCGGGCGCAGCGGTCCGAGGTCGATGCCGTGCGGATGCGCCAGGACCTTCTCCAGGGTCAGGCCGTCCGGTCGTACGCCGAACCCGTCGCCGTAGGGGCCGAGGCGCAGCATCATGTCGAGCCGCCGCTCGGGGCCGTTCTCCCCGGTGAGCTGCTCCGCCAGTTCCTGGGCGTCCCTGCCGTGCACGGGAGAGTGCGGCTCCTTGACGGCCTTGCCCAGGGTCTGCTGTACGACCATCGCGTCCACGGCCGCGGGGTCGGCGCCGTGCATGCCGGTCGCCGCAAGCGTGAGCCGGGCGAGGATCTCGCTCTCGGACATACGGCCGGGTTCGAGCGGGACGGCCGCGCGGGTGTAGCGGACCTGGTTGCGTACGGCGAAGGCGTTGAAGGCGAAGTCGTGGTGGGCGCTCTGGGAGGGCGGGGGCGGCGGCAGGACGACGTGGGCGTGGCGGGAGGTCTCGTTGAGGTAGGGGTCGACGCTGACCATGAAGTCGAGTGAGTCGAGGGCCTTGTCGAGCCGGTCGCCGTCGGGGGCGGACAGCACCGGGTTGGCGGCGACGGCGACGAGGGCCCGGACCGGCTCGCCCTCGGGTGTCGCGGTGTCGATCTCCTCGGCGAGCGCGGACAGCGGCAACTCGCCCTTGGCCTCGGGGTGTTTGCTGACGCGGGAGTGCCAGCGGGCGAGCTGGAAGCCGCGGCCGGGTCCGGCGGGCCGGGGCGTCTTGTCGGTGGCCGCCTGCGGGAAGAGCGCGCCGCCGGGGCGGTCGAGGTTGCCGGTGAGGATGTTGAGGACGTCGACGAGCCAGCTGGCCAGGGTGCCGTGCGAGACGGTGCAGCTGCCGATGCGGGCGTAGACGGCGGCGGTGGGGGCGGCGGCGAGTTCGCGGGCGAGGGCACGGATGACACCGGCGTCGATGTCGCAGGCGGCGGTGACGGCTTCGGGGGTGAAGTGCCGTACGGCGTCCCGGAGTTCTTCGACGCCCTGCACATGGGGCGTCAGGTCTCCGAGGTCGACGAGGTCCTCCTCGAAGAGGACGTACGTCATCGCCGCGAGCAGCAGGGCGTCCGTGCCGGGCCGGATCGCGAGGTGTCGGTCGGCGAGTTTGGCGGTGCGGGTGCGGCGCGGGTCGATGACGGTGAGGGTGCCGCCGCGGGCCTTGAGGGCCTTGAGCTTGCCGGGGAAGTCGGGGGCGGTGCACAGACTCCCGTTGGATTCCAGGGGGTTGGCGCCGATGAGGAGCAGGTGGTCGGTGTGGTCCAGGTCGGGTACGGGGATCGCGAGGGCGTCGCCGTAGAGGAGCCCGCTGGAGACGTGCTTGGGCATCTGGTCGACCGTGGAGGCGGAGAACAGGCTGCGGGTGCCGAGGCCGGCGAGCAGCACGGGCGGGTAGAGGGCGCCGGCCATGGTGTGGACGTTCGGGTTGCCGAGGACGACGCCGACGGAATTGGCGCCGTAGCGCTCGACGACCGGCCGGATTCCGGCCGCGACCGCGTCGAACGCCTCCTGCCAGGTGGCCTCGCGCAGCTCGCCGTCCTTGCGGACGAGGGGTGTGCGCAGCCGGTCGGGGTCGCCGTCGACAGCGCCGAAGGAGGCGCCCTTCGGGCAGATGAACCCCTCGCTGAACACATCGTCGCGATCACCGCGGGCACCGGTGACACGGGTGCCCTCGATGGTGAGGGTCAGCCCGCAGGTGGCCTCACACAGGGGGCAGATTCGCAGGGCGGTGCGGGACACGGGTCCTCCCGGGGGCGGCGGCAACGGTGACGCACGAACTGCGGTCGAGCATACCGACCGGTATGCACAAGGGGGAGGGTCTGCCGGGGGTGAGGTCGGAAACCCGCGAGGGCCGGAGGGCCGCGGGGATCAGTCCAGGACGCGCGCCAGGTACGCCCGCAGCAGCTCCCGCGCCTCCTCGATGATCTTCTCGTCACCCTCGGGGGCCACCCGGAAGGCCAGGTGGACGAGGGTGTCGGCGGTTTCCACGGCGATGAGGAAGGTGCGCCGCAGATCCTCGTCGGGGGTGCGGTCGAGATAGCCGGAGAGCAGGTCGGTGAGGCGGTCGGCGACGCGATGGTTGGGCTCGGAGTGCCGGGTGCCGACCGGGATCTGGTTGCCGAAGTCGACGAGGGAGAAGCCGGGCGCGGTGCGCTTCATGGCGAGGTACTCGTCGAGGACGGTGTCCATCGCGACCCGCCAGCCTCCGTCGCCGGTCTCCTCGAGGCGGGCGGTGACGCGTTCGGTGTAGCGCTCGAGGTTGCGCTGGGCCAGCGCGTCGGCCATCTGCCGCTTGTTGCCGAAGAAGCGGTAGACCGAGCCGATGGGGACGCCCGCGCGCTGGGCGACGGCACGGGTGCTCAGGTCGTCGTAGCCGACCTCGTCGAGGAGGTCGGCGCAGGCGTCGAGGATCCTGGTCAGCCGTTCGGCGCTGCGCCGCTGGATGGGCGCACGACGGAGCGATGTCGCATGGGGCACGGGTTTCATGATGCCTCTCCGTCTGGCCCGGGTGAACCTCGCCCCCGTTGTCGGGCACATTCACCGTCCGGCGGGTGCGCTCGTGGGCGCCGTCGGCCCCGGCTGCGACGCCGTGATGTCGGCCGTGCTCTCGACGGGCTCGCCGTCCACGGCCCACACCGTGCCGTCGTCGGCGTAGAGCCGGGCGGTGACGTGGTGCGTGCCGCGCTGGACGAGGTCGGCCGAGAAGCGGTACTCGGGTGCGCGGAGCCGGGCGATGCGGCGGCCGTCGACGAAGAGATGCGCGAGACCCCGGCCGGGCACGGCCTCGGCTCTGGTGCCGGGCGGCGAGAAGCGGAAGTTGTGGACCGTCAGGCGTACGTCCCAGCCCTGGTCGGCGTCCGGCTGCACCTCGATGCCGACCTCGGGTGCGTCCTCTTCGTCCACCTCGCGGTAGCGCCGCCCCTCGTCGTCGGTGTCGTCGAGGAGCTCGCCGACCGGTGACATCGATTCCCCGTTCTTCCGGCTCACGCCCTCGCCCGCGCCACCGGAGCCGCAGCCCGCCGCTCCGGCGAAGAGCAGGACACAGACCGCGAGCGCTGCGAGCAGTACGCGCGTCCACGACATGCCGGGAGCGTAGAACATCGGTCCGACACCCCGAATCCCCCTGGAGTCTGGTTCTCGGCGTACACCGTGAGGAGGTCATGCAGTCCCTCTTGCGCCCGCGAAACCGCAATCCTACGGTGGAGCATAGGAATAAGATCGCAAGGGAGCACTGATCATGAGCGGGGACGCACGGAAGACCGCCGAGGGGCTGGCCTACCTCTCCGGTTTCGGCAATGAGCACAGCTCCGAGGCCGTCCCGGGCGCCCTGCCCGAGGGCCGCAACTCGCCCCAGCGAGCCCCGCTCGGGCTGTACGCGGAACAGCTCAGCGGTACGGCGTTCACCGAGCCCCGCGCCCACAACCGCCGCTCCTGGCTGTACCGGATCCGCCCCTCGGCCGCGCATGCCGCGTTCACGCGCACGGAGAACGGCTCGATCCGTACGGCGCCCTTCACGGAGTCGGTACCGGACCCGAACCGGCTGCGCTGGAACCCCCTGCCCGAGCCGCCGGCCGGCACGGACTTCCTGCGGGGCCTGTGGACCCTGGGCGGCAACGGCGACGCCACCCAGCGCACCGGCATCGCCGTGCACCTCTATCACGCCAACTCCTCCATGGACCGCGTCTTCAGCGACGCCGACGGAGAGCTGCTGATCGTGCCAGAGCACGGCGGGCTGCTGCTGCGCACGGAGTTCGGGCTGCTGCATGTGGAGCCGGGACATGTGGCGCTGGTTCCTCGTGGGGTGCGCTTCCGTGTGGAGCTGCTGGATGCTTCCGCCCGGGGTTATGTGTGCGAGAACTACGGGGCACCGTTCCAGCTGCCCGACCTCGGCCCGATCGGCGCCAACGGGCTCGCCAACGCCCGGGATTTCCGGGCGCCCGTGGCCGCGTACGAGGATGTCGAGGGTCCGGTCGAGGTGGTGAACAAGTTCTGCGGGAACCTGTGGACGGCCACCTATGACCACTCCCCCCTCGATGTGGTCGCCTGGCACGGCAACCATGTGCCGTACGCCTATGATCTGCGCCGCTTCAATGTGCTCGGCACCATCAGCTACGACCACCCGGACCCGTCGATCTTCACGGTGCTGACATCGCCGAGCGACACCCCGGGGCTCGCGGGCGTGGACTTCGTCGTGTTCGCGCCGCGCTGGCTGGTGGGCGAGGACACGTTCCGGCCGCCGTACTTCCACCGGAACGTGATGAGCGAGTACATGGGGCTCATCGAGGGGGCGTACGACGCGAAGGCGGAGGGCTTTGTGCCCGGCGGCGGGTCGCTGCACAACATGATGTCGGCGCACGGCCCGGACCGTGAGACCTTCGACCGCGCGAGCGCCGCCGAGCTGCGGCCGCACAAGGTCGACGACGGGCTGGCGTTCATGTTCGAGACCCGCTGGCCGGTGACGCTCACTGCGCAGGCGGCCGGGGCGGAGCATCTGCAGCGCGGGTACGACGACGTGTGGCGGGGCCTCGAACGCCACTTCCGCCCCTTGCACTGAGGATCCCCTGCCGGTACGGATGGCTCAATGACCTCCTTCGCCCCGGACTCGATCGTCCTGAACCGCAAGCTGCCGCTCTGGTATCAGGTGTCGCAGTCGCTGCGCGCGTCGATACTCGGCCGCTCGCCCCAGGACCCGCTGCGGCTGCCGACCGAGGAGCAGCTGGCGGGGCACTACGGCGTGAGCGTGCTGACCATGCGGCAGGCGCTGAAGGAGCTGGAGGACGAGGGGCTGATCACCCGCCATCGCCGTCGCGGCACGTTCATCGAGCCGGATGCCAAAAGGGGCGCCCCCGTGCGGCTGCTCGGCTCCGTGGACGCGATCGTGGCCCAGCAGTCCGGCATGACGACCGAGCTCCTCGACCACGGCAAGGCGCCGGCACCCGCCGAACTCGCCGTGTACTTCCCGGAGATGGACGAGGTGGCGACGTACCACCGCCTGCGCAGCGACGAGAAGACGGGCGAGCCGACCAACCACGCCCGCAACTACGTGCGCCCCGAACTGGCCACGCGCATCGATCCCGCCGATCTGCTGCGCTGGCCGATGACCAAGGTGCTGCGGGACGTCGTCGGGGCGGACATCAGCCGCATCACGGACACCGTGCAGGCCAGGCTCGCCGACCCGGAGACGGCCCGGCTGCTCCAGGTCCCGCTGCTCAGCCCGATCCTGCACTACACGGGCGTGACCTACGACGTGGACGGCCGGGTCCTGGACGCGGCAGTGATCCACTACCGAGGGGACCGCTTCTCGTTCACGGTGACCCTCGATGCGTAGCGCTCCGCTGGAGGGGCGGTTCTTTGTCTGCGGGTCCGGTGGGGGCTGGTCGCGCCCACGCGGCGGAGCCGCAAATCGATACAGCCCTGCGCCCCTGCGGGGCGCTTGTACCATGCCCAGCGTGACGCACGACGACGCTCCGCTGCTGGCGGATCTCATGCCGTGGTCCGTCGCATCGCCGCGGATCGGGCGGGGGTGGCCGACGGGTCCCGATGCGGCGTCCCTGAAAGCTCGGTGGGATGCGTTGGTGAAGGCCGAGGGGCCGGATCGGGAGGCGTTGTTCGAGCCGACCCGGTCGCGGACGCTGCACTCGGCGGTCGGGCAGTTGCCGGGGCAGTCCAGTGGTACGGAGAAGCTGGCCCGGGCCGCCGGGCCCTGCCCGGAACCCGTGCGAGTGCTGCGCGCGCCCTTCGATGAGCAGTGGCTGATCCCCGATCACCGGCTGATCGACGTGGCCCGGCCGGAGTTGTGGCGGGTGGTGGACGAGCGGCAGGTGTTCGTCGCTGAGACGGCGTGCGGCGGGGGCGGGCCGGTTCTCCTGGCGACTTCGCTGTTGCCGCTGCTGCGGCCCGGCCGTGTCCGGCCGCTGTATCGCCGTCCGGGCGGGGTGGAACCGAACCTGGCGCCGGGCCTGTTGGAGTTCCTGGGTGAGCGTCTGGGCGAGGTGCCTGAGCCGGCGGACGTGCTGGCCTGGATCATGGCGGCGGTCCGTGTCGACCTCGCCGTGCCCCTGACCGGGGACCCCGAACTCTGGGCGTTGGGCGTGGAGTCGGGCCGTCGGGCGCTCCGGCTGATGTGCCGCGACGGCGAGCGCCCGAAGCTCCCCGGCGGTCGCCGACCGTATGTCCGCGCCCCGCTTCCCGCCCGGCCGCACACCCTTCTCTACGACCGTGAGGAGGAGGCCCTGCAGATCGACGAGGGCCGTATCTCCCCGGTGCCGCCCGAGGCCTGGGACTTCGAGGTGAGCGGGGTCCGGGTGCTGGAGGAATGGTTCACGGCACGGACGGCACCCGCCGAACCACCGGGCACCCTCGAGGCGATCCGCCCGGCCACCTGGCCCCAGACCTGGACCTCGGAGCTGCTCGAGCTGATCACCGTACTGGCCCTGCTCTCCGAAGTCCCGCCCCTCCCCGACCCGTTGACGTCCCCGGTGACCACGGCCGACCTGCACAAGGCGGGCGTACTCCCACCGCCGGCCCCGTCCCGCCGCCCGGCGTCCGTACTGGACGCACACGAGGAGGGACCGGAGGGCCAGCTCACGCTGATCTAACGCAGATCCGGGTCGAAGGCGTCCAGTACCCGTCCCAGCGCCCGCTCGAACACCGCCTCCAGGTCGATCGGTCCGCTCTGCTCCATGAAGGCCGCGGCCAGTCGCGGATACGCGCCGGTGGCCACCTGGCTGCCGAGGTAGGCGATACGGACCGCGTTCTCCTCCTCCTCGGACCAGGGCATGGAACGGGTGCGCTCGGCGGTGGCGATCTCGTTCGCGGTGTACGTGGTCACCACGCCGTTGAGCAGCGCGACCAGCTCCATCTTGGTGCTGTACGGGAGGCCGAGCGGTTCGAGGCAGTCCAGGCAGTGCTCCAGATAGCGCAGGGTGTTGGGGCTGAAGCCGTACACGCCCGACATCAGCCGCGGCACCCAGGTGTGGCGGTGCATGATGGCGCGCGTCTCGCGCGCGTTGCGGAGCATGTCGGCGCGCCAGTCGCCCGAGGGCTCCCGGATGTCGTGCTCGGCACCGATGGCATCGATCATCAGCTCGTACAGGTCCTCCTTGCGGGGGACGTAGTTGTAGAGCGACATCGTGCCGCAGCCCAGCTCACCGGCCACCCGCCGCATCGAGACCGCGTCCAGGCCCTCCGCATCGGCGATCCGCACCGCCGCCGCCGCGATGTCGGCGCGTGTGTACGCGGGTTTCGGCCCCCGGCCCGTCCGCTCGGGACGTGCCCAGATCACTTCGGGTTCGGCCGCTCGGCCCGCCATCGATCATCACCTCGGCCACCATCCTAGTTACGTACAGCGTACGTAGTGCGCTATGGTCGACCCATGACTTCTACGTACGCTGTACTTAGTGAGGGTCTGGAGAAGCGGTTCGGGACGGTTCACGCCCTGCGCGGACTGGACCTGGCCGTCGCGCAGGGCACGGTCTGCGGGGTCCTCGGGCCCAACGGGGCGGGCAAGACCACCGCCGTCCGGCTGCTCACCACGCTGCTGCGGCCCGACACGGGATCGGCCCGGGTCGCGGGGCACGACCTCGTACGGGAGGCGGCGGCCGTACGCCGCCGGATAGGCGTCACCGGGCAGTACGCGTCAGTCGACGGGGACCTCACCGGGCGGCAGAACCTGCGGCTGTTCGCGCGGCTGCACCGGGTGCGGGGGCCCGCCGAGCGGGCGGGCGAGCTGCTGGACCGCTTCGGGCTGACCGAGGCCGCCGACCGGCCCGCGTCCACCTACTCGGGCGGGATGCGGCGCCGCCTGGACCTGGCGGCGAGCCTGATCCGCCGCCCCGACGTGCTCTTCCTCGACGAGCCCACCACCGGCCTCGACCCGGCCACCCGCAATCAGATCTGGGATGCGGTCCGCGACCTCAAGGCGGACGGCACGACCGTGCTGCTCACCACGCAGTACCTGGACGAGGCCGATCAACTCGCCGACGACATCGCCCTGGTGGACCGCGGACGGGTCGCCCACACCGGCTCCCCGGCCCAGCTCAAGGCGCTCATCGGCTCGTACGCCGAGGTCGTCGTCGCCCACGCCGACGCCCTGACCGAGGCCGCCGCCGTCCTGCACCAACTCACCGGCGGCGAGCCCTCGTTCGACCGTGAACGCAACGCGGTCGGCGCGGTCACCGCCGACCAGACCCTCACCGTCCCCCGTCTCGTCCGTGAACTCGACGCCGCGGGCGTGCCGTTGCTCGACGCGAGCCTGCGACCGCCCAGCCTCGACGACGTCTTCCTCCGACTGACCGCCCGAAAGGAACTGGTGGCATGAGCACCTTGGCGTTCGACGGCACCGCCATGCTCGGCCGGCAGCTGCGGCGGGTGCGGAACAACCCGGGGCTGCTGATCCTCACCCAGACCATGCCGATCACGATGCTGCTGTTCTTCGGCTATGTCTTCGGCAGCGCCCTCGCCATGCCGGGCGCGGAGTACCGCTCCTTCCTCGTGCCGGGGCTGCTGGTGGCGACCGCGGCCAACGGGATCATGACGGGGATGTTCCAGGCGGCCCAGGACTCGCACCGGGGTGTGATGGACCGGCTCCGCACCCTGCCGATGAGCCGAGGGGCCGTTCCCCTCGGCCAGGCGGTCGCCGATGTCGTCGTCACCGCCGTCGGGACGGTGCCGTATCTGCTGGTCGGGCTCGCGGTGGGCTGGCGCGTCGAGGGGTCCGCGCTGGAAGCGGCGGGCGCCGTCGGGCTGTTGCTGCTGTTCCGGTTCGCCTGCACCTGGGTGGGGATCTTCCTCGGGCTGCTGTCCCGGAGCGAGGAGGCCGCCGGTCAGCTCGGCAGTGCGACCTTCATGCTGCCGCTGCTGTCCAACGCCTACATCCCCACGGACAATCTGCCGGGCTGGCTGCGCACGATCGCCGAGTGGAACCCGATCAGCGCCGTGACCACGGCCCTGCGGGACCTGTTCGGCAACGCTCCGGTCCCGGAGGGCTCCGCCTGGCCGGTGGCGCATCCCGTGGCCGGGTCGCTGGCCTGGTGCGCGGCGCTGATCGCCGTCTTCGGGCCGCTCGCCGTACGACGGTACGCGCGCGGCGAGCGGTGAGGCCCTCCTTCCGCGGAGCGCCACTCGTGGGTCATGATCCACGGCATGGACCCCCTTCCCCTTCCCCTCGAAGGCATCACCGTCGTCTCCGTCGAACAGGCCGTCGCCGCTCCCTTCGCCACCCGTCAGCTCGCCGACCTGGGCGCCCGTGTCATCAAGGTCGAGCGGATCGACGGCGGCGACTTCGCCCGCGGCTACGACACCGCCGCGCGCGGTCTCGCCTCGCACTTCGTGTGGTGCAACCGGGGCAAGGAGTCGATCGCCCTCGATCTGAAGGACCCGCGCGGGCTCGATGTCGTACGGCGGCTGGTGGCGGACGCGGACGTGTTCGTGCAGAACCTCGCCCAGGGGGCAGCCGCCCGGCTCGGGCTCGACGCGGGCACGCTGTGCGCCGCGCACCCGCGGCTGGTCGCCGTGGACATCTCCGGATACGGGGCGTCGGGACCGTACGCGGACAAGCGGGCGTACGACATGCTCGTGCAGTGCGAGGCGGGGCTGGTGTCGGTCACCGGGACGCCGGAGCAGCCGGTGAAGGCGGGGATTCCGGCGGCCGACATCGCGGCGGCCATGTACGCCTTCTCGGGCGTCCTCGCGGCGCTCGTACGGCGGGGGACGACGGGCCGTGGCGGGCCGGTCGAGGTGTCGATGCTGGAGGCGCTCGCGGAGTGGATGGGGCATCCGCTGCACCATGTGATGCACGACGGCACACCCCCGGCGCGCACGGGGCTCGCGCACGCCGTCATCGCGCCGTACGACGCCTATCCGACGGCGGGCGGCGGGAGAGTGCTGCTGTCGGTGCAGAACGACCGGGAGTGGCGGCGGCTGGCCGAACAGGTGCTGGAGCGGCCGGAGCTGGGGAGCGATCCGGCGTACGCGACGAACGCGGCGCGGGTGGCGAACCGGGAACGTACGGACGCGGCCGTCGCGAAGGCGCTGGCCGCGCTGGATCCTGATACGGCCATGGCGCGACTGGAGGCTGCGGGCATCGCGTGCGCCAGGCTCAGGGACGTACGGGAGGTCGCAGAGCATCCGCAGCTGGCGGCCAGGGGGCGGTGGCGGGAGGTGGAGTCGCCGGTGGGGCCGCTACGGGCACTGCTGCCGCCCATCACCATGCCGGGCGGGGACGAGGCACGGATGGGGGCCGTGCCCGCGCTCGGGGCGCACACCGAAACGTTGCTGCGTGCCGTGGGGATGACGGACGAGGAGATCGCAGCATTGCGCCGGGACGGTGTGGCGGCCTGAGCGCGGGACTCGATGAACGGTCTCGAGAAGCGCGGTGCCGCTCAGCGGTCGCCGAACAGTGAACGGCGCAGCCGGCGCAGTGGCGCGAAGAGCGAGAGCCGGCCCACCCTCTTGCCCCTGTCGCTGCGCTGGTGCGCGGTGTCACGTGCGGTGATCTCGCGCATCAGCGAGGTCGCCTCTGCTGCCTCCGTCTGCGGCACCGCAGGACCTGCCAGTACCGAGAGATGGCGGTCGAGGCGCGAACTGGTCGCGCTGCTCCCGCAGGTGATCGCAGGGACCCTCGCCCTGCTGCGCACTGTTATCTGTTCCATGTCACTCCCCACCCGTACGAGTCCACCCGGCCCGGGCAGGGTAACCCTATCGCCCTCATGGGGCACTCGTGTATCGCGGTCACAGGATTCACCTTCCCCGTAAGGGGGTTGACGACTCTTCCCCGGCTACTCTCCGAATCCAACCGATTCCAGGGCGAGTTGGACAACTGGCTGGGTGGTGGGCTGCTCCGACCCGCCGTCGGGCTCCACGGTCACAGCCAGTGATGTCGCGGATTTCTCCAATCCGGCCGCGACCAAGGGCGTGTCGCCGTCGAAAAGCCCGAGGGAGCGCGGTTGCGCATCGGGGCGCATGAGCCAGAGCTGGTTCACGGTGCCGCTCGGCAGATCGCCGTATCCGCTCAGGGTGACCACCGCGCTCCCCTCGGATGCCGAGGCGATGACTCCGATGCTTCGGCCCCGCGCATCCTGTCCGGTGCTCGAGCGCGCGTCCGGTGCCGCGAGAACGTGGGCGATCTCACGTGCCTGCGCCCGCTGGGCGTCCAGCTGGTCCTGCGTCTGGTTGGCCTGCACGGCGAAGAGCGAGGCGACGACCAGGGCCGCTGCGGCCGTCGCGGTGGCGAACGGGACGAAGAGGGGGCGCCCCCTGCGCGCCCGGGCGCGCGCGGGCAGCGGCTCGGTGCCCCAGACGTGCGGCGGCAGCTGCGGCGTGCGCGCGCGTGCCGGTTCGGGCTGTGCGGCGGGTTCCTGGGGAGTGGCGCGTACGGCGGCCAGGACCCGGTCACGCATCGCGGCCGGCGCGGGTGCGGCCGTGGACCAGGCGAGGCGGACGGCGTCCTCGGTGAGGGCCCGCACCTCGGCGGCACACAGGGGGCAGTCGTCGAGGTGCTTCTCGAAGCGCACGCGTTCCGCCGGTTCCAGGGCGTCGAGGGCATAGGGGGCGGCCAGGGAGTGCAGGTCCTCGCGGCGCAGCAGTCGGTCGAGGAAGCTCATGCGACACCTCCCAGGCACTCGCGCAGCCGGGTCAGTCCGTCGCGCATCCGGGTCTTGACCGTACCGAGCGGCAGCGAGAGCTGCTCGGCCACTTCACGGTACGTAAGCCCGTCGTAGTAGGCGAGGGTGACGGACTGCCGTTGGAGCACGGTGAGGCTGTCCAGGCAGCGGCGTACCCACTCGCGTTCCAGTCCGGCCTCGACCTCCTCGGAGACCTGGTCGAAGGCGGGGCTGTGGGAGCGGCGTGCCTCGCGCTGCTCGCGCTCGCCGGCCGCGCGGGCGCTGCGCACCCGGTCCACGGCGCGGCGGTGGGCGAGGGTGAGGATCCAGGACAGGGCGCTGCCCCGGCCGGGGTCGAACCGCGCGGCGGACCGCCAGAGTTCGAGCAGCACCTCCTGTGACACCTCCTCGGACTGCGCCGGGTCGCGTACGACTCGTCTGACGAGTCCGTACACCGGCCCGGACACCAGTCCGTACAGCTTCTCGAAGGCCTTCTGGTCGCCCCCCGCCACCAGTAACAGAAGCTCGTCCGCCTCCACCCGGTCCCCCTCTCTTCGGCCGCACGGGGCCGATCCCGTCCCACGAGGCATTCGCAACGAACCCACCTCCGGATGGGGTTACGGATCAGCGTGCCCAAAACGCCAGTCCAGCACCGGGAAATTTTGTTTTGAGGTTCGACCAATCCGCCCTGCCACCGGCGTCGAATCCTCGTGCGTCAGGCAAGTTGGACTGAGGACGGACGGCATGACACCTATCTCCAGGAGCGGCGTGGGCGCGCGGAGCGTCGCGACCCTCGTATGTGGTGCGCTGGCCGCCGGGGCGCTCGCAGCCGCCGGCGTGGCCACGCTGGAACCGGGGGCGGCCTCCGCCTCCAGCCACCGGGAGGCCCCGCTGATCTCGGGGACCCCGCAGTACGACAACACGGACGTGTACGCCTTCGTCAGCCCGGACAAGCCGGACACGACGACGATCGTCGCGAACTGGATCCCGTTCGAGGAGCCGGCCGGCGGACCGAACTTCTTCACGTTCGCCGAGGACGCCCAGTACGACATCCACATCGACAACAACGGCGACGCCCAGGGCGAACTGCTGTACCGCTACACCTTCAAGACGCACATCAAGAACGACAAGACGTTCCTGTACAACACCGGTCCGGTGGAGAGCCTGGACGACCCCGACCTGAACATCACGCAGACGTACGACATCGATCTGCTGCGGCTGAAGAACCAGCACCTGGTGTCGAAGACGAAGGTCGCGGACGACGTTCCGGTGGCCCCGTCCAACGTCGGCAAGGCGTCGATGCCGGACTACGCCAAGCTGCGCTCCCAGGCCGTGCACGAACTGACCAGCGGCGCCACGACGTTCGCCGGTCAGGCGGACGACCCGTTCTTCCTGGACCTGCGCGTCTTCGACCTGCTGTACGGCGGGAACCTCTCCGAGGTCGGCAACGACACGCTCAAGGGCTACAACGTCAACTCCATCGCCCTGCAGGTGCCGACGGACATGATCACCGAGTCGGCGGACCAGCCGATCGTCGGTATCTGGTCGACGACCCAGCGCAAGAACGCGCAGGGGCACTTCACGCAGGTGTCGCGGCTCGGCAGCCCGCTGGTGAACGAGGTCGTCAACCCGCTCAAGGACAAGGACACGTTCAACGCGTCCTCGCCGTGGGACGACGCGCAGTTCCTGAAGAACGTGACCAACCCCGAGCTGCCGAAGCTCATCGAGGCGATCTACAAGATCGACGCTCCGGACGAGCCGCGCACCGATCTCGTGGACGTCTTCCTCAAGGGCGTCGAGGGCCTCAACCAGCCGCCGAACGTACGCGCGTCGGAGCAGCTGCGGCTCAACACCTCGATCAAGCCGGCCGCCGAACCGAAGCGGCTCGGCGTCCTCGACGGGGACAATGCGGGCTTCCCGAACGGGCGTCGGCTGACCGACGACGTGCTCGACGCCTCGCTCCAGGTGGTCGAGGGTGAACTGGTCGGCGCCAAGAACGACTTGGGCGACGCCGTCGACCAGAACGACAAGGACTTCGAGAAGGCGTTCCCGTACGTTGCACTGCCTACCGAGGGTTCGCGCGGTCCGCTCGCCAAGGGCACGACCGGGGGCAACGACGTGCGTAACCAGCTGGGCGATGCGCTCACCTCCGGCGGTTCGGACGACACCACCCTGATCGCCGCTTCGGCGGGTGCCGGTGCGGCGGGCATTCTGCTGATCGGCGCGGGGCTCATGTGGTGGCGGCGGATGCGGGGGCGTGCTTACTGACTCCGCCGGGTCATGGGGAAACTGCGGGGCCGTTGTGGCTGGTCGCGCAGTTCCCCGCGCCCCTACGGGGCGCTATGACTGGCGCGGCCCGCTCGTACCCATCCCCCACGGCGCGGGCCGCGCCGCTTGATCTCATCACTTCCTTCAGGCGACCGAGGAGAGGGCATGTCCCCGCGTACGAACGACAGTGAGCCTCGTGAGCGGCCCAAGGCCCTACAGCTCGCCGCATGTGCCGCCATGTTGGCCGTCGCCATGACCGCAGGCGCCATCGTGTTCGGGGCCGTGCGGGACAACGGAGGCCAGACCGTCGCGTCCGCGCCCGCGGCCGTCTCACCGGCGCTGCTGTCCAGCGGCGATCTCGACGCGAGCGTCGCCTCGCTGCAGGTCCGTCTCCGCGCCCAGCCAAAGGACTTCGGCGGCTGGGCCACCCTCGGGCTCGCCTATGTCGAGCAGGCGCGGACGAAGGGGGACCCGTCGCGCTATCCGCAGGCCGAGCGGGCGTTGAAGCGGTCCCTGGAGCTTGCGGCCGACAACGACCAGGCCCTGGCGGGGCGTGCCGCGCTCGCCGCCGCCCGGCATGACTTCGAGGACGCGCTGAACTTCGCCGACCAGGCGCTGAAGCAGAACCCCTACAACGAACGCGCGCTGTCCTCCCGTATCGACGCCCTCGTCGAACTCGGCCGGTATGCCGACGCGTCGAAGGCCGCGGACGCCGCCGACTCCCGGCGTCCGGGGGTCCCCGTCTTCAGCCGGTACGCGTATGTGCGCGAGCTGCGCGGCGACGTACGGACGGCGAAGCGGGTGCTGGAGCAGGCCCTCGCGTCGGCCACGGCGCCCGGAGACGTGGCGTACGTGGCGACGCAGCTCGGTCAACTCGCCTGGAACCAGGGCGACTACGAGACGGCGCTGGAGCACTTCGCCCGCGCGCTCGCCGCCGACGAGAACTACCTCCCCGCGCTGGAGGGCCGCGCCCGTGCGCAGGCCGCGAGCGGTGACAGGGCCGGCGCGATCAAGGGGATGGAGCAGGTCGTGGCGCGGTATCCGCTGCCAGGCCCGCTCGTCGTCCTGGGCGAGCTGTACGAGGCCCGGGGCGCCGACGGGGACCGGGCGAAGGCGAACGACCAGTACGCCCTCGTCGACGCGTGGACCGCGCTCGCCCGTGCCAACGGCGTCAACGCCGACCTCGACACCGCGCTCGCCGCCGCCGACCACGGCGACGCCAAGTCGGCGCTGCGCGCGGCCCGTGCCGAGTGGGACCGCCGGCACACCGTGCACACCGCGGACGCCCTCGCCTGGGCGCTGCACAGGAACGGCCGGGACGAGGAAGCCCTCCCGTATGCGCGCCGCGCCACCGCGACCGGCTACCGCAACGCCGCGTTCCTCTACCACCGCGGCATGATCGAGCAGGCCACCGGCAACGCCGAGGAGGCCCGCGCCTCCCTCACGTCGGCGCTGAAGCTGAACCCCGGCTTCTCGCCGCTGGGCGCGCGGGAGGCCCGTACGGCGCTCAAGGACCCGGAGGCGGCCCGGTGATGAGCCCCCGTCGTCTGTTCGCCTCCGGCGCGGCCGTCCTGACGGCCGTCTGCGCGCTCGTGCTCGTCCCCTCCGGAACCGCGAGCGCGCACCCTCTCGGCAATTTCACCGTCAACCGCTACGACGGTCTCGTCGCCGCCCCCGGCGAACTCCGCGTCCGGCACGTCGAGGACCTGGCGGAGATCCCGGCGACCCAGGCCGAGCCCGACATCGAGAAGGCGGGCATGGCCGACTGGGCCCGGCAGCGGTGCGCCTCGGCCGCGCGGGACAGCGAGGTCACCGTCGAGGGGCGCGCGGTCGGCCTCTCCGTCGCGGAGAGCCACGCGCGCGTGCGGCCCGGACAGGCGGGGCTCGACACGCTCCGGGTGGAGTGCCGGCTGACCGCACCGCTCCCCGACCAGGAGTCCCTGGCCCTCGACTTCCGCGGCGCGGGCGCCGACTCCGGCCCCGGCTGGCGCGAGGTCACCGCACGCGGCGACCGTATGACGCTCACCGCGTCGGACGTCCCGGAGAAGTCGATCTCCCGTGAACTGACCGAGTACCCAGAGGAGTTGCTCTCCTCCCCCGCCGACACCGCGACCGCGTCCCTGGGCATACGCTCCGGCGGCCCCGCCCTCACCGACGACCAGCAGGACGCCCCGGCCGCCTCCGTGCTGCCGCGCGGCGCCGACCGCTGGACCCGCGCCCTGGACTCCCTCGTCGCCCGCCACGACCTCACCCTCGGCTTCGCCGCGCTGGCCCTGGTCATCGCGGTCGGCCTCGGCGCGATGCACGCCCTTGCCCCGGGCCACGGCAAGACCCTCATGGCCGCGACCGCAGCGGCCCACGGCGGGCGCGCCCGCCTCCGGAACGTCCTCCCCCTCGCCGCCTCCGTCACGGTCACCCACACCCTCGGCGTCGTCGCCCTCGGCCTCCTGGTCACGGCCGGCTCGGCGGCGACGCCCTCGGTGATCGCCTGGCTGGGCATCGCGAGCGGCGCCCTGGTGATCGCGGCGGGCGCGAATCTCGTACGACGAGCCTGGCGCAACCGGCGCCACACGCATGGACCCGGTCACACGCACGGGCATACGCACGGGCACACCCATGACCACCCGCACCCGCACGAGCCCGACAAGCCCCCCGCCCGCCAACTCGCCCTGGTCGGCGCGGTATCCGCATCCCACTCAGCGAACGCTCACGCTCACCCCCACGACCACCATCACGACCACCCCCACAGCCACTCACACACCGTCGAGCACTCGCACGGCGGCTTCACCCACACCCACTCCACCGCCCCCACCCTCCGCGGCACGCTCCTCCTCGGCTTCGCCGGTGGACTCGTGCCCAGCCCGTCGGCCGTCGTCGTGCTCGTCGGTGCCGCCGCCCTCGGCAAGGCCTGGTTCGGGCTGCTGCTCGTCGTCGCGTACGGCGCGGGGCTCGCGCTGACCCTCACCGCGGCCGGGTTCGCCGTTGTCAGGCTGGGCACCGGCATGACCCGAGTGCTGGACAAACGTCCGCGCTGGACCGCCAGTCCTACGGTGACCCTGCTGCGCAGGACCGCACCGCTGCTGTCCGCGTTCGTCGTCGTCGCGCTCGGGATCGGATTGCTTCTCAAGGGGGCCGCATCCGCATTTGGCTGAGCTACGTTCGGGGAGAATTGAGGAGAATCAGCCCGGATGCGAATGGGGGAAGCCCGTGTCCGAAGAACCGGGCAGTGAGCGTGTGATCGCGGACCGCTACCGTCTGCTGTCCCCGCTCGGCGAGGGCGGCATGGGGACGGTGTGGCGGGCCCGCGACGCGCTGCTGCACCGCGAGGTCGCCGTGAAGGAGGTGCGCGCGCCCGCGGGGCTGCCGGCGTCGGAGGTCGAGCGGCTGTACGCCCGGCTGGAGCGCGAGGCATGGGCGGCGGCGCGGGTCGCGAACCGCAATGTGGTGACGGTGTACGACGTGGCCTCGGAGGGCGGCCGACCGTGGATCGTGATGGAGCTGATCCGCGGGGTGTCGCTGGCGGACCAGCTGGAGGCCGAGGGCACGTTGTCGCCGCAGCGTGCCGCCCACATCGGCGCGGAGGTGCTGGCCGCGCTGCGGGCCGCGCACTCCGCCGGGGTGCTGCACCGGGACGTCAAGCCGGGCAACGTGCTGATGTCGAACGACGGCCGCGTCGTCCTCACCGACTTCGGCATCGCCATGGTCGAGGGCAGCTCGGCGCTGACCATGACCGGAGAGGTCATCGGCTCGCCCGAGTTCCTGGCGCCGGAGCGGGCGCTGGGGCGCACGCCGGGTCCGGAGTCGGACCTGTGGTCGCTGGGCGTACTGCTGTACGCGGCGGTGGAGGGCAACTCCCCGTTCCGCCAGAACACCCCGCTCAGCACCCTGCGTGCGATCGTCGACGAGGAGCTGCCGCCGCCGCACCGGGCCGGTCCGCTCGCCGGGGTCATCGAGGGGCTGCTGCGCAAGGACCCGGCCGAGCGGCTGTCGGCGGACCGGGCGGAGCAGGATCTGCGGCTGATCGGAGCGGGAGGCACCCCCCACGCGGACACTCCCCCCGCGGCCCCTTACACACCGACGCTCGCGGCCCAGCCGCAGCAGGCGCCCACCCCGCCGTTCCCCTCCACCCAGCCCGTCCCCACCCCGGCGACCACCACCACGACCCGGGAACCCGACCGCAACCGCCGTGCCGCCATCGCCATCGTCGCGGGCCTCGCCGCCCTCGCACTGGCCCTGGCCGGACTGACGTACGCCCTGCTGAACAGGGAGGACGACGGGGGCGATCAAGGGGGCGGTGCCACCACCAGCCAGACGAGCGAGGGCAGTTCGCCTTCCGAGGACGACGACGGGGCCGGTGGGGCGACCGGGCCCACCGAGAGTCCCCGCGAGGAGGAGACGACCTCGGCCCCGCCGCAGCAGTCCGTACAGGTCTCGTTGGCGGGCGCGAACACGGAGTACTCCGGGGCGTGTCCGCCGCCGAACGGCGAGGCGCCCGCGTTCACGGCGACGATCACGGTCGGGCAGCTTCCGGCCGAGGTGAGTTATCGGTGGGTGTCCCAGGACGGCGAGGTGATGGACGCGGGCTGGAAGACGCTGTCGTTCCCCGAGGGCGGCTCACGGACCAAGCAGGACCGGGCGTTCGTGACGACGTACGACGACAGCGGGACCTTCGAGAACGAGATCAGTGTCGAGGTGCGCGACCCGGTGCGGACCACGTCCAACTCGGTGCCGTTCTCGGTGACCTGCGAGTCGGAGACCCCGACGAACGGGGTCTCCCCTTCACCTACGGCCTCGCCCTGAGCGGAACTGGTGAACTCCGGTGCGGTACAGCGCCCCCGAAGGGGCGCGGGGAACTGCGCGACCAGCCCCCACCGGCCCGCACGTTCATCACCGTGCTTCCAGCGGAGCGCTCAGCACCGGCAGGTACCCGCCGGACTGGCCGCTCGCGTTCGGGTGGTACGACTCGCTGATGTTGGCCAGGTTCACGCTGTGCAGCCAAGGGCTGCCGGAGCAGATCTCGTGGCCGGTGAAGGCGGGGCGGACGTCGCCGAAGGCGAAGCCGTGGTTGGCGGCGCGCTTGGCGATGGCGGTGTCGAGGTGGTCGGCGGCGTCGTTGATCGCCTTCCGCTTGGTCTCGGAGAGCCCGAGGCAGAGGGCGCCGAGCCGGTACAGGCGGGGGTAGCCGAGCACGACGACGCGGGCGGACGGGGCCTTGGCCCGGATCACCGAGTAGACGTTGTCGAGCTTGCCGGGCAGCGTCGAGTCGACGTACGCCCGGGCGGTGTTGACGCGGGAGACGCAGGCGCTGTCGGACTGCAGCACGCAGGTGACCATCACGTTCATGAAGCCGGCGTCGTTGCCGCCGATGGTGATGGACACGAGGGACGTGGCGGCGCTGAGCGGGCCGAGCTGACTCGCCAGAACATCATCCGTTCGGGCGCCCGCGCAGGCGGTGAAGTCGAACGTCGAGGGTGAGTTGGCGGCGGCCCAGAGGTAGGCGTACGCCCTCGTGCTGCGCTTGCACTCGCCGCTGGAGGAGATGTAGCCGCCCGCGCCGAGCCCGGAGGAGTAGGAGTCGCCGAGGGCCACATAGCCGCCTTCTGCGGCGGGCTGGGCGGCCTGCGCGGCGGCCGATCCGGTGAGGGTGACACCGACGGCCAGGAGGAGTGAACTGACGTATACGGCAATTCGGGAACGTCTCATGGAACCTCCCTATAGCAGGATCTCTGCCACAACCGTCGTAGCAACTACGCGTGTTGAATGGAAGTGTCCATGCCAAGACTTTCCCGGCCCGGCCGCTGATTTCGTGCTCATGACAGGTGTGTTGACAGACGCTCAACTCCCTTTCGCCACGCCCGTGGACGGCTGATCCTTTACTTCAGCCCGGGACGGAACGCGACGCTCCGGGCCGTGTGCGCGATGACGCGCCCCCCGAGGCCGCACCGGCCGAGGGAAGGTGCTCGCGGCCGAAAAAGCCGCGTCGAGCGCGAGCAAGAGCCTGGTCACGGAGCACGGCGGCACGGTGAAGAAGACGTTCGGCACCGCACTGAACGGCTACCCGGCCACCCTCTCCGCGACCGAGGCCAAGCAACTCGCCGCAGACCCGGCTGCGGGCTGCGCGAAGTCCTCAGCGGAGCTCGTCCACCCTCCTGCGGCCCTCGGCTGCAAGCGCCCCGACGGGCAGCCCTCTCGGCACGATCCTCTGGTCGCACAGAGCGCGAGCTGACCCACCGTGACCTACGCGGTCGCTGCGGGCAACAGCGGCGCCAACGCTTCCTCGCACTCCCCGGCCCGCGTCGCCTCGGCGATCACGGTGGGCGCCACCACCAACACGGATGCAAAGACGAGCTACTCCAACTACGGCTCGATTCTGGACATCTTCGCGCCGGGCTCCTCGATCACGGCGGGCTGGTACACCAGCGACACCGCGACCAACACCATCTCCGGTACGTCGATCGCGACGCCGCACGTCGCGGGCGAGGCCGCGGTCTATCTCGCGAATCACGCCTCGTCCACCCCGGCGCAGGTCGCCTCGGCGCTGACCAGCGGCGCGACCACCGGCGTGGTCACCAGCCCGGGCACCGGCTCCCGAACCGGCTGCTGAAGATCGTTCCGTGACGGCAACGGGCCTGAAGTGACAGGGAGTTCCCCGGAGGCGTCCGTCGTCTCCGGGGAACACTTGTGCAAAGAGCGTCACGAGTAGGGGTGACCGTCTTCCCCGTCTTGACGGCCCCCGCACGGCTGCGTCACATTGAAGCCCGGCATCCGGCGCTTCAGGGGGCAAAGTCGCCAATGCAGACCATAGGTATCAAGCGTTCTTCAACGGACGGCGCCGAGCGCGCACGTCCCGGGCCGGCGACAGACCTGACGCCGCTGCTCGCGGGCGCGGCGACCGCCGTCGCGGGGATCGGCGCGGTGCTCGCGCTCGCCGACTCGGGCTCGCCGCTGCGCGGCCCGCTCACCCTCTTCTTCCTGCTCGTGGCACCGGCTGCGGCCATCGCCGCGGCCCTGCACGGACTGCCCCCGCTCGGCCGGATCCCGGTCGCGGTCGCGGGCGCGATCGTCGTGAACATGCTGGTCGCCCAGGCCATGCTGGCCGTGCACCGGTGGTCCATCGGAGGCGGTGTCGCGGCCGTGACCGCGATCAGCTCCCTGACTCTCCTGCTGGTTCTGGTACGGCGGCTGCGCGGCCGTACGGCTCAAAGGCGGACTGACTGACGTGGACATCAGCGTGTACCGCCCCGGCGAGCTGAGCGAAGCCGACCGGGCGGCCTGGACAGCCATGCAGTCGAAGGCTCATCTGCACGGATCTCCCGAACTGGCGAACCCTTTCCTGTCCCCCGAGTTCACGCTCGCGGTCGGCCGGCACCGGCGCGGGGTGCGGATCGCGGTCGTACGGAAGGGCGGCGAACCGGCCGCGTTCTTCCCGCACCAGCGGTCCGCCGCCGGCATCGGACGGGCCATCGGCCTGGGCATCTCGGACGCCCAGGGCCTGGTGCACCGGCCCGGGTTCAGCTGGGACGCCCGGGCGCTGCTGCGGGCCTGCGGGCTGTCCGTCTGGGAGTTCGACCACCTGGTGCAGGGCCAGGGGCCGTTCCAGGCGGAGGCCACCGGAAGCTTCGCGTCGCCCGTGATGGACGTCGACCAGGGCTACGACACCTATCTGAGCGATCTGCGGGCCCGGTCACCGAAGTTCACCAAGACCACGCTCGCCAAGGACCGCAAGCTCGGCCGGGACGCCGGCGAGGTGCGCTACGTCCACGACGAGCGCGACCCGGCCGCCCTGCGCACGCTCATGGCGTGGAAGTCGGCGCAGTACCGCAGGACCGGGCGCAGCGACCGGTTCGCGCACGAGTGGATCACGCAGCTCGTGCGGCACCTGTTCCACACCCGCTCCGAGCCGTTCGCGGGGATCCTGTCCGTGCTGTACGCGGGCGGCAAGCCGGTCGCCGCGCACTTCGGGCTGCGCACCGAGCGGGTGCTGGCCTGCTGGTTCCCGGCGTACGACCCGGCGTTCTCGAAGTACTCGCCGGGTCTGATCCTGCATCTGCGGATGGCGGAGGCTGCCGCCGCCGACGGGATCGCCTATCTGGATCTCGGCCGGGGCCAGAAGGAATACAAGGACTCCCTCAAGACACGGGAACTCAGCGTGTCCGAAGGGTGGGTGACGCGCCGCCACCCGGTGGCGCTCGGGCACCGGGCGCGCCGCGCCCCGGTCCGGGCGCTGCGCAACACGGTGGTGGCCCGGCCGGAACTGTTCGAACGAGCGGACAACATGCTCAAACGGATAGGAAAAATCCGATCGGGACTATAGGTATCGCTATCTATCGTTCGATAGCGGACACAACAACAAAAATGTGAGGCCTTGTTCCAGGTCTTGCCATACAGGCTCAATCGTCAATACCGTCGTACATCTCACCCGCATCGGGTCATCGGCGTTCGGTCCAAGGGGAGGGGCTCGAGGACCGCGATGGCTCCGGAGCGGGGCGCGGTAGGGGGGTGCCGTGCTCGGTGACCACACCATGTGCCGAGTCGTGCCGCGCGACCGAATGCCCGATCGCGGCAGTCGGCCGGCTTTGCCAGCTCACCCGGCATGCACGGAGATCGATGTCGGCATGCCGTAAGTGAGATACCCCCCTTTCGAACCGGACAAAGAGCCGGGCCGCCCGGGGGCGGGCGGTCCACCGGACGAGAGGGACCAGACTCATGAGCTCAGTTCTGCGCCCGGCCAGTACGGGCCAGGATCCGACCACCGCCGGTGCCTACCGGCCCATCTCCACTCACCTGGCCATCACGCCACCGGTGAGTGTGGTGATTCCCGCCATGAACGAGGCGGAGAATCTTCCGTACGTCTTCAAGACGCTGCCCAGCTGGATCCACGAAGTGGTTCTGGTGGACGGCAACTCCACCGACGGCACCGTCGAAGTGGCCCGCGAGCTGTGGCCCGACGTCAAGGTCGTCGAGCAGCGCGGCAAGGGCAAGGGGGACGCGCTGATCACCGGGTTCGAGGCGGCCACCGGCGACATCATCGTGATGGTCGACGCGGACGGCTCGGCCGACGGCAACGAGATCGTGTCGTACGTCTCCGCCCTCGTCTCGGGCGCGGACTTCGCCAAGGGCTCACGCTTCGCCAACGGCGGCGGCACCGACGACATGACGCCGATCAGAAAGCTCGGCAACTGGGCGCTGTGCACGGCCGTCAACCGCAAGTTCGGCGCCCGCTACACGGATCTCTGCTACGGATACAACGCGTTCTGGCGGCACTGCCTGGACAAGATCGAGCTCGACTGCACCGGCTTCGAGATCGAGACCCTGATCAACATCAGGGTGGTCAAGGCGGGTCTGAAGGTGCAGGAGATACCCAGCCACGAGTACCTCCGCATCCACGGCACCAGCAATCTGCGGGCCGTGCGGGACGGGCTGCGGGTGCTCAAGGTGATCCTCAAGGAGCGCTCCAACCGGCGTGCCCTGCGCCGCCGTGAGCAGCACTCCCCGATGCTCGACTCGGTGCTCGACTCGGCGCGGGGAGAGGTGTCTTGAGCAGTCCGGACATCTCCGTCGTGATCTGCGTCTACACCGAGGACCGCTGGGAGGACATCCTCGCGGCGGTCGCCTCGGTCCGGGCACAGTCCCGGCCCGCCCTGGAGACACTGCTGATCGTCGACCACAACGCGGCGCTCCTGGACCGGCTGGCCCAGGAGTACAAGGAAGTGGCCGAGGTGCGGGTGCTGGCCAACGCGGGTCCCCGCGGTCTGTCCGCCGGCCGGAACACCGGTATCGCGGCCTCGCACGGCGAGGTGATCGCCTTCCTCGACGACGACGCCGTCGCCGAACGCGACTGGCTGCGGCACTTCGCGGACGGGTACGCCGACCCGCGCGTCCTGGCGGTCGGCGGGCGCACCATGCCGATCTGGGCGTCGCGGCGCCGGCCGGCCTGGTTCCCGGAGGAGTTCGACTGGGTGGTGGGCTGCACCTACAAAGGCCTGCCCGCCGGCCGGGTCCGGGTGCGCAACGTCCTCGGCGGCAACGCCTCGTTCCGTCGTACGGCGTTCGAGGCGGCCGGCGGATTCGCCACCGGCATCGGACGCGACGGCGACAAGCGCCCGCTGGGCTGCGAGGAGACGGAGCTGTGCATCCGGCTCACCCGGGCCAGACCGGAGGGCGTGCTGCTGATCGACGACCGTGCGGTGATCCACCACAGGGTGCCCGAGGCGCGTGAGCACTTCGGGTACTTCCGCACGCGCACATACGCCGAGGGCCTGTCCAAGGCGCTGGTGGCCCGAAGTGTCGGCGCGGACAAGGGACTTGAGTCGGAGCGCCGGTACGCGACCCGGGTGCTGCCCGCCGGAGTGGCCCGCGGGCTGCGCGACGCCCTGCTGGCCCGGCCGGGCGGCGCGGGACGGGCGGGCGCGATCGTCGCGGGGGTGCTGACGGCGGCGGGTGGATACGTCGTGGGGAGCGTGCGGGCACGCAAGGGGGCTTTCGTCGTGCCGGAGTCGGGGGGCGGTCGTGACTGACGCGCGCGTGCCGATACTCATGTACCACGCGGTGGCAGCCGAACCGAGCGATGCCACCCGTGCCCTGTCGGTGACACCCGAGGCGTTCGCCGAACAGATGGCGGCGATCGCCGACCTGGGCCTCACCCCCGTCTCCACGGCGGAGCTGGCCGAACGCTGGCGCTACGGCGGACCGCTGCCCGACCGCCCGGTCCTGGTCACCTTCGACGACGGCTACGAGGGCGTGCACCGGCACGCCCTGCCCGTGCTCGCCAAGCACTCCTTCGCGGCAACCGTGTTCGTCACCACCGGCTGGCTGCGCGGCCCGCACAACGCGGGCGGCGCACTCGACACCATGCTCGACTGGGACCAGGTCCGCGACCTCGCGTCCGCCGGCGTCGAGATCGGCGGGCACAGCCACACCCACCCGCAGCTCGACCAGCTCCCGGACGACCGGCTGCGCCGGGAGCTGATCCTGTGCAAGGAGATCGTCCAGGACGAACTGGGCTCCGTACCGGCCTCGTTCGCCTACCCGTACGGCTACTCCAGCCGCCGGGTGCGCGAGGCGGTCCACGAGACGGGGTACGGCCAGGCGCTCGCCGTCAACAACGGCCTCGCGCGGCGCCGGCAGGGGCCGTACGCCCTGACCCGTCTCACCGTGCGGCGCAGCACGTCGACCGACGAGTTCACGCGGCTGGCCGAGGGCCGCCGAATCGCGCGTACGTTCGCGGGGGACCGTGCCCTCACCAAGGGGTACGCCCTGGTCCGCAGAGCCCGACAGGTCCGCCGGAAGGCCATCCGTTCCCGTGTCTGACACGACCACCAAGACCGAGGCCCAGCCCGGGACACAGGCGCCCGAGCGGTCGCGGCGCCGGCTGCGTCTGCCCGGCCTCGGCCGGTCCGGGGGCGGCAGCCAGCTGTTCCGCAACGCCTACGCGCTGATGCTCAACACCGGTATCTCCGCTGTGCTGGGCCTCGGCTACTGGGTGGTCGCCGCCCGCTACTACTCCGAGTCCGCGGTCGGCCAGGGCTCCGCCGCGATCGCCGCGTTGAAGCTCCTCGCGGGGCTGACCGCGGTGACGCTGACCGGCGCGCTGGCCCGCTTCATACCGCTCGCCGGACGCAGCACCGGGCGGCTCATCTTCCGTACCTACGCGGGCAGTTCGGTGATCGTGGCGCTGGCCGCGGGCGTCTTCCTGCTCACGCTGGACATGTGGGGGCCGTCGTACCGCTTCCTGAACGGGCCGTTGCCCGCACTCGGGTTCGTGGTCGCGGTGATCGCCTGGAATCTGCTCACCCTCCAGGACGGGGTGCTGACCGGACTGCGCAACGCGCTGTGGGTGCCGGTGGGCAACACCGTGTTCTCCGCGGTCAAGCTGGTGCTGCTGGTCGTGATCGCCGCGGCGGTCCCGATGGCAGGCGTCTTCGTGTCGTGGGTCGCGGCGATCGCCGTGTCGGTGCTGCCGCTGGGCTGGCTGGTGTTCCGGCGGCTGGTGCCGGGGCACGTCAAGGCGACCGACGAGCACGCCGAGCCGCCGACGCTGAGGGAGATCGGGCGGTTCCTGGCGGGCGACTACACCGGTTCGCTGTTCTCGCTCGCGGTGGTCTATCTGGTGCCGGTGATCGTCGCCGCGCAGGTGAGTTCCGCCGACAACGCGTACTTCTACATCGCCGCCACCATCGGCGGGACGGTCAATCTGCTCGCCATCAACATGGGCGCCTCCCTGACCGTCGAGGGCTCGCACGATCCGGGGCGGCTGGCCGCCAACACCCGTGCCGCACTGAAGCGGATGGCCCGGATCATGGTGCCGGTCGCCGTCATCCTGTTCTTCGGCGCCCCGTGGATCCTCGGTGTCTTCGGCGGGGGCTACGCGGACGCGGCCACGCCGTTGCTGCGGTGGTTCGCGGTGGGCGGGCTGCTGCGGGTCGTGATGGAGACGTACTTCGCGGTGCTGCGAGCGCAGAGCCGTACCGCCGGACTCGCGTGGCTGCAGGGGCTGTTGTGTGCCCTGGTGCTCGGGCTGACGCTGGTGCTGCTGCCCCGCATGGGGCTGACCGGAGCGGGCGTCGCCGAGGTCGGCAGCCTCGCCGTGATCGTGGCGATCGCCGCGCCCAAGCTCTTGCGGACCGTCATGACCGCACCGGCCGCCGCTCCCCAGGACGCGGCACCGCCCGACGGGGACCTCGCCGACCTGGGGGCGCGCGAGGTCCCCGTCAGGCCCGGCTGGGCGCTCGACTCCGACACGCTCACCCTGGGCATCCACGTCGACTTCGACCATCAGGAACGCCGTCCGGATGTGCGTCCGGGGCCGGGGACGCCGCCTACGGGGACGCCGGTGGTGCGGGTGGACCATCACCGGCCGACCTGGGCGCATCAGCCGAGGGTGCCGGAGGTCGTGGGGCTGCCGGTGGAGGAGCGGGAGCCGGGCCTGGAGGTGTCTGCCGCTCCTGATCCGTCTGCTCCGGCGCCGGTGGCCGAGGTTCCGGACATCCCGGAACCCCCGGAACCCCGCTCCCTCCGCGAACGCCTGCAACCCACCCGTTCCGGCCTGTTCCTCGGCTGTCTGCTGATCGCCGCCCTGCTCCTGTACTGGGTCCCGGCGCTGCGCCTCGGCGAGACCGACCTGGACGGCATGGGCGGGCTGGGGCTGATCTCCGTACTGCCGCTGCCGACGCTGACCGGCGCCGCGCTGCTGATCGTGGTGTTCGCCTCGCTGCTCTGGCCTCAGCGTGAGCACCGGGCCCTGCTGCTGATCACGCTGCTCGCCACCGTCGTGTCGCTGCACGCGCTGCCCGCGGTGATCGAGACGGAACCGCGGTTCGCGACGGCCTGGCAGCATCTGGGCTTCCTCGACTACATCGACCGGACCGGGTCCGCCGTACCCGACCTGGACGCGCGCTGGAGCTGGCCGGGCTTCTTCGCGGCGGCCACGTTCGTGGCGGAGGCCTGCGGGGTCACGGACTTCACCGGGATCATCCGCTGGTGGCCGCTGACCATGCAGCTGCTGTACCTGGTGCCGGTGTTCCTGCTCACCCGCTCGATGCGGGCGAGCTGGCGCGCCAAGTGGACCGGCGTCTGGGTGTTCGTGCTCAGCGGGTGGGTCGGCCAGGACTACTTCTCACCGCAGGGCTTCACCTATCTGCTGTACCTGGTGTTCGCGGCGATCCTGCTGGTGTGGTTCCGCGCGCGCCGGGTGATCTGGACGAAGCAGCGGCCCGGCGAGGCGGAGGTCGAGCCGACGGACCGGCGGCAGCGTGCCGTGCTGCTGATGGTCGTGCTCGGCCTGTTCGCGGCGACCGTGCCCGCGCACCAGCTGACCCCGTTCGTGATGCTGGGCTTGGTGACGGTCCTCGTCCTGATCGGCAAGTCCGAACTGCGCGGCCTGCCCATCCTGTTCGGCGTGATGGTGATCTCCTGGATCGGCTTCATGGCCGAGCCGTACTGGTCCGGCCACTTCGACGAGCTGTTCGGCGGGGTCGGCGGCGTCGGCGGCAATGTGTCCTCGTCGGTGTCCGGCCGGATCGAGGGCGGCAGCTCGACACACAAACTCGTGCTGTACGCGCGCGTGCTGCTCGCCGGCGGTGTGCTGGCGTTCGCCTGCTGGGGCTGGTGGCGGCGGCGCGACCACAAGTACCGGGAGCGCTCGCTGCTCGTCCTGACCTTCGTGCCGTTCCTGGGCTTCGGCATGCAGTCGTACGGCGGTGAAATGGCGCTGCGCGTCTTCATGTTCGCGCTGCCGGGCGCCGCCCTGCTCATGGGTCTCGCCCTCTTCCCCCGTACCGGCGTCACCGCGAAGGAGCGCGCCAAGGACCGGGTGAGCCTGGCACCGCTGGCCGCGCTGATGGCGGGGCTCGTCCTCATGGGCGGCTTCCTGGTGGCCCGTTGGGGCAACGAGCCGTTCGAGCGGGTACGGCCCGGCGAGGTCGCCGGCATGGAGTACGTGTACGCCCATGACGAGCCGAGCGCCCGGCTGCTGTGGCTGAGCAGCGACACGGTGAACGACGTGACTCCGGCGATGCCGTGGGGCTCGCAGGACATGGAGAAGGTGGCGTATCTGCCGACTCTGGCGCCGACCGACCCGGTGCTGGTGTCGGGGCTGGTCAAGGCGCTGAAGGACGCGGGCCCGAACTCGTATCTGATGATCAACCGCAGTCAGGTGGTCTATCTGCAGTTGGACATGGGCTATTCGAAGACCTGGGACACCAGGCTCATCCAGAACCTGGACAGGCGGCGGGAGTTGACGAAGGCCTACGTCAACGAGGACGTGACGATCTACACCCTGCGCAAGCAGCCCGCGGGCGACATCCCCAAGGCCGACCCCGGTCCGATCGGGCCCCAGGTGACCTGGACGCCCTGGTCGGTCGTCGGAGGCCTCGCCGCCCTCGCGCTGATCGTGCTGCTCACGGCGCGCGAGGTGGTCCGGGTCGCGGTGCGGCCGAGCGTGCGGCAGCTGCGCCGGCTGCAGAGCACGTTCTGGTTCTCGCTGCCTCTGCTGGCGGTGCTGCTGGCTTCGCTGGTGCAGCGGTTCCTGACGATCAAGTAGGTGAAGTGGCTCAACGCCGGAGCCACTTCACCTCGTACGCCTGCATCGTGATCCGATGGCCGTCGACCGTCACGCCGACCTGCCGGTCCCGCGTGTTGACCACGAGGGCGACCTTGTCGGTGGCGAGGACCCGGACCTTGGAGACGTCTGCCTTCGCGACGGAGACGTTCTCGTACCGCGTGCCGGGCGGGAACTCGGCGTTGAAGCGCGAGACCAGGTCGTACATGGGCAGCTTCTGGCCACCCCGACTCCCGGATGTGGGCGTCCACAGGCATCCGGGGCATTCGGTGCCCTTCTCCTCCTCCGGGTTCCAGTAGAAGCCGGAGGAGGCGCCGCCCTTGGCCATCGCGATCATCCCGGCGGCCTGGACGGCGCCGCGGCGGGGCTCGGACCAGTCGTGCCGGTCGTCGTTGCCGTCGGCGGGCTCGACGTAGTACTCGGCCCACCACAACGGCAGTCCGGGGGCCCGCTCGCGCACCCACTGGCCGACGGCGGTGAACTTGTCGGCGGCGGCGAACTCGTCGGGCAGCAGTTCGTCGTCCCTGGTGTAGCTGGAGCCGTCGACGACGACGAAGTCGGCGCCGGCCTTGTGCTCGTTCCAGTAGTCGAAGGCGTCCAGGATCCGCTGGTCCATCGCGCCCCAGGGCCCCTTGAACGTCCTCGACGCGTCGTCCTCACGCGGATCGAGACTGTCCATGACCAGGTACGGGCCGCCGACCAGGATGTCCTTGTCGACCTTCTTCAGCGCCTTGTGGACGAGGTTGTAGAGCTTGGTGTAGCCCTCGTGGTCCCAGCGGGCCTCGGCGTCGTTCCAGAAGCCCTTGAACTCGTTCCAGACGATGAAGTGGCGCACGTCCGGATAGCGCCTGGCGACGGTCGCGGCGAGCGCGGCGTAGTCGTCGAAGTGCTCGGGCTCCGGCGCGGTCTCCAGAGCGGCCTGACTCCAGTCGGTGTCGTCGACACCCGCCTTGCCGCCCTTCATCCAGTCCGGCGCGCAGCACAGTGTGACCACCGGGGTGCCGCCGGACCGACGGACGAAGTCGATACGGCTGTCCATCGCCTCGAAGTCGTAACGCCCCTTCACCGGCTCGGGGTTGTCGGCACCCCAGCCCATGATGTGCTGGATCTGCGGCAGGCCCCCGCCCTGCGACAGCAGCCCCTCGACGCGGGCGACGGCGGCGGAACTGCCCTCGTCGGCGCTGAACTGGGTGTGCGTGAAGCCCCAGCCGACCTCGGGCTCGGGCTTGTCCGGCGTGGGGGCCGGTGTGCCGTGCACCTTGTCGCCCGCGCGTGAGGTGCCGTCGGTACTCGTGCCGTTCCCCGGAAGCGTGTTGAGCAGGGTCACGACCAGGGCCAGCGCGGCCGCACCCACACCGAGCAGCGCGGTGAGCCGCCACCGCCCTGCCCCCGAATTCCACCCATGACGTCCCATCGGGGGCAACAATATCGGCGGAAACGGCCGTTCGGGAGGCTGTTCCCGTTACCGGACGGACACCACCAACACCGGCGATACACCACACACCCGACACTCCGGGCCCACTGCGGAAACCGGGTGCGCACGGCGCCCGCGTGCCGGATCATGGCCCCATGTCTGTGAACCCTCACGAAGCTCTGCCGATCCGGCTCAACGTCGACGACAGCGACTCGCCGTCCGACGTCGTCGACGCGCTGTTCCTCGGCCGCTTCGCGACGGGCGAACAGCCGTACTCGCACGCGGCGAACATCGAGCGCGTACGGTCCGGGGCCACCCTCCTGCCGCCGGGCGCCCGCGTGCTGCGCTCCGCCCGCGACGACGACCGCAGCGCGACGCTGGCGGAGGGCGACGGCTGGACGATGCTGATCTCCCGCTGGAACCGGGGCGCCGACGTCACCGTCACGGCGACCAGCGAGGAGCTGGCGGAGAAGGTCCTAGACCAGGCCACGGACGGCGCCGCGGACGAACCCGAGCCGCAGCCGGAGAACGTGACGATGGGGTTCTGGTACGTCTCCCCCAGGCGCGGCCCGCACCGCACGACACGGCAGATCTCCGCGGGTACGTGGGACGAGGTGCGGCCCAACTACACCGCGCCGGTCGCGGACGCGATGGACCGCCTGATGAAGACGACCCCGGAGGACATCGCGGGCCGTCTGCTCCTGCTGCACGGCCCGCCGGGCACCGGCAAGACGTCGGCGCTGCGCACGCTGGCCCGGTCCTGGCGGGACTGGTGCCAGGTGGACTGCGTGCTGGACCCAAGCGGCTCTTCAGTGACGTCGGCTATCTGATGGACATCGCGATCGGCGAGGAGGACTCGACGGGCAAGGGCCGCTGGCGGCTGCTGCTCCTGGAGGACTGCGACGAACTGATCCGCGGCGAGGCGAAGCACACCGCCGGCCAGGCGCTGTCGCGGCTGCTGAACCTGACGGACGGCCTCCTCGGACAGGGCCGCAACGTCCTGGTCGGCGTCACCACCAACGAGGACCTGGAACGCCTCCACCCGGCCGTCGTCCGCCCCGGCCGCTGTCTCGCCCGCATCGAGGTCGGGCCGCTGACCCACGCGGAGTCGGTGAACTGGCTCGGCACGGACGAGGGCATCGACCGCGAGGGCGCGACCCTGGCCGAGCTGTACGCACTGCGCCGGGGCACGTCACCGACGTCGCTGCCGGAGCCGCGGGGGCGGGCGGACGCGGGGCTGTATCTCTAGGCGGTAGCTGTAGCCAGGCGGTAGCTGTAGCCGGTGGTTTCGGGCGACCGGTGCTTTGATGGACGTATGACCCTGTTCGTCGGCACGTCGGGGTGGCAGTACAAGGACTGGCGGGGCGTTCTCTACCCGGCGGACTGCCCCACGCGGCTCTGGCTGGAGGAGTACGCGAAGCGGTTCGCGACGGTCGAGATCAACAACGCCTTCTACCGGCTGCCGACGCGGGAGAACTTCGAGGCCTGGCGGGAGCGCGTCCCGCCGGACTTCGTGGTCGGGGTCAAGGCGAGCCGCTATCTCACCCACATCAAGCGGCTGCGGGACCCCGAGGAACCGGTGCACCGCCTGATGACCCACGCGGCCGGCCTCGGCGACCGCCTGGGCCCGGTCCTCCTCCAGCTGCCGCCCACCCTCCGCGCCGACCCCGGTCTCCTTGACGCCTGCCTCGCCTGCTTCCCGCGCGGCACCCGCGTCGCCGTCGAACCGCGCCACCACTCCTGGTGGACCGAGTCGATCCGCCAGGTCCTCGAATCCCGGGGCGCGGCCCTGTGCTGGGCCGACATCCAGGCCCGCCCGATGACCCCCCTGTGGCGCACCACCGACTGGGGCTACATCCGCTTCCACCAAGGCCGGGCCCAGCCCTGGCCCCGCTACGGCCGCCAGTCCCTGACCACCTGGGTCCACCGCATCACCGACACCTGGACCGACGGCCACGACGTCTATGCCTACTTCAACAACGACCCGGGCGGAGCGGCGGTGGAGGACGCGGTGCTGTTCGCGGGGGTGGCGAGGAAGGCGGGGCTGAGGGTGACGCGGGTACCGGAGCAGGTGCCGACGACGTGACCGTCTGTCCTCTCAGCCCTTGCTGTATGCAGCCCGCACCGCATCCCGGACGGCGGCAAGTGCTTCCTCTTCGCCGAGCCCCAGCCGCCGCACACGCTCCACGTACGCCTGAGCGGCCGACGCGGCCTCCCGTTCAGCGGCGGAGCCCGCGGCAGCCACGAACGTCCCGTTCCGCCCCCGCGTCTCGATCACCCCGTCCGCCTCCAGCGCCCGATACGCCTTGGCGACCGTGTTCGCGGCCAGGCCGAGCGACTCGGCGAGCCCCCGCACCGTCGGCAGCCGGTACCCCACGGGCAGCACCCCCGCCCGCGCCTGCTCGGAGATCTGCGCACGCACCTGCTCGTACGGCGGGGCACTGTCATCGATGTGGATCTTCAAGGTCACGGGCCGATTGTCCCGCACCGCAGGAAAATGAGAGGCATCCCGGCGCACGGTCCACGTAGCGTGCGCGCATATGACAGTCACCGTGCGCGAGCTGCGCCCCGAAATCCGGGCCGACGTCGAGGGCTTCGCCCACGTCCGCCACCTGGCACTCCCCTTTTATCTCGTCACCCCGGACTCCATCGCCTACGACGTCAATCACGCCCACCCCGACGCGCACTACAGCCCCCTGGTCGCGGTAGAGGACGGCGAGGTCATCGGCACAGCGCAGGTCGGCATGGTCTACGACAGCCCGGACCCCGGCCAGGGCTACGTCAATGTGTACGTGCGCCCGGACCGGACCCGTCGCGGCGCCGGTGCCCTGCTGGTCCGTGCCGCCGAGGAACACCTGGCCGCGCAGGGCGCCACAGCCCTCTTCGCGTGGGTCCTCGACGAGCCCGGCAACCACGCCTTCGCCGAGCGACACGGCTATCGGGCGAGCCGCTCCGCGCACTTCCTCCGCCTGGACCTGGTGGACGGTTCCCTCCCTCCGCTGCAGGACCTCCCACCGGGCGTCGAACTGCGGCCGGCCGCCGACTTCGCGGACGATCCGCGCCCGCTGTTCACGCTGGACGCGGAGACGACGTCGGACGAACCGAGCGACGTCGACTACGAGTTCACGGACTACGAGGCCTGGCTGGAGAGCACCTGGCGGCATCCCCTGTTCAGCCCCGAGCTGACCTCGGTGGCACTCGTCGACGGCCGCCCCGCCGCCTTCAGCGCGGCCCGCACGGACGGTGGCACCCGCTACGGCACCGTGATGACCGGCACCGCCCGCGCCTTCCGCGGCCGGGGCCTCGCCAAGCTCGCCAAGAACGACTCCCTGCACCGCGCCCGCGCCGCCGGATTCACGGAGGCGTTCACGGGCAACGACGCAGGGAACGGCCCGATGCTCGCGATCAACAAGTGGTTCGGGTACGAGATCTGCGCGACGGAGGTGCGCTATGTCCGCGAACTCGGCTGACTCGAAGACCTTTGTAGATGTCGTCCTGGTCAAGGCGGGCCGCACGAAGATCCGTTACCCGGCGCAGCTGCTCGGCGACGACGGCACCCGGATCACGGTGCGCGCCCCCTGGGCAGGCGACACCACCCGTGACTTCGGCTTCGTACGCTTCGAGTCCGGTGACGTCTTCACCGAGTACTACTGGCGCGACCGCTGGTACTCGGTGAAGGAGGTCCGCGACGCCCGAGGCGAGCTGAAGGGCTGGTACTGCGACATCACGCGCCCGGCCGTGCTCTCCGGCGCCGAGCTGGTCGTGGAGGACCTGGACCTCGACCTCTGGCGATCGGCCGACAGCACGGACGTACGACGTCTGGACGAGGACGAGTTCGCCGAGAGCGGGCTGGAGCGGCGGGATCCCGAGGCCGCGGCCTCGGCGATGGCCGCCCTGGACGAGCTGGAGGCCCTGGCGCTCACGGGCGACTTCGAAGCGCTGCTGGCCTGAGGATCACAGCCGGACCACCACCGCATACCGCTCGTCCTCCACCGCCCTCCCCCACAGCCGGGGCTGGTCCGACAGCCGTTCCACGCGCGTTTCTCCAGCGAGCGGCGCGAGCAGCTCGGTGAGCCGGTCGGCGGGTATGCCGACCGGGCTGACCGTGCCCCACACGCCCTCGACCAGCACGAGGCGCCCTCCCCCACTGCCGAAAGCGTGGGAGGTACCCCCAGGGCGCAGCAGGTCTCGCCAGTGCCGCAGGGCGCGGCCGGGGTCGGGCAGGGCCCACAGGACATGGCGTACGAGCACGGTGTCGAACCGGTCCTCGCCCACCGGTGGCGCCGCCGCGTCACCGACGAGGAACACGGCGTCACGGCCGGCGAGCTTCGCTCTCGCCAGCGCGACCATGGCCGGGGACAGATCGACGCCGGTGACGCGGTGCCCCTGCTCGGCCGCGAGGAGCGACAGGCTGCCGGTACCGCAGCCGAGGTCGAGGACGTCGCCCGGCCGCGGGGGCAGCCAGGCGCGCAGCCGGTCGGCCCAGGCCAGGCGCACGTCGGGGTCGCGCAGGCCGTGGTCGGGCTCGTCGTCGAAGGTGAGGGCCGCCGCGTCCCAGTCCGCGACCGCTCCGGCGTGCGTGTTCTCGTCATCACTCATGCTCACAGCGTGACAGCCACCACTGACACTCGAGTCCTGGTCGAGGCTCGCTCGAATGAAGGTCGAAATCGTGATGACCGCCACTGACAGCCGGGCGCCGATGAGGAACCCTCGCCGAAAGGGTCTACCTCCGTGACAACGCGGAACCCGGTAGCCCTGAAGGAGGCAGCCATGCGCCGAGTCACCGTGCAGAAGCCCCTGAAGAAGACGGACGTCCGCCGGCTCCGTGAGCAGGCCGACGAGCGCCCCGCCGAGCGTTCCGAGGTCCGAAAGGACATCGCGCGCACATGGTGGCCGGACGGCTGACCGGGCGGGTGAGGTCAAGACGCGTCAGTGCAGCCGCTTGCTGTAGTGGATGCGGTCGTACGGCCCGTCCGCGCGATGCTCGATGACCTCGTAGCCGTATTTCGGGTAGATCTTCTGGTTCTCCCACATCATCACGTTCGTGTAGAGCCTGACCTCGGGCAGGCCGAGCGCACGCGCGCGTGCGTCCACGAACTCCAGCAGCCGTCGCCCGACGCCCTTGCCATGGGCGTCGGGGTGGACGGCGATGCTGTCGAGGAACAGATGGTCCTCGTGCGTCTCGATCACGACCAGGCCGATCACCGGATCGCCCGTGACGAACACCTTCCCCGCGGCCACGTTCGCCGCGTGGTCCGCCTCCATGGGCACCGGCACCACCCCGATGCGCTCGATATAGGGGCGGTACGCCGCGTCGGTGACGCTCTTCACAGCCGGTACGTCGGCGACCGCGGCGGGCCGGATCTCGTCGTCTGTCATGTCTCGAACCGTAGCTACCTGATCCCAGTCTGAGCACTCCCTTAAAGCAACCATAAGGATCTCCCTCCCCCGCCTCCAGCAGGCGATTTCACGGTCGTCCGGGGCTAGCTTGCTGATCCCCCCCCCACGGGTTCCGGCCCATCGATCCAGTGACCGTTCCGAGGAGTTCCGTCATGCCCGTACGCCGCAAGGTCGCCGCCGTCGCAGCCGTCGGCATCGCCCCGCTCGCCCTGACCGCGCTGGCCGCGCTGGCCGCCGCGCCCGCGTCCGCGCACGGCTCGATGGGCGACCCGGTCAGCCGGGCTGGGAGCAGTTCCTAGATGGGTCGGTCACGGTTGGGCATTTTCGGGCAGGTCAGGGTGGCCTGCGGTGCGAGGCCTGGCGGGTGATCATCTTTGGGCATTCCCGTACGGAATCGATCAGTTGTCTGCCAATCGCAGACACGTACGCCGTAGGGGTGAGATGTGGCGTTAGCTTCGGCTCGTCGAGATCGTCACGGATGGGGCGGGGGTGTGTGGCGTGGGAAAGCGGGCGCGTGGCGGGAAGAGGTGTGAGCTGCGCCCCTACCGTGCGCTGGTGGCCCCGTTCGTGGTCGCCCCGCCGTCCGGCTGCCGGATCCGGACCCGGCTGCACCTCTCGCCGACGGACGCGGTGGTGCTGCGGGCGGTTGGCGAGCATCTGGGGGCGCTGGCCGGGGCGGACCTGGCGGCCCGGGTGCGGATGGGGAACGTACCGGCGGCGAACACCCGGCGGGCGGAGCGCAAGAAGGCCCTGACCTCGCAGTCGTCGTCGCGGTGGGCGGGTGCGATCACCCGCACCTCCGAGGACCAGTACCAGCTGGGCAGGCGGGCGTTGAACGCCCGGATCGGGTCCCTGCGCCGGGCGATCAGTGCGATCGAGGCCCGTCTCGCTGTCCCGCCCGGGACCAGCGTCCGCCGGGGACGAAAGACGGTGCGCGGCTACGCCGACCATGCGGAGCGGCGGGCCAAGCAGCAGCGCCTGCAGATCCTGAAAGGCGATCTACGCCAAGCGGTGCGGGAGCGGGATCGCGGCCGGGTGCGGGTCACCCGGGGCGGGCGCAGGCTGCTGAATTCCCGCCACCACCTCTACGACAACGCGCCCGGACCCAAGCCGCTGTCCGAGGCCGCATGGCAAGCAGAGCTGGGCGGTTGGGATGAGGAATGGTCGGCGCGGTGGATGTTCCTGACCGCGGACGGGGAGGCGGGGGCGCCGTTCGGGAACTACACCATCAGCATCAACCCCACCGACGGCGCCATCGCCCTCGTCCTGCCCGAACCCCTGCGCCAGAAGTACGCCAATGCCCCGCGCGGCCGGTATCTCCTGGACGCGGCGGCACTCTTCACCCACCGGGGCGAGCAGTGGGCCGACCGGATCACCTCGGGCGCCCCGGTACGCTACGACATCACCTACGACCCCGGACGCGGACGCTGGTATCTCGACGCCTCCTGGTCCACGGTGAAGAAGGGCCAGCCGGTTCCCATCCCCACCTTGGACACTCTGCGCGAGCACCGGGTACTGGCGGTCGACGTCAACGCCGGCCACCTCGCCGCCTGGATCCTCGACCCGCACGGCAACCCCGTCGGCACGCCCCGCACCGTCCCCCTGGAACTGGCGGGCCTTCCCGCCCCGACACGGGATGCCCGGCTCCGCGAGGCCGTTTCCCAGCTCATCCACCTCGCCCAGCTCCACGCCTGCGCGGCCCTGGTGATCGAGGACCTGGACTTCGCCGACGCCCGCACCACCGGCCGGGAGAAACTGGGCCGGGGCAGGCGCGGTAAGACCTTCCGCCGCACGGTGGCCGGGATCCCGACCGCGAAGTTCCGCGACCGGCTCACCGGCATGGCCCACCACGCCGGACTGTCCGTGATCGCGGTGGACCCGGCATACACCAGCAAGTGGGGCGCCCAGCACTGGCTGAACCCCCTGAAAGAACAGACTTCCACCAGCACGACCACCACCGTCACGGGGCATCATGCAGCCGCGGTGGTCGTCGGCAGACGCGGTCTGGGCTGCACGGCCCGGCGCAGGAAAGACGGACCCCGCCAAACCCCCGCCACCCACGCCGTAGGGCGTGTTGAGGTGGGGGCCGTGCGACCGGAGGATCGCACCGGGCCAGCCGTCCCCGCAGCGCCGAGTCACCGCAGCCCAGGCCGTATGGAGCGGACGGCTCCGGTCAGGACGACGCGCGGCACCACACCCGGGGTGCGTCAGACGCGAACACGCCCACCCGGAAAGCACCCGCCCCACGGCCCCACCACCGTTCGGGGGCCCAGCATCCACGACCAGCAACTCGAGCTGTTCGGAATGCCCGAAACGGCCGAAACCGGCCAATCAACTTAGGAACGGTTGTTCAGGTCCAGGTCGTCCCAGGCCAGCGGCTGTGCCGGGTCGTAACCGGCCTTGGTGATGTACAGCTTGAAGGTGCCCTTGTGCGGGTCCATGACACGGCACTTGACCCGGTGGCGACGGTCACCGACCCGGCCGCCTCGGGCGGCTACTACACGTTCTCCGGCCGCCTGCCCGAGCGCTCTGGCAAGCATGCTGTACGCGGTCTGGCAGCGTTCGGACAGCCCGGAGGCGTTCTACTCCTGCTCGGACGTCACCTTCGGCGGCAGCAGCGCGACGACCGTTGGCTCCTCCGCGACCCCGTCCGCGCCCTCCGAGGAGCAGATCGAGGATGGTGCCGACAAGTCGACCGTCGAACACCACGGTCACGGCGACGACGACGCGAGTACGTCCGCGGAGCCGACCACCGCGGCTCAGACCGAGGCGGTCGTCGCCAACGACCCGAAGGCGGCCGGCACTTCGGAGATCCTGGCCGAGACCGGCGGCGACAGCAGCACCCCCTACATCGCGGTCGGCGGCGCAGCCGCCCTCGCGCTGAGGGCTGCGGCCCTGTTCGCGTCGGTCCGGCGGCGCACGGTGAGCGGTGGCCGCGAGTGAGCCGTAGGGGCACGCCGGAGGCGAACGAGCAAAAGGCGCAGCACGCCCGCTGACACCCCTGGGGCTCCGGGGCCTGACCGGCGGCTCAGGCCGGTCAGGCCCCGGCGCCGTTCAGCTGGCCCCCGATGCGCAGGTGGTCGGGGTGGCGTGGGCCGGGTCGAGGGCGTTCGCCACCTCGTGGAAGGCGATCCGGCTGAACAGCCCGATGGACACATGCTCGGAGAAGTCGAGCGGGCACAGATCCTGGAGCAGGACGTTGCGCACGCCGGATCCGCTCAGGAACTGGCTCCGGTACGGCGTGACGATCTCGTCGTACTTGGTGGCGAGGACGGTGTAGCTGACGCCGGGGACGGTGTCGCCGCCCGCGTTGAGCTTGGCGAGGAAGGCGGAGCCGGCGATCTGGTCGGCGAGCGCCGGGGTGGCGGTGGTGAGCAGGTCCTCGGCGCCCGGGAAGTACGGCAGCAGCTTGGTCAGGCCGTTGAGGTCAGTGCCGTAATTGCTGGGCGCGATGCCGACGAGTGCCTTCACCTTGGCGGCGCCGCCGAGGAACTTGACGTAGTAGCGGGGCATCATGCCGCCCTGCGCGTGGCCGACGAGGTCGGTCTCGGTGGCGCCGGTCGCGGTGAGCACCTTGTCGACGAAGGTCTTCAGCTGCTCGGCCGACTTGTCGACAGGTCCGAGGCCGTGAAAGAAGGGGACGCCCGGCAGTTGGCCGTAGTCGAGGGAGAAGACGCAGTATCCGCGGTCCTTCAGATACAGCGCGAGGCCCAGACCCAGCCAGTTGTCGACGGAGTTCCCGAAGGTGCCGTGCACCAGGACGACGGGCGTCAAGGTCAGTGCTAGTCAACGACTGTGGTAGCGCTACTGACGAAACGTCACCAGATGGGCCTGAGAGGGCCATAGGGCGCGATGCGTCCCAATCGGTCGCACAACGCCCGCACTTCACTCTCACCGAGCACGTCGACCCACTCCCGCACCGCATCCGCAGCCGCCTCCTCCGCGGCCCGCGTGCAGGCCCACCCCCGCTCGGTCAGCACGACCAGCCGGGCGCGCGCGTCATCGGGATGCGGCCGGCGCTCGACATACCCCTTGCGCACAAGCTCCTCGACGAGCTGACTCGCGGCCTGCTTGGTGACCCCGAGATGGACAGCGAGGTCGGTGACCGTCGCCCCGCCGGGGGCGAGCCGAGTGAACGCGAAGCCGTGCGCGGGTCGCACCTCGAACCCGCGCGCAACGACGCCGTCGTTGATGCGCTGCGTCAGGTCGGCCGCGGCGGAGAGCAGGGCGGCAGTCAGGGCGAGGGCTTCGGAGTTCTGCACGGGGGCATTGAAACACCCTTGACGGATCGGTCAAGCTGCTTGACCATGTTCCATATAGTCAAGCAGCTTGACCATCACGGCCAGGAGGTCCACCCATGCCCGTCATCCGCCCGACCGACGCCGTCACCCACGAGATCCACGGCGCCCGCTTCGTCTCGTACGCCACCCCCCGCACCGGCAGCAAGGAACTCTGCGCCTGGCGCGGTGAGATCCCGCCCGGGACCAAAGCGCCCGCGCACACCGTCAACCGGGAGGAAATCCTGCACCTGCTCGACGGCGAGCTGCTGATCACGCTCGACGGCCGTACCGACCGCGTCACGGCCGGCGACACCCTGATCATCAACCCCGGCGCGACCTTCGGCGTCGAGAACCCGACCGACCGGACCGCGCTCACCTGGGTCACCACCTCCATCGGCCTGGAGGCGGAGCTGGCCGACGGCACGCGCATCGTGCCGCCGTGGGCCAACTGACAGATCACCGAGGAGAGTTACGCCGCCAGCGTCCCCGACATCACCGCGTGCGGGCCGAATTTCGCTCGCGCGCGGTCCGCCACCTCCTCGATGCGGCGGGCCTTCTCGTCCACCGGGTCGAAGGTGAGCTGGTAGGAGGCCTGTTCGGCGGGGCCGAGGGCCTCGGCGCGCAGGGTGACCGACCGTACCCGGGCACGCTGGAGGCCGAGGGCCTCGTACATGTCGTACGCGGTCCGGATGAGGGCGGCCGAGTGGGCGGTGGGTTCCTTGAGGGTGCGGGTGCGGGTGGTCGCGGTGCGGTCGGCGTAGCGCACGGTGAGGGTCAGGGTGCCGCAGACCTTCTCCAGGGCGCGCAGCCGGGCGCCCAGTTCCTCGGCGGCCGAGAGCAGGGCGCGGCGGTGCCGGTCGGGGTCCAGCTCGTCGCGGCGGAAGGGGCGTTCGGCGGCGAGGGAGCTGGAGACGGCGTTCGGTACGACCCGGCCGCGGTCGAAGCCGTTCGCCTTCTCGCGCAGCTCACGGCCGGTCTTCGCGCCGACCAGGCGCTGGAGCGTGGACAGGGGGGCGGCGGCGACCAGGCCGAGGGTGTCGAGGCCGTACTCGCACAGGGTGCGGGCGGTCGCGGTGCCGACGCCGGGGAGCGCGGTGACGGGCAGCTCGGCGATGCCGTCCGGCCCTTCGGGCAGCTCATGGGTCACCCCGGGCCGGGCGTCGTGCAGCGCCATACGGGCCAGCATCGGGCCGGGCCCGGCGCCGATCGCACAGTCGACCCCGTGCAGGGCCAGGGAGCGGACGCGGATCACCGCCGCCAGTTCGACGGCGCTGCGCCCGAAGTACCGCTCGGCGCCCCGCAGATCGGCCAGCGCCCCGTCCGGCGGCAGCGCCTCGACGACCGGCGTGAACTCCTCGAGCAACCCGATCAGCTCCGGCAGGGCCGCCTCGTGCACCGGCGGCAGCTGGAAACGTACGCAGAGGATGGTCATCCCGCACTCCCCGGACTCTGGTGCCACAATTTCCGTATCTGTGAAGGCTCTTGACCCGCCGGACGCAGATCGGCCCACGGGTGCATTTCGTATCCGGTGGGCATCTGGATTCGCCGTCCGCCCGTCGAATCGCCGCCTCCTTCCGGCACCGGCTCCGCGAGCCGGGCCGCCACCACGTCGAGGCCGCCCTCGGCGCGCAGTTCGACCAGCTCGGCGAGGTTCCAGGCGGCGGCGCCCACCACGCTGAGGCTGCGCGGGCCGCGCCGCTGCACCACTCCGCGCACCAGCAGCAGCCAGGAGTGGAAGACGGTGTGGGCGCAGGCGTCGTGGGAGTCGTCGAAGAAGGCGAGGTCGACCAGGCCGGTGCCGTCGTCCAGGGTGGAGAAGATGACCCGCTTGCCGGACCGGATCGGCGGGGTCTGCGTCGCCGCCTTGGCGCCCGCGACCAGCACCGTCTCCCCGTGCCTGGCATCCCGCAGCCGCCGCGCGGACACCACGCCCAGTTCGTCGAGGAACGCGCGGTGGTCGTCCATCAGATGGCGCGAGGTGTCCATGGACAGCACTCCCAGTTCGGCGCTGAGCCGCTCCGCCGAGGAGAGGTCGGGCAGCCCGGCCGACGCGGTCTTCCGCCCGCCGGACAGCGGGAGTTGGCCGCCGCCCGCACCCCGGGCGCCTCGGTGCAGCTCGGTCAAGTGCAGTTGCAGATCACGGCGGTTGGCCCCGAAGGCGTCCAACGCGCCGACTTGGGCCAGCCTTTGGGCGAGTGGACGGCTGGGCCGCGCCCGCTCCCAGAAGTCCAGCAGCGAGGCGTACGGCTGCCCGTCCGCGATCCGCGCCGCCTCGGCCTCGCTGATGCCGTGCACGTCGGAGAGGGCCAACCGCAGCCCCCACACTCCGGATTCAGACACCAGTTCGATACGGTGTGCGACCCCCGACACATTCACGTCCAACGGCAGGATCGGCACCCCCCGCCGCCGCGCGTCCGCCAGCAGCAGCCGCTTCGGATACATCCCGGGGTCGTGCGTGAGCAGCCCAGCGTAGAAGGCGGCCGGGTGGTGCGCCTTCAGCCACGCCGACTGGTAGGTCGGTACGGCGAAGGCGACGGCGTGCGCCTTGCAGAAGCCGTACGAGCCGAAGGCCTCGACGATCTCCCAGGTCCGCTGAATCGTTTCTGCGTCGTAGCCCTTCGCCGCCGCGTGCTGGGCGAACCACACCTTGATCCGCCCCTGCGACTCCGGGTCGGACAGCCCGCGCCGCACCCGGTCCGCCTCGGCCCGTCCGCAGCCGGTCATGATGTCGACGATGTGGATGATCTGCTCATGGAAGACGACGACTCCGTACGTCTCCCGCAGCGGCCCTTCCAGATCCCGGTGCGGATAACGGATCGGCGCCCGCCCGTGCCGCGCCTCGATGAACGGCCGCACCATGTCGGCGGCGACCGGCCCCGGCCGGAAGAGCGAGATGTCGACCACGAGATCGTGGAAGGTGGCCGGCTGAAGCCGCCCGACCAGGTCCCGCTGCCCCGGCGACTCGATCTGGAAGCAGCCCAACGTCTCGGTGGAGCGGATGAGTTCGTACGTCGCCGGGTCGCCGTTCCCCCGTTCGAAATCGAGCGCGTCCAGGTCGACCCGCTCCCCCGTCGTCCGCTCCACCTCCGCGACCGCGTGCGCCATCGCCGACTGCATCCGCACCCCGAGCACATCGAGCTTGAGCAGCCCGAGGTCCTCGACGTCCTCCTTGTCGAACTGCGACATGGGGAAGCCCTCGCCACTGGTGGGCATGACCGGCGTACGGCTCAACAGGGACGCGTCGGACAGGAGCACTCCGCAGGGGTGCATGGCGATCCCGCGCGGGAGGGCGTCGAGGGCCTCGGTCAGCTCCCAGAGCCTGCCGTACTTCTCCTTCTCACCCGCGAGCCCGCGCAGTTCGGGCAACTCCTCCAGGGCCGCGCGGGCGTCCCGCGCGCGAATGTGCGGGAAGGACTTGGCGATGCGGTCGATGTCGGCCGGGTCCATGGAGAGGGCGGCGCCGACGTCCCGGATCGCGTGGCGGACGCGGTAGGTCTCCGGCATCGAGACGGTCGCGACCCGTTCGGTGCCGAACCGGCCGATGATCTCGCGGTAGACCTCCAGCCGGCGCGCGGACTCCACGTCGATGTCGATGTCGGGCAGTACCAGCCGGCGTTTGGACAGGAAGCGCTCCATCAGCAGCCCGTGCTCGACGGGGTCGGCGTGGGCGATGCCGAGGAGGTGGTTGACGAGGGAGCCGGCGCCGGAGCCGCGCGCGGCGACCCGGATGCCCATCTTCTTCACGTCGTCGACGACTTGAGCGACCGTCAGAAAGTAGGAGGCGAAGCCGTGGTGGGCGATGATGTCCAGTTCCTCGTGCATCCGCTCCCAGTAGGCGCGCCGGTGGTCGTAGCCGTGCAGCACCATGCCCGCCGCCGCCCGGGAGGCCAGCGCGCGCTGTGCGGTGCGGCGGCCGGCGCCGACGAGATGCGGTTCGGGGAAGTGGACGGTGCCGATGCCGAGGTCGTCCTCCGGGTCGACCAGGCACTCGGCGGCGGTGGCCTGCGTCTGCTCCAGCAGACGCAGTGCGGTGTCGCGCCGGAAGCCCGCGGCTTCGACGATCCGCTCGGCCGCCTCGAGCATGACGCCCGCGTCCTTGAGCCAGGCCTCCCCCGAGTCCAGTCCCTTGGCGGGGTCGACGGGGACGAGACGGCGGGCGGCGTCCAGGACGTCGGCGACCGGGCCGAGGCCGGGGTCGGCATAGCGGACGGCATTGCTGAGCACGGGCCGGATCCGCTGCTCGGCGGCGAAGCCGACGGTGCGGGCGGCCAGTCGCAGGGAGCCGGGGCCGGTGCCCGTGCGGTCGTGCCAGACGGCTTCGAGGCGCAGGGCGTCGCCGTAGGCCTCCCGCCAGGGGGCGAGGAGCCTCGCCGCCCGGTCGGGGCGCCCCGCGGCGAGCGCGCGGCCGACGTCGGAGTCGGGGCCGAGCAGGACGGCCAGACCCTCGGCGGGGGCGGCGGACCGGGGCAGCAGCGGGGTGTCCTCGGCGGTGTGGGCGGCGGTGACGAGACGGCACAGGCCGGCCCAGCCGCGGGCGCCGTCCCGGGCGAGGAAGGTCACCCGCGGTGTCGACTCGTCGATGAAGGCACCGCCGCGGACCGGGGTACGGCGCTTTTGTCGACGTACGGACTCCTGCTCCTCCACCGCCAGGTTCACGCCGAACAGCGGACGGACGCCCGCCTTGGCGCAGGCCTTGGCGAAGCGGACCGTGCCGCCGAGGGTGTCGCGGTCGGTGAGGGCGAGGGCGTCCATATGCCGTTCGGAGGCGCGCTCGGCCAGCCGCTCCGGGTGCGAGGCGCCGTAGCGCAGGGAGAACCCGGAGACGGTGTGCAGATGGGTGAAGCCAGGCATCCGCACCTCCCGCTATCGAACATCAGTTCCCGACTGCCTCACCCTCACCATAGACCAAATCCCGAACGTCTGTGCGATTGCCATGCGAACGTCCTTCACCTGCGGAAACGGCTACTCGGAGTCAGGAGCGTCCGTCTCGGCGGGTTCCTCGGCGTCCCTGACGGTCGCCTGGGCGGTGGTGCCGGGCGTCGTGCGCTGCGCGGTCTCCAGGGCGTGCAGCCGGCGCTTGATGTCGCGGAGCTCGGTCAGGAGGGTGTCGGGGCGGTTGATCCTGGTCACGGGATGCTCCTGTGCGTAGTGGGTGTCACGGTCAGCTGGACCTGTTCCTCGCCCGCGTCATTGCCCGGGGTGACCTCGATCCCGGTGATCCGTACGTCGAACTGGGTGCCCTCGGGGAAGAAGACGTCCTTGATGACGACGGTGGCGTCGTCGCCCACCTGGTAGGAGCCGAGCACCGGGTCCAGGTCGGCCCGCACGGTCAGCTCGGGCAGGACCACGGGGGCCGAGACGGCGGCGAGGGCCGAGCGGGCCTGGGAGGCCAGGAGGGCCGCGTCGGTGAGATGGACGTAGGAGACCTCGGTCTCGGTGAGCGGGCGTCCGGTGGCGCGGTCCTCGGCGACCGCGACGAGCTGGCTGTTCTCCCCCTCGCCCTGCTCGCCGAGGGCGAAGACCCGGCTCGCGGTGGAGGCGCCGTCGACCGGCCAGGTGTAGCCGATCAGGTTGGCCCCGTACTCCCACACGTGCGGGGTGCCCTGCTGGCCGAGGTGCGGGATGCCGACGCGCAGCCGGCGGACGGGGCGGCCGTCGGTGCCGTACGTCATGTCGAAGACGAAGTCGGGGCCGTTCTCCAGGCTCGCCAGCTCACGCAGGGCCTCGCCGGTGCTCTTGAGGTCGCTGCCGCGATAGACGAGGGTGCGGGTGATGCCGGAGCCGGCCGTGGACTCGGGGCGCACCCTGATGTCGCCGCCGGGGTGCGCCTGGGCGGTGGCGACGAGGGCGCGGGCGATGTCGGACTGGTCTCGGTCGATGAAGGGCACGTCGGCCGAGGACAGATCGGTGGCGTCCGGGTCGAAGTCGGCGGGCAGGACACGGCGGTGGTCGAAGTAGGAGAGGAAGCCGGCCGCCCCGACCTCCAGGTGCTGGTCGGCGGAGGTGTACTTGACGGTCCAGATCACCCCGCCCCATACGAGCACTCCGTCCCGCTCGACGTAGAGGGCGGTGCGTCCGGGCTCGGTGAGTTCCCGGGGGCGGTGCACGGTGACGCGCGGGTCGCCCAGGGGCAACCGGGCGCGGAACTCGCCGGCTTCGTTGAGTTCGCTGCTGAACGTGACGTCGTACAGCGGGAGTTCGTCGGTGACGGCGCCGGTGGCGAGGTCGGCGGTGTAGTAGGTGTAGCGGGTCGGGATGCGGGTCACTGGTCCACCAGCCAGGTGGTGTTGAGGTAGATCAACTGGGTGGCCGGCAACTGGACGCCCTGAGCGAACAGCACCACGGTGCCGTCGGTGCGGAGCATGAGTTCGAGCCCTCGTGTCACACCGCCCAGCGCGGTGTACCAGTGGTGCCCCACCGCCGGGCGGAAACCGGCCGGGACGGCGATCATGGAGATGGCGTTGGCCGAGAGGGCGACGGCGGTCTGCAGGGCGCCGCGCATGTGGACGGTGGCGCCGACCCGGCGTACGGCCGGTGTCTCGTTGTTGTACACGTTCCAGTTGGGAAGCAGGGGGAGGGTGACCCAGCCGGTGTCGTCGTTGACCGCCCGCCAGCCCGCCGAACTGTCGTACCACTCCAGATGGTTGGTGTCCCATCGGTGGATGTACATGCCGGTGTAGGGGTACGTGGGCCGGTTGGCCGCGCCCCAGACCCGCAGGATGCCGCCGGCTGCCGTGGTCCAGGGGCGCAGGTCCTCGATGTTGGCGTTGGCGACGGACGTGGCGTTCTTCGGAATCTTGATCCGGGCGAGCGGGAAGTGGTCGCCGGTCACCGCGGGGTCGGTGGGGGTGGCGGCGGCCGTTCCCTTGACGAGTTCGACGGTCATGGCGGTGGTGGCGTCGCCGTACTGTTCGTCCCGCTGCCGGGCGATGACCAGGTCGTTGCGCGGGTTGGCCGAGTCGGCGGGGTGCGTGCCGAGTACGTCGAGGAGCTTCTCCTGGTCGAGCGTGACGAGGTAGGCGCCGGTCGCGGTGGCGCTCGTCCCCTGGATCACGCCCTGGAAGGGGGCCACGGTGACCTTGCCGGACACCGTGGCGGTGGCCTGGACCCGGCCGGGGTCGCCGGTGGCCGCGCGGATGCCGCTGCGGGCCTGGACCGGTCCGGCCCCGGGTGCGGCGAGCACGCCGGTCGCGAGGCGGGCGTCCTCGGCGCTGACGGCCCTGTTGGAGACCCAGCCGGAGTCTCGTTCTGGGATGGGCGTGCTCATGGGGATGTCTCTCCTCAGTGCCTCGGGGATGTCACGGAACGGGGAACGCCATCACACGCAGACCGGTGAAGGCCGCGGAGCCCGTCGGCACGGCCGCGGTGCCGGTCGTCATGCCGCCGCCCCGGCTGAGGGTCTGCTGCAGCACCCAGGGCCCCGTCGTCGCGGGGATCAGCTGGTGGCCGATCGTGACCGTGGTGGTGAGCTTCGTGTGTCCGCCGTGAAAAGTGGCACAGGTGAGGCCCGCTCCGTCCGGCCCGCGCACCACGTGGTCCCATCGCTCGTCGCCCGAGGTGGACACCATCACCTGCCCCGAGAAGGAGAGCATCCGAGGGTAGGGCGCCGCCGGGACGGTCACCTGGTTGAAGACGAAGGAGTCGGCGCCCGCCGTGCCGGTCTGCGGCCAGCCCGCGTCGGCCGGGCCGAAGAACTGCACCGAGCCCGTGACCGCGGGGCGCCAGGCGCTGCCGACGCGTACGAGGTCGAGCCCGGTCTCCAGGTCGTACAGGCGTTGGCCCGTGTAGCCGTCGGCTGGGAGGTTCTCGTGGGTCTGCAGTGGCAGCATTCCGCCCGCGGCGACGGTGGACACACGCAGGTCCTTGATGTCGCCTCGGGCGATCGACCCAGCGTTCGCCCGGACGGTGATCGCGGCGAGCGGGATGTGGTCGCCGCGCACCGTGGGCGCGCCCGGCGTCGCCGCGGGGGCCCCGGCCACCACATGGACGAGCATGCCGTCGCTCGCGTCGCCGTACTGCCGGTCGGTCTGCTGGGCCACGACGAGGGCGATGCGGGGGTAGGACGAGTCGGCGGGGGCCGCGGTCAGCACGTCGAGGGTCTTCTGCTGGGCGAGCGTGATCAGATACGCGCCCGCCGCGGTCCTCCGGGTGCCCTGGACGACGCCTTGGAAAGGGCGCACGGTCACGTTGCGGGACGGTGTGGCGGTCGCCTCGACGGCGCCCGGGTTGCCGGGGCCCGGCTTGATTCCCGTACGGGCGGCGATCGGGTTGCCGGGGTCGGCGGACGCCGCGGCGAGCACACCGGTGGCGAGCCGGGCATCCTCGGCGTCGACGACACTGCCCGAGAGCCATCCGGAGTCACGTTCGAAGTTAGAGTCAGCCATGCGGGTGCGTTCCTTCTGTAGCTCTTTTGGTGTGCGGGTCAGAGCCAGGCGTCGCGCCACTCGGCGGTCAGCCGGGCGGCCGGGGCGTAGTCGCGGGCGCGGAAGAGCACGGGCGTCGAGCCCGGCCGCAGCGGGAACCAGTCCGAGCCGGGCCGCAGCGCGGAGCGGCGGGAGGCGGTGCCCTGGAGGAGGACCGAGCGCGCGTCGGTGTCGATGACCAGGAACTCGCCTTCCTGGAGGGTGAGTTCGAAGGCGAGTTCCTCACCGGTCGCGGTGTTGGTGATCACCGGCTGGACACAGGGCCCGCCGATCCGCCAGACGGGCCAGGTGGGGACGGTGCCCTGGTTCTCCAGCAGCAGCCGGCCGCCGGAGGAGCCCGATCCGAAGTCCAGGGGGAAGGTGAGCGGAAAGACGACGCCACCGCTGGAGGAGGGCAGCGGGCAGGTACTGGAGTTGAGCCCGAACGAGTACCGCAGCGGATCCGGCGCGGTCATGGTGAGGGAGAACTCGAAGCCGGACTTGCGGTCGACGATCTTCGTCTCGGCGGTGAGCCGGACCAACGCCCGCCGGGTGCGGTGCGGTTCGGTGACGACGAGCGGCGTGAGCGTACTGCCGTCGGCGAGTACGGCGGCCAGCCGGTCCTTGGCCGCTTCGCGGGCCGCCCGGCCGGGGACGACGGCGGTGCCCTCCAGGGTGATCACGCGAGAGCCCCGGTAGGAGGGGGCGTCGAACGCGCCGTGCCGCTCGGGCCGGTCGGTCAGGGTGAGCCGGAGGGGCGGGGTGCCGGCCCAGCCCTGCTCGCTGGTGACCCACCATTCGACGCCGGAGTCGTCGACGGTGTTCCCGGCCCAGCCGTCCACCTCGAACACCGGCTGCTGGAGCTGCTGCCCGCTCATCGCTTGGCCGCCCAGGCGAGTTCACGGGCGGTGATACGGCCGATCTCGTACTCGGACTGTCCGGGGCGGGGGTGGACGTTGACGGTGACCGGGGAGGCCGCGGTGGCGCCACCGGCACCGGCCCCCGAGCGGGCGGCGACTCCGGCGAGGCTGTAACCGGGTCCGATCGCACTCCGCGCGGTGGCGGTGGCGAGCCGCCCGGCGGCCCCCGCCACCCGGTTCCCGGCCCCCTCCATGCCCAGCGCGAGACCTTCGCCGACGTCACCGCCGAAGCCCATCATCACCTTGGACGGCGACGAGATGCCGAGGATGCTGCGGATGGGCCCGGGAATGGTGTTGATGATGAAGTTCTTCACGGTGTTGAGAAGGGCCGAGGCCGAGTTCTTGATGCCGTTGATGAGCCCCATGATGAGGTCGCCGCCCAGACCCATCAGCCGGTCGGGCAGTTCGGCGAAGAAGCCCCAGATCTTCCCGGGTACCCCCCGTAGAAAGTCAACAATCGCGTTCCACTTGTCGACGATCCAGTCCCGCACCGTCCCGACCGCCTCTTTGATCCGGTCCCAGTGCTTCACGATCGCCAGCACGGCGATCCCCACCGGCCCGGTGAGAATCGCCACGAGCAACGGCCAGTTGGCCTTCAGCCAATTGACCACGCTCTTCCCGGCATCGACCAGCCAATTGATGGCGGCCGACGCCCCTTTCATGACCGTCCCCACCACCTGCCCGATAATCTTGAACGCCGCCTGCACGACGGCCTGCACGGTCTTCGACTGCATGGCCATGTCGATGAGCTTGGTGATGAGCGGCATGATGAGCGCGAGGATGGCACCGAGGATGTTGGCCTTCATGGCGGTGTTGAGCCCGCGCTGGGCCGTGGTGGCCGTACGCAGCCCCTGACTGAACCGATTGAAGAACCCACCGCCCGACGCCGCGCTGCGGCCCGCCGACTGGACATCACGAGAGGCCCTGTTGGCAGCGGACCGCACCTGGTTGAGGCCGCTGCTCGCCTGGGTGGCCGAGGTCCTGAGGCGGCTTGTGGCCGTACTCGCCTGAGTCGCCGAGTTTCTGAGCCGGTCGACCGAACCACTGGCGCTGGTCGCCGCGCTCCGCAGCCGGCTGCCGGCCGTGCTCGTCTGGGTCATGGCGCTCCGGAAGCGGGTGAGCGCGCCCGTTGCCTGCACCAGTGCGGTTCTCATGCTCGACTCCTGTAGGGCGGGCGGGGTGGACGGACCAAGGAACTTATTTCTTCAACTGCCGTTCGATCGCGGCCATTTCATCGGCAAGGGCTGCCGTTTCGGGAACCGCGCCCTTCACCACGCGGACGAATTGCGCGATGGTCTTTCTGAGTTGCTGTTCCTGCTGTTGCAGCCGGTGGACGCTCGGGAAAGGGGCGGAGCCCTTGACCCGGGCGAGATCCTCGCGCGGGTTCTTCTTGCCTCTCAGCTGATCGAACTGCTGCTTGGCCCACGCACGGTTCGCACTGATGTCCTTGCGCATGTCACCGATGCTCCGCGGCTTGTCCAGCCTCTCCTCCACCGTGGCCAGCCGGTTCTTGGCCCTGGCGATCTCTTCCTTGGCTTTGTTGGCCTCTGCCAGGAGGTTCTCGGGCTTCTGATCCTTGACTTGCTTCCTCTCCTCCTCCGAGCGGAACCTGTTCAGGATGAATTCGTCGTACCTGTCCTGGAGTCCGAGCATCTTGATGGGGTCGAAGAAATTGAACTCGGCCTTCACCGCGTTGACCGCGATGTTGGCCACCACCCCTTCCACCTTTCCCGGCCCAAGGGCCAGCGCCACCTTTTCCGCTGTGGTGACCTCGATGAATTTCAGCAGGATGGGTTTCGACGCCTCCTTTTCAAGGGCGCTGATCCGCTGCTGCAACTGCTCGATCGGATTCGGTGGTGGAGGAGTGGCCATCTTCAGTCTTCTCTCGTGGAAGGCGTCTCAGGGCGAGCCGAGAAACGCCACGATCTCGGCCGCGGTCGCGGAACGTTCCTCTCCGGCGGCCGACAGGCCGGCGGCCGAGGCGCCCGCAGCCGAGTCGGGTCCGCCCGGTCGCGGCACCGGCTCCGGATAAGGCGCCGGCTCCGTGTCCTCGTCCCGGTTGGCCGTCGCGAACATCCAGTTGGCGACCGCGAGATGGTCGACGACCGCCGCCAGCAGATGATCCGTGACCGTCCAGTCCGCCTGTTCGCCATGGACGGCCCGGGCGAAGGACGAGTCGGCGGGCAGGTGTTCGGTCAGGACGCGCAGGCGGCGGGAGGAGAGGTGGCCCCGGTGCCAGTCGAGGAGGTCGACACCGTAGTGGCGGAGCAGGTCCGCCTCCAGGGCCTCGGCGTGCTCGTCGACCAGCGCGCCGAGGCTCAGCCTTCCCCCAGCGTCATGCCCGTCTCGTTGCCGTACGCCTCCAGGATCGCGGAGACGTCCTGGACGCTGATGTCGTACTTGCCCAGCCGCTCGAACTGCTCGGGCCCGAGCAGCAGCGCCAGCAGGCCGTCGATGTCGTTGTCGTCCAGCGCCGCGATCTGCTTGGCGATGCTGCGCGGGAACTCGGTCGGCAGGTGGAACACATCGCTGTCCACCTCGAACTCCCAGTCCTTCCCGAGGGTTTCGAGACGCTGGGCACGGGCGGCGTTGACGTTGAAACGGGCCATGGCGCGTAGGGCTCCTAGCTGGAAAGAAGGGGAATCGGTCAGGCCGCGCTGAAGCTCGGGTCCTTCATCAGGAACGTCGCCAGCGGCGCGTCGTCCACCGTCGCCAGCGCCGTGAAGGTGACGCCCAGCTTCACGGGGGCCGTACGGACGAGGGCGATCTCCTCCGTCTCGGTCACCTGACCACGGGCGACGATCATGCGATACGTCACCTCGTCCCCGTCGGCGAACTCCAGCCCGAGCATCCGCTCGTCGAACTTCGGCTCGGCCGCCATCTCGTACTTGTAGAGGCCGGACCCGGTCGCCGTCTCCTTCACCTGCCCGCCGCCGAAGAAGAACGGCAGGGTGTCCTCGTTCAGCTGAAGCAGCTGGAACTTGAAACTGAGGTCGCGGTCGGAGTAGACGAACCTCGCCGAGCTGACGCTCTGCCAGGTGTCCACGGGGTCCAGCTTGTCCTTCTTGGAGATCTTGACCCCGTCGGTGGTGGTGTAGCCGAGGTCCTTCCACTCGGCACCCCACGCCGCACCGGTGTCGGCGGGCGGTGCGGTGGCGAGCGGGGCGATGAGGACCCGGCCACTGCCCGCGACCCGGATCTCCTTGGCGTTCGTTCCGGCCATCACTGCTCCTTGGTGGGAGATGGACATGACGTGCTACGGATGTGGTGCGCACCAGGCGCTGAGGGGACGTACGAGAGGGAACCGGCTCAGGCCGGGCGGACCACCAGCCGGGTGGTCGAGACATAGCGGTTGGCGGTGGCGTGCCGATAGTCGGGCAGCCAGCGCGGCCCGTCCTCCTCGACGACGTCCACGACGGTCGCCGCGCCGTGCACCGCGCCCCTGAGCTGGAGCATCAGAGCGCGGGCGACGAGGGAGACGGTATGGGCCGCGGCCTTGGACGGCCCGTACACCTCAAGATCGACCAGTGGATTGTCGAGCCGGGGATCCTCCGCCCAGGCCCCGCCGACCCGGGAGACCAGCACGGCACGCTGCGAGCCGTCGAACCCGGAGGGCGGCTGGACGTCCACAAGGACACCGGCCAGCTCACTACGGTCCTTCAGGAGATCGACGACCAGCTGCTCCACGTCCGGAAAGGTGACGTACGGCTCGCTCATCCCCGGGGCTCCGGCTCGCCGTCCCGCTCGGCCTCGGCCTCCGGCACGGGCCGCGCGATCACACCGAGCACTCCGCGCGCGGTCGAGTCGTCGACCTCGACGACATCCCCCGGCTCATGCCCGTTCCACCAGTAGGTCAGCTGGATTTTCTGCACAGCGCTTTCCCCCGAGCGTTCGGCTGTACGGCTGTGAAAGAACTGACGGGAGATCAACTTCCGCTGCGGTCAACAAGGTTGAGGTCCCCCGGAGCCCCAAATGTAACGGGCACCCCAAGCACAGCGTGAGCCACAAAAGATCTCGAACAGATAACGATAATGAAGAACGTGTGTACGACACCCATTCGGCCGCACCCCACCTGCGGAAACGCCCACCCCCTCGGACCGTAGGGGCATGACACAGAACAGCTTCCTCTCCGAGGTGAAGGACGCCGTCACCCCAAGAGCCACCCTGCTGGTCATCGGAGTGATCGCCCTCCAACTGCTGTTCATCGCCTCCTACGTCGGGGCACTGCACAACCCGAAGCCGAAGGACGTCCCCTTCGGCGTGGTCGCACCCCAGGTCGCGGCCGAGCAGGCGGTGACCCGGCTGGAGCGGCTGCCCGGCTCGCCCCTGGACCCGCGCGCGGTGGCCGACGCGGCGACGGCGCGCGAGCAGATCCTGAACCGGGACATCGACGGGGCGCTGATCATCGACCAGGCGGGGACGACGGACACGCTCCTGGTCGCGACCGGCGGTGGCACTGTCCTCGCCACCGCCCTGGAGACGATCGCCACCACCCTGGAGAAGGCCGAGCAGCGCACGGTCAGGGTCGTCGACGTGGCCCCGGCCTCGCCCCAGGACTTCGACGGGCTGTCGTCCTTCTACCTGGTCGTCGGCTGGTGCGTCGGCGGCTATCTGTGCGCCTCGATCCTGGCGATCAGCTCCGGCGCCCGGCCCGCCGACCCGCGCCGCGCGACGATCCGGCTGGTCGCCATGGCGCTGGTGTCGATCATCGGAGGGCTCGGCGGAGCGGTCATCATCGGGCCGATCCTGGGCGCCCTGCCCGGGAGCGTGGCCGCCCTCTGGGGGCTCGGCGCGCTGATCACGTTCGCCGTAGGGGCCGCAACGCTCGCGCTCCAGGGCATCTTCGGGATCGTCGGCATCGGCCTGGCGATCCTCATCGTGGTGATCGCGGGCAACCCGAGCGCGGGCGGCGCCTTCCCGCTGCCGATGCTGCCGCCGTTCTGGAACGCGATCGGCCCTGCGCTGCCGCCGGGCGCGGGGACGTGGGCGGCGCGCTCCATCGCGTACTTCAAGGGCAACGACACGACGGCGTCGCTCCTGGTGCTGTCGGCGTGGGCGGCTGCAGGGATCGTGATCACGATGGCCGCGGCGACGTTCCGACGGAGGCGGGCGGCAGGCTGACCCGGGCCCGTTGTCAGTCCCGTCTGCAAGCCTGGACACATGCTTCGCACACTCGCCGTCGAGAACTACCGGTCCCTGCGTCGCCTGATCGTGCCCCTGGACAGACTGAACGTGATCACGGGAGCGAACGGCACGGGCAAGTCCAGCCTGTACCGCGCCCTGCGGCTGCTGGCCGAGGCCGCGCGCGGCGGCGCCGTCGCGGCTCTCGCGCGCGAGGGCGGGCTGCCGTCGGTGCTGTGGGCGGGGCCCGAGAAGATCAGCCGTGCGGTGCGCGAGGGCCGCCTTCCGGTGCAGGGCACCGTCCGCTCGGGCCCGGTCAGCCTGCAACTGGGCTTCGCGGGGGACGAGTTCGGGTATGCGGTGGACTTCGGGTACCCGGTCCCGGCAGGTGCGCCGTCCATGTTCGACGTCGACCCGGAGATCAAGCGCGAGTGCATCTGGAGCGGGCCGGTGCTGCGCCCCGCCGCCGTGCTCTCGGACCGCACGGGGGCGGCCGTGAAGGTGCGCGGCGCGGGCGGCGCCTGGTCCCGGGCGCACGGGACGCTACGGCCGTACGACAGCATGCTCGGCGAAATGGCCGACCCCCAGCACGCGCCGGACGTGCTGGCGGTGCGCGAACTCATCAGATCCTGGCGGTTCTACGACCATGTCCGCACCGACGCCCACGCCCCGGCCCGCGCCGCCGTGATCGGCACCCGCACGCCGGTGCTCAGCGGCGACGGCTCCGACCTGGCGGCGGCGCTCCAGACGATCCGCGAGGTCGGTCACCGCGAGGCGCTGGACGAGGCAGTCGACGCGGCCTTCCCCGGCAGCCGGGTCGAGGTCATGAACCACGGCGGCCGGTTCGAACTCGCCCTGCGCCAGCACGGACTGCTGCGCCCGCTCACCGCGGCCGAGCTGTCCGACGGCACCCTGCGCTATCTGCTCTGGGCTGCCGCGCTGCTCACACCCCGGCCGCCGTCGCTGCTGGTCCTCAACGAGCCCGAGACCAGCCTCCACCCGGACCTGATCCCCCCGCTCGCCGATCTGATCCTCACCGCGACGAGGGACATCCAGATCATCGTCGTCACCCACGCGAGGCCGCTGGCCGACGCCTTGGCCAAGGGCGCGATACGTCACCGCCTGGACGTCAACTCCATAGAGCTGGTCAAGGAGTTCGGACAGACAGAGGTGGCGGGCCGCGGAGGCCCGCTGGACGAGCCCCTGTGGTACTGGCCGAAGCGCTGAGTGGGTCCGGCGAGTCCCCGTCCGGTTCGGCAGCGCCCCAAAGAGGCGCGGGGAACTGCGCGACCAGCCACGACGCAACCCGCAGCCGACACACCGGACTTCCAACCGCACGCGAAAGTCCCGCCCCTCATACAAGGGGCGGGACTTCACGGTGTTACAAAAGCGGCGGTCAGCCGATTTCCGTGCCCGTGGCAGACAGCGCCTCGGTCACCGGCTGGAAGAACGTCTCGCCGCCGGAGGTGCAGTCGCCGCTGCCGCCGGAGGTGAGGCCGATCGCCTGGTCGCCGGAGAACAGCGAGCCGCCGCTGTCACCGGGCTCGGCGCAGACGTCGGTCTGGATCAGGCCGTTGACGATGTCGCCGTTGCCGTAGTTCACGGTGGCGTCCAGGCCGGTGACCTTGCCGTCGTGCACCTGCGTGGTCGAGCCGCTGCGGGTGACCTCCATGCCGACCGTGGCCTCGGAGGCGCCCGCGATGGCCTGCGAGGAGCCGTTGTAGAGGTTGACCTCGCTCGGGTGCTCGACATCGGCCGTGTACTTGACCAGGCCGTAGTCGTTGTCCGGGAAGCTGGAGACCTCGTTGGTGCCCAGCTCGTTGCCGTCCGAGTCCTGCCAGTTGGTGATGGACTCGGTGCAGTGACCGGCGGTCAGGAAGAACGGCTCGCCGCCCTTGACGACGTTGAAGCCGAGCGAGCAGCGACCGCTGCCGTCGGTGATGGCGTCGCCGCCCGCGATGAAGGGCTTGAACTCGCCCTTGGTGCGCTTGAGTTCCGCCGTGGCGCCGAGCCCGTCGACCACCTTGGTCAGCTTGGCCCACTCGGCCTTGGAGACCGTGCGGTCGGCGGTGACGACGACCTTGTTGGTGGCCGGGTCGGTCATCCAGGAGGTGCCCGGGATGGTCGCGTCCTGCTTCAGGGTGGTCCGGGCGCTCTTGAGTTCGGCGAGGGAGTTCGCCACGACTCTGGCCTTGGCGCCGGCCTCCTCGACGGTCTGGGCGGCGGCCTCGTCGAGCACGTTGACGACTAGGTTCTTCGTCTGCGCGTCGTAGTAGGTGCCGGCCGCGTCGGTGCCGAGTTCCTTGCCCAGCGTCGAGGCGAGCTTTCCGGCCGCCATGACCGAGAGCGTCTCGGGCGCGGAGTTCTCCGTGCTCTCGCTGGCGTTCGCAGTCTGCAAGGTGACACCCGCGGCTACGAGTGCGGCGATGCCCGCACCTGCTACGGCGGCACGCCGCTTGGGTATGCGTCGGTGCTTCAACTCACGTCCTCCTGTGGGGGGTCGGTCCGAAAGGCTGTGGGGGCCTGGCGAACCGGAAGGCGTACGGCACGGGGGACGGCGCACAACAAAAAAGCCGCGTCCGTGCCGGTTGAACAACGCTCACTATCCCGAGGCTTACAGGGGGCACACAAGGTCGACTTCCGGACGCGCGTAGAACGCGGTTGCGCGCCCCCTCACCTTGACCGTGCACAGTCATCCCTGGTGTGTTCGCGCTGCAAACACTACGAGCGGGTAATTCATGAGCTGTCTGTGAGGACTAGTCCTGTCTTGAAATCGACCCTTCGAGGTCCGGATCCAAGCGCGGTTCGGCGGGCGGCAGTTGTTCCTGCGCCGGGCGCGGGGGCACCGCCGGGGCCGACGGCGCCTGTCCCGGCGCCTTCTCCAGGAAGCGCAGCAGTTCCACCGGGATGGGCAGCACGAGCGTCGAGTTCTTCTCGGCGGCGACCGCCATCACCGTCTGGAGCAGCCGCAGTTGCAGGGCGGAGGGCGTGTCCGCCATCTGTTCGGCGGCCTCGGCGAGCTTCTTGGACGCCTGGAGTTCGGCGTCGGCGTTGATGACCCGGGCCCGCCGCTCGCGGTCGGCCTCCGCCTGCCGCGCCATGGAGCGCTTCATGGTCTCGGGCAGCGACACGTCCTTGATCTCGACGCGGTCGATCTGCACGCCCCAGCCGATCGCGGGGCTGTCGATCATCAACTCCAGGCCCTGGTTGAGCTTTTCGCGGTTGGACAGCAGATCGTCCAGGTCGCTCTTGCCGATGATGGAGCGCAGCGAGGTCTGCGCCATCTGCGAGACGGCGAAGCGGTAGTCCTCGACCTGCACGACGGCGTCGGCCGCGTCGACGACCTTGAAGTAGACGACGGCGTCCACCCGCACCGTGACGTTGTCCCGGGTGATGCCCTCCTGCGCGGGCACGGGCATCGTCACGATCTGCATGTTGACCTTGCGGAGCTTGTCCACGCCGGGAACGATCATCGTGAACCCGGGCCCGCGCACATCGGACTTCAGCCTGCCGAGCCGGAACACCACACCGCGTTCGTACTGTTTGACGACCCGCGCCGCCGACATCACGTACACCGCTCCGACAGACGCGAGCGAGACGCCCGCCGCCACCAGCTCCTCGACCATCACGGCCCCCCAGGGTCCGAATCGGGCGCACAGGGTGTGTACTTCGACGGTAACTCCGGGATGTTCGCGTTGGGGAGACGGAGGACGCAGGTGGTCGACGGCGTACGGATGCGGGACGGCCGATGGCTGGCGGTGACGGAGCGAGGAGATCCGGACGGCACGCCGGTGGTGCTGCTGCACGGCACCCCGGGCTGCCGCCACGGCACGGTGCCGGAGGACGTCCTCACCGCGCGCCCCGGCGTGCGGTTCATCTCCTACGACCGTCCCGGCTACGGCGATTCGGACCGCCGGCCGGGACGCCTGGTGGCCGACGCGGCCCGGGACGTGGCCGCGCTGGCGGACGCTCTCAAGCTCGACCGGTTCGCCGTCCTCGGCCACTCGGGCGGCGCCCCGCACGCACTGGCCTGCGCCGCGCTGTTGCCGGCGCGGGTGCGGCGTACGGCGGCGCTGGTGTGTCCCGCACCGCCGAACGCCGCTGGACTGAGCTGGTTCGAGGGCATGGCCCCCTCGAAGGTCGAGGACTTCACCCGGGCCCTCACCGACCCGCTGGACTTCGCCGACCGGCTGGCCGCGCGCGCCGCCGCCATCCGCAGCGATCCGGCCCAGCTGCTGGTGTCCATCCGCGACGGGCTCACCGACTCCGACCGGCGGATCATCTCCGACCCGGCCATCAGCGACATGCTGCTGCGCAACTACCGCGAGTCGCTGAGCACCTCGGCGTACGGCTGGCTCGACGACGATCTCGCCCTGCTCAGCAGCTGGGGCTTCGACCCGGCGGTCATCACCCGGCCGGTGCTGCTGTGGCACGGCGCCCTGGACACCTTCTCTCCCGTGGGCCACTTCAAGTGGCTCGCGGACCAGATCCCCCGGGCCCGCCCCGTCCTGGACCCCGACGCCGGCCACTTCGGAGCGCTCAAGGCCCTGCCCGCCGTACTGGACTGGCTGTGCGCCACACCGGAGTCCAGGGCCTCATGATCCAGCCACCCGGGCTCCCCTCCAACTGCCGTTCCTCTCCCGCATGTTCCCGCCGCACGACAGCGAGCCCCCGCACGCGGGTGCGTGCGGGGGCTCGCCTGCTGCCGGCTGCAGGTGGTGCCGTGCGAGTGCGGTGGTGCGAGGCGGCTGGGAGTATCCGCCGAACGGCCTAGTAGACGCTGACGCCGTAGGCGCTCAGGGCCTCTGTGACCGGCTGGAAGAAGGTCGTTCCGCCGGAGCGGCAGTTGCCGCTGCCGCCGGAGGTCAGACCGTACGCGGTGCCGTTGCTGCCGTAGAGCGAACCGCCGGAGTCGCCGGGCTCGGCGCAGACGGTGGTCTGGATCAGACCGCCGACGACGTCGCCGCCGCCGTAGTTGACGGTCGCGTTGAGGGCGGTGACCCGGCCGCTGTGCGTACCGGTGGTGGAGCCGTCGCGGATGACGGTGGTGCCCACGCTGGGCGTGGCCGCGCGGGTGATGTCCACGCCGTTCGCGGTGCCGGGCCGGCTGACGGAGCCGGAGTAGCGCACGATGCCGTAGTCGTTGCCCGGGAAGCTGGAGCCGGCGGTCGAGCCGATGACCGTGGTGCGGCCGGAGTTGGAGTACCAGGTGCCCGCGCCGTCGGTGCAGTGACCGGCGGTCAGGAAGTACTGGTTGCCGCTGCTGTCCTGGACGTTGAAGCCGAGCGAGCAGCGCCAGCTACTCGCATAGATGGCGTCGCCGCCCTGGATGAACTTCTGGAACTTGCCTTCGGTGTGCTTGATCGTGAGCGCGGAGGCGTTGGCGCCCGCCTGCTCCTTGATCTTGGCTATCTCGGCCTTGGAGACCGTGCTGTCGACGGTGACGACGACCCGGTTGGTCTTCGCGTCGACGGCCCAGGCGGTGCCGGGGATGTCAGCCTTGAGCACCGAGGAGCCGGCGCTCTTGAGCTGGGAGGCGCTGAACGTGGTGGGGTCGGCGGCGTTCGCGTTGGGGATCGCGATCGCTGCTGCGGCCACGAGACCGGTACTGACGGCGATCAGCCGGGTCCGTCTCTGAATGCCGCTGCGGGGGGTGGTGCGCTTGATCCTCACTTTTCGTTCCTCCACATGGGAAGTTGGGGGCCCGCGTGGGGTCGGGGCCCGTGAGGCGCAGTCAGTGGCCCGAATGTCCGGATTCCGAACACGTCGTGCCCCTGACAAGCGCTGGAGGGAGTATTCGGCCGAACGACCGGTAGACGCAAGGGCGCCTTTCGGCCGTCAACCATTGAACGAACTGTGAAATGTGCGCGCCCCGCCCCGTTCAGAGCAGCGTGCGCGCCCCCGCCGCCACGGCGACGCCCAGCGTGCTCCCCGGCAGCGGGAACGGGCAGATGAAGTGGTCGGCGAAGGCGCAGGGCGGCAGCAGCGCACGGTTGAAATCGACGTTCGTACGGCCCTCGGCGTCGGGCGCGGCCGGGCGCAGGAAGCGGAAACGGTAACTGCCGCGTCCGTTCGTACCATCGCCGAAAACCGCCCACAGCGAGCTGTCCGCCTCGACGCTCGCCTGAAGCGTCAGCTGCTCCCCGTCGAGGGTGAACACCAGCTCCCCGCCGAGCCCGAGCCCCCACTGCCGTCCGTCGGCGTTGTCGACCCGCACGGTGCGCCCGGAGTCGTACGGCGTGAAGCGCCCCGGCACCGACCAGCGCGGCTTGTAGGCCCCACGCCCCTTCGCGCACCAACACCACCAGTCGGCGCTCCCGTACGCCACCCGGGCCGCACTCGCCGACCCGGATCCCGGGGATGTCCGGAAGCCGCCCGCCCGGGTGGTCCGTAGGGCGCGGAGACCGAGGCGACGCGGCGCTCGTGCCACTGCCGCCAGGCGTCGGACGCGTCCCTCGTCATCTGCGCGCTCCTGGAGCAGCGGCACCACCCGGTCCACGAACTCGTCCAGTCGGGGCGCCGATGGCTGCCGTCGTATCTCCGCGGCCTTCTCCTGGGCGTCGGCCGCGGTGTCGCCGAGGACGACGGTGGCAGCGGGCATGATCTTGAGGTCGTCGGGGGAACGACCGTAGGCCGCGAGGCGCCGTTTGACGTCATCGTAGAAGGCCGGGCCCTCCGGCCTGGATGCCGACGGGGTGCCCCTGCGGGGACAGCGGCACCGTGAACTCGCCCGCGATGTCGAAGTGCCGCCCCCGGTGGGAGAACTCACCGGCGTCCCACAACTGCCGTGCCACATCAACGAATTCGGCGGCCAGCGTGTACCGGTCCGCCCGGTCGAGATGGCCACCGCGCCGGAAGTTCTCCCCGGTGAAGGCATCGGACGCCGTCACCACGTTCCACGCCGCCCGGCCGCCGCTGAGATGGTCCAACGTGGCCAGCCTGCGGGCGAGTTCGTACGGCTCGGCCGGCCCAGCCGCTCGGTGACGGCGGCGAGCGCGCTCAGCACGGTGATCGACTCGGGCCGGCCCAGCCCCTCGGCGAGAAGAAGAAGTCAGACGGTGGTGTTGTTGACGCCGGGAAAGTGAGCGGCCAGATGGATCTGTACGGTCATGACGCTCCCCCTGACACGGCGTCACATGGAAGGGCTCGGTGTGGGTGATGGTGACGGTGGGCACCAGGCCGATCCGGCTGGTGACGGGCGCCACCCGCGACAGGACGGCGAGCGCCTCGGGCCCTGGGCGGGCGCGCAACGGGCAGGTCCCGCCGTACGCCTGCCACCCGCGTTCCCATCGGCCTGAGCCTTCGTCAGAACCGAGATGAGCAGCCCGTCACGACGATCCCCCGTGATGCGTGCGATGTTGAGCGACCGCATCGTACCGACCGAACATCACACCAATGAGACCGTCTCTGTTCACCCGTACGCCCCGCCGGTCACCCATACGACGCGAACAATCATATTTCACTCACAGTCAGCAGCACTGTTCGGCAAGACCCTTGGGAGACCAGGGCTCTCGACGAATTCGCTGTGCACCAGTACCGTCACAAACCCCCCGCGCGGCGTCTATCCACTTGGCGCGACGTCCGCATCATGGATGACGATAGGGATGCGGAAAGCAAAAGAGACCGCTGTGAGAGGAGGCGTCCATGGGATCGGTACGCAAGGCGAGTGCCTGGCTTGGCCTCGTCGACGACAACGATGACGAGCGTTACTACGACGACGACTACTCCGAAGGGACCGAGCCCGGGGAGGCCTGGGTCACCGATCCGCGGGTGAAGGTGGCCTCGGACGTGGCGGTCGAGAAGGGCCGCCGGATCGGCACGGTCACTCCGGACAGCTTCCGGGACGCGCGCGCCATCGGCGAGCTGTTCCGCGAGGGTGTCCCGGTCATCATGAACCTCACGGCCATGGAGCCGGGCGACGCCAAGCGCGTGGTCGACTTCGCGGCGGGCCTGATCTTCGGTCTGCGGGGTTCGATCGACCGGGTGTCCAACCGCGTGTTCCTGCTCAGCCCGGCCGACACGGAGATCGTCAGCGGGGAGCCGGCGGCACACCGCGCCGACGGTTTCTTCAACCAGAGCTGAGGCAGGGCCGCCCGTCGGCCCTGCCCGCTCTGCCGGGCCCTTACCGGAACGCGTCGAGTCCGGTGAGCGCCTTGCCCAGCACGAGCTGGTGCATCTCGACGGTGCCCTCGTAGGTGAGCACCGACTCGAGGTTCGTCGCATGCCGCATCACGGGGTACTCCAGGGAGATCCCGTTGGCCCCGAGGATCGTCCGAGCCGTACGGCAGATCTCGATCGCCTCTCGTACGTTGTTCAGCTTGCCGAAGCTGACCTGCTCGGGACGCAGGCGCCCGGCATCCATCCGCCGCCCCAGATGATGGGCGAGCAGAATCCCCTTGTGCAGTTCGACCGCCATGTCGGCGAGCTTGGCCTGGGTGAGCTGGAATCCCCCGATGGGCCGCCCGAACTGCTCCCGCGTCCTCGCGTATTCCACAGCGGTCTCGAAACACGACCGCGCCGCCCCCATCGCCCCCCACACGATGCCGTAGCGCGCGTGGGAGAGACAGCTGAGGGGGCCGCGCAGACCGGTGACCTCCGGCAGTGCGGCGTCGGCGGGCAACCGTACGTCTTCGAGGACGAGTTCGCTGGTGACGGAGGCGCGGAGCGACCACTTGTGCTTGATCTCCGGGGCGGAGAAGCCGGCGGTGTCGGTGGGCACGGCGAACCCGCGGATCCCGTCGTCGGTCTGCGCCCAGACGACGGCGACACCGGCCACGGAGCCGTTGGTGATCCACATCTTCCGCCCGTTGAGCACCCAGTCGCCGCCCTCCCGCTTGGCATGCGTGCGCATGGAGGCGGGGTCGGAGCCGTGGTCGGGTTCGGTGAGACCGAAGCAGCCGATGACCTCGCCGGAGGCCATACGGGGCAGCCAGCGCTGCTTCTGGTCCTCCGAACCGAACCGGTGGATGGCGTACATGGCGAGGGAGCCCTGCACGGACACGAGGGAGCGGATGCCGGAGTCGGCGGCCTCCAGTTCCAGGCATGCCAGCCCGTACTGCACGGCGCTCGCACCGGCGCAGCCGTACCCGCTGAGGGACATCCCCAGTGCCCCGATCCCACCGAGTTCACGGGCCAGTTCCCTTACGTCGGGCAGCTCGCCCTTCTCGTACCAGTCCGCGACGTACGGCAGGACCCGGTCGGCGGCCCACCTGCGCACGGTGTCGCGGATCGCGAGGTCCTCCGGGTCCAGCAGGTCATCGATGCCCAGGGGGTCGGCGGGATCGAACGGGGGCAACGGCATGGGACACCCTCCGGATGATTAACTAGCACCGGTAGTTACGGTACCCGGGGTTCGCCGTCACACCGAGACGCGGGACTCCGCGACTTCCCGAGGACCGGGAAGCTCCACCGTCGCCGCCTGCTCGCACTGCATCACCCGCGGCAACCGCAGCGCCATCACCGCGCCCAGCACCAGCAGCCCCGCGCTCACCAGCAGCGTCACATGCAGTCCGTGCACGAAGGAGTCCTGGGCGGCGCGGCGCAGGGCGACACCGGCCGGGCCGCCGAGACGGTCGGCGACCTCGTACGCCTCGCCCAGCGAATGCTCCGCCGCGGCCGACGCCCGCCCCGGAACCCCCGGCACGGACGACAGTCCGGGCGCATACGCCGCGTTCATCACGCTTCCGAGCAGCGCGATCCCGATCCCGGCACCGAGCTGGTACGACGTCTCGCCGATCGCGGCGGCGCCGCCCGCCTGTTCCTGCGGGGCCTCGCTCAGCATCGACTCGTACGCCCCGAACAGCGTCGTCTCCAGACCGAAGCCCAGCAGCACGAACCCGAGCAGCAGCAGACCGGGATTGTCCTCGCCGCCCATCGCCATCAGCGTCAGTACCGCGACCGCGGTCAGCGCGAACCCGGCGCACACCATCCGCCGTGGCCCGAACCTGCGCAGCATCCGCGCCCCGGCAAGACCCGCCGCCATCGCGGCGAACGTCAGCGGCAGCAGCCGTAGACCCGTCTCCAGCGGGGAGAGCTCCAGCACCAGCTGCAGATACTGCGCCGCGATCAGCTCGAGCCCGACCAGCGCCAGCATCGCCAGCACGATGCAGCCCACTGACGTGCTGAACGCAGGGCGGGCGAACATCCGCAGGTCGACGAGCGGATGCTTGAGCCGCCGCTGCCGCCGTACGAACAGCACGAGCAGCACGGCGCCCACCACCAGCGGCAGCGCGGTGGCCCCGTCCACTTCGCCGCTCCCGAGCCGCTTGACCCCCAGGACCACCCCGAACAGACCGGCCGCCGCCATCAGCGCGCCGACGACGTCCCAGGGCCCCCTGCCGTCGCCCTTCGACTCGGGCAGCAGCAGGCGTCCCACGGGAAGGCTGACCAGCATCAGCGGGATGTTGACGAGGAAGACCGAGCCCCACCAGAAGTGTTCGAGGAGGAAGCCGCCGAGCAGCGGCCCGACCGCCGCGCCCACCGCGGCCACCGCGCTCCAGATGCCGATGGCGAGGGCCCGCTCACGCCGGTCGGGGAAGACCTGGCGGAGGATCGACAGGGTCGCGGGCATGATCATCGCGCCGCCGACGCCGAGCAGCGCCCGTGCGGCGATCAGCACCTGGGCGGTGTCGGCGAGGGCCGCCATGGCCGAGGCGACGCCGAAAAGCCCGTATCCGAGGAGCAGGATCCGTCTGCGGCCCACCCGGTCGCCGAGCGTGCCGAAGAGGATCAGCAGCGAGGCGCAGACGAGCGGATAGATGTCGACGATCCAGAGCAGTTCTATCGCGCCGGGCTTGAGGTCCTCGGTGACGGCGGGCACCGCCACGTGCAGCACGGTGGCGTCGACGGCGACCAGGAGCAGGCTCACGCAGAGGACGACCAGGACGACCCAGCGGTTTGCACCGGCCCCGGCCGCCCGACGGCGCAGCGCAGCGGCCGTGGTCGTCCCGGACATGTACGTACCTCCCAGATGTTCCCTCGCGTTCGGCGGGCACACGGGGTGGGGCTCCCCGTGACTCGGCCGGAGAGGAGCGGTGGTCTCCGGCCCGCGCAACGAAAGGCGAGTGACACGTCAATGTACGCGAGAACGCGCCGGTCCTGCGTGGCGGACCTCTCACACCTCCCGCGGAACATGTGTGGCGTACGCCACTCCGCCTCCCTCTCCACCACGTAGCGCGGGCCGGTCCGGTTCCGGGGGCCGTCGATAATCGGACCGTGACCGATCTTGCAACGCGCGTGGCACCAGCCGGACTCACGGGGACGGCCCGGGCCCTCCTCGGGTACGCGGCCGTCCGTGCCCTGGGCCTGCTCACCCTCGCCCTGTGGAGCGCGGCGCGCGACAAGAGCGCGTACACCCTGCTGACCGCCCGCTGGGACTCCCTCTGGTACACCAGGGTCGCCGAGCTGGGGTACGGCTACGAGGTCCGCCTCCCGAACGGCGACATCCACTCCAACCTCGCCTTCTTCCCGCTGCTGCCCTGGCTGGAGCGGCTGCTGCACGCGACGACCCCGCTGTCGTACGCGGGCGCCGGCTTCCTCGTCGCCGTGCTGGCCTCGCTCGCCGCGGCCTGGGGGATCCACGCGGTCGCCAACCTTGTGTACGGCCCGCGCGCGGGGTTCTGCGCGGTGCTGCTGTGGGCCGTGCTGCCCGTCGGGATCGTGCAGTCGATGGCGTACAGCGAGTCACTGTTCACCGCACTCGCCGCCTGGTCGCTGTACGCCGTCCTGACCGGCCGCTGGCTCACGTCCGGCACCCTGGCCCTGCTTGCGGGCCTGACCCGCCCGGTGGGCCTGGCGGTCGTGGCGGCGGTGTGGGCGGCCGGTATCGCCACTTTCGTACGACACCGAAGCGCGGCGCCCGACGAGGGCGCACGCAGCCCGGAACACGCCCCCTTACTTGCCCCCGGTACGCCGGAAAACGGCGCATCCGCGTGGCGGCGCGCCCTCGGCATGCTGCTCGCGCCCCTCGGCGCCGCCGGGTATGTCCTGTGGGTCGGCCACCGCACCGGCAAGGGCCCGCTCGGCTATCTCGACGTCCAGGCGGGCTGGCGCAACGGCTTCGACGGCGGCTGGGCGTTCGCCCGATTCGTCGCCGCAAAGTTCACGTCGTTTCCGTCGGCCCTGGCGGGGGTCGGGCTGATCGCCGGCATGGGCCTGGTCGTCTGGCTGTACGTCGTCTGCGTACGGCAGCGCCAGCCGCTGCCGCTGCTGGTGTACACGGGTGTCGTCACCGCGCTGGCGCTGTGCGCGTCGAGCTACTTCGGCTCGAAACCGCGCCTGCTCATGCCCGCCTTCTCCCTGCTGCTGCCCCTCGCCCTGGCCCTGGCCCGGCTGCGAACCACCAGGTCGGCGCTGGTGCTGGGCGCTGTGGCGGCCGGCTCGGCGGTGTACGGGGCGTTCTGGCTGAACGGCTCCGGTCCGCCCTGACGGGCCGCCGCAGAGCCACTGACGGCGGGTGAGCGTCCGGAGAATTCCCGGCCATCAACTGGTGAACGGATTTATAAGCGGAGTAAAACCTGGCCCCTGAAGTGATCAAAGGAATTGAAGGGAAGAGGCGCAGGGGATTGCAGAATCCTCGGAAATAAACCCCGTCCTGAGAGCTTTCCCACATCACATCGTCATTACAAAGGGCCAGCTTCTGCGGGTAACTCCACTCACTCCCTGTAACGTCGATCGTGTGCGTACCGAACCAAAGCCGAGCCGGCTCGACCGGATCTTCGCCCGGCTGGACCGCGAACCGGAGCGGCCCGTCCTAGACGTGCCCCGGATGACGCGGCACCGGGTGGTCCTTTTCGGCGCGACGCTCGCCTTCTACCTCACGATCGTTCTGGCGGTCGTGCTCACCTCTTGGCTGGTCCGGTTCGACTGGCAGGCGATGCTCTTCCGGCCGTACCAGCAATGGCCGGAGATCCACGCCTTCCTGGACTACTGGGTGGTCCTCGGCCAGCGCGGCCCGACGGCGGTGATGGTCACGGCCTGGCTGGGCTGGCGCTCCTGGCGGCAGCACACGCTGCGCCCGCTGCTGGCCTTCGGCGCGGCCGTGCTGCTGCTGAACATCACGGTGGCCGCGGTGAAGTACGGCCTGAGCCGCTCCGGTCCGCACTACGCGACGGACGTCGGCTCGAACGAGATGTGGCACTGGTTCCAGGCCGGCAGCGACATATTTCCTTCGGGACACACCGCGAACGCCGTGGTGACCTGGGGCATCCTCGCCTACCTCGCCGCCACGCCGCAGGCCCGGCGCTGGCTGTCGGCCCTGTCGGCCGTGGTGTCGCTCAGCGTCGGCCTGACCACCGTGTACCTGGGTACGCACTGGCTGAGCGATGTGCTGCTCGGCTGGGCCGCGGGTCTGCTGATCCTGCTGGCGCTGCCGTGGTTCGAGCCGCTGGTAGCCCGCGCCGAGGCCGAGATCTTCGACCTGCGCGACCGCTGGCGCTCCCGCCGCGCCGCCCCGGCGACCGTCCCGACGAGCCCGGTCGAGGTGCCGGTGGCGCTCAAGCCGCGTACGTCCGCCCAGGAGGAGCCTGCCGCGCCGGAGCCGGTCTCCACGGCACCCGAGCCGGTCTGCACGGCGCCCGAGCCGGTCTGCGCGGCGCAGGAGCCGGTCTCCACGACGCAGGAGCCGGTCTCCACGACGCAGGAGCCCGTCTCCACGGCCCAGGCGCCCAAGGCGCCCCTCTATCTGGCGCCGGGCCCGCACACGACCCGCTCGGACCGCACGCCGGTCACTCCGGTCGGCAGCCGCCGCCCGCCCCAGGCGGACCGCGTCACGCGCGGCACAGCCACCTCGGCCCGCCCCATGACGGGGGGCTGACCGCGCACAGCACGACGGCCCTGGTTTCCCGCGTCGGATGCGGGAAACCAGGGCCGCCGCCGTTTCTCAGCCCTTCCAGGCCCGCGCCACCAGGCCGTCCTTGACCTCGAAGTTCAGCCGTCCCACGCGGTACTCCATGGTGATGATCGCGCCCGGCGGCAGGGACCGCACGGTCGACCAGCCCCGGTCACGGGCGCGTCGCTCGGCCGCTCCGGCATCGAGGCCCACATACGAATCCGGGCTGTCCTGAGGTTCGGCGGGGGGTTTCGGAATGGGTGCCATGGCGCCACGCTAGGCCCCATTGAGCGGGCACGGAAGTCGGATCCGTGCACCGTGGGTCACTGATCCCTCTCGGGTCACACTTTTGTCACAGGATCACGACATGCGTTTCCGGTGCACTCCGTCACACGAACGGGCGCGCGCGTACGCCTTACGCAGGCATTCGAACGTAATTTCCGCGTGTCGCCCCGACTCTCCGAAAAGCCCGGCGGAAAGTGCCGGGGTAACCGCCACGGATCCGCATTCCATTCCGATTCCGCGTGGGGCCCACGGGGGCTGACGTCGCACAGGAAATGCATGGCTGAGGCACAGAACCCCGGTACGCCCCCTGTCGCGGCGCGCGACGACGCGAGCATCATGACGTGAGCTCGCGGGCACTCGCGCGCCGCGGGCGGCAGCGGCCCGTGGCGCGACGAGCGAAGGGGCGAGCGAGCGTATGGGGACCCAGACCGTGCAGACGGCGATGCGGCCCGTGCGGAAGAGGCCGCAGGGACGGGTGATCGTCGACTGGCTGACGACCACCGACCACAAGAAGATCGGCCATCTCTACCTGATCACGTCGTTCGCGTTCTTCCTCGTCGGCGGCCTGATGGCGCTGATCATGCGCGCCGAACTCGCCCGTCCGGGGCTGCAGCTCATCGACAACCAGCAGTTCAACCAGCTGTTCACGATGCACGGCACGATCATGCTGCTGCTGTTCGCGACGCCGACCTTCGCGGGTTTCGCCAATGAGCTGATGCCGCTGCAGATCGGCGCCCCCGACGTCGCCTTCCCGCGCCTGAACATGCTGTCGTACTGGCTATTCCTGTTCGGTGGCCTGATCGTGCTCGGCTCGCTGCTGGTGCCCACGGGGCCCGCGGCCTTCGGCTGGTTCGCCTACGCACCGCTGAACAGCGCGGAACGCTCGCCGGGCGTCGGACCCGACCTGTGGATCATGGGGCTCGCGCTGGCGGGTTTCGGCACGATCCTCGGCGCGGTCAACTTCATCACCACCATCATCGGGATGCGCGCCCCCGGCATGACGATGTTCCGGATGCCGATCTTCGTGTGGAACACGCTGTTCACGTCGATCCTGATCCTGATGGCGTTCCCGGTGCTGGCCGCGGCGCTGCTCTGTCTGGAGGCGGACCGGCGGTTCGGCTCGCAGATCTTCACGGCGGCGAACGGCGGCGCACTGCTGTGGCAGCACCTGTTCTGGTTCTTCGGGCATCCCGAGGTGTACATCATCGCGCTGCCGTTCTTCGGCATCATCACGGAGATCATTCCGGTCTTCAGCCGGAAGCCGATCTTCGGCTATCTGACGCTGATCGGCGCGACGATGGCGATCACCGGTCTGTCGGTGGTGGTGTGGGCGCACCACATGTTCGCGACGGGCGCGGTGCTGCTGCCGTTCTTCTCCTTCATGAGCTTCCTGATCGCGGTGCCGACGGGCGTGAAGTTCTTCAACTGGACCGGGACCATGCTCAAGGGCTCACTGTCCTTCGAGACGCCGATGCTGTGGTCGGTGGGGTTCCTGGTGACGTTTCTCTTCGGCGGTCTGACGGGCGTGATCCTCGCCTCGCCGCCGATGGACTTCCACGTCACGGACACCTACTTCGTGGTCGCGCACTTCCACTACGTCGTGTTCGGCACCGTCGTCTTCGCGATCTTCGCCGGGTTCTACTTCTGGTGGCCGAAGTTCACCGGGAAGATGCTCGACGAGCGGCTCGGCAAGATCCACTTCTGGACGCTGTTCATCGGCTTCCACACCACGTTCCTGGTGATGCACTGGCTGGGTGCCGAGGGCATGCCGCGCCGCTACTCGGACTATCTCGCCGCCGACGGCTTCACGGCGCTCAACACCATCTCGACGATCGGCTCGTTCCTCCTCGGCCTGTCGACACTGCCGTTCCTCTACAACGTCTGGAAGACCGCCAAGTACGGCACGAAGGTCGAGGTCGACGACCCCTGGGGCTACGGCCGCTCCCTGGAGTGGGCGACCTCCTGCCCACCGCCCCGGCACAACTTCACGACACTGCCCCGGATCCGCTCCGAGTCCCCGGCGTTCGACCTGCATCATCCCGAGTACGCGGAGCTCGCTCCAGAGCGCGAGACAGCCGGTCCCGAGCGGTCCTGATCGTGTCAGTGAGCTCCATGGGCTCCAGCACCTCAAACTCGAAGCCCATCAGCATCACGTGAATGACCATCACGTCGAGACTCGCGGCCCCGGTGCGCAGGACGCAGCTGTTCTCGCCGTCGGGCTCCAGCACCCCGGCCGACGGCGAGATCTGCTCGGCCGCCTCCGCGAGGGGCACCAGCAGCCGCACGACGGCGTGCGAGGCGTACGCGCGCGTGGAGACCCCTTGGGAGACATACGCGGCGAGGTCGTCGGCGGGCGGCTTGCGCGGGGTGAAACGCGGGCCGTGCGGCGGCTTCGGGGTGATGCGGTCGACGCGGAACGTACGCCAGTCGTCGCGGTCCAGGTCCCAGGCGACCAGGTACCAGCGGCGCTCGGTGCACACCAGGCGGTGCGGTTCGACGGTACGGCGGGTCACGGCTCCTTCGTGCGTGCGGTACTCGAAGCGCAGTCTCTCGGCGTCCCGGCAGAGGTTGGCCAGCTCGGTGAGGACGGCCGGGTCGACGGCGGAGGGCTGGGGGCCGCGCAGCATCGGCACGGTGAAGGCGTTCAGGGCGCCCACGCGGCGGCGCAGCCGGCTCGGCAGGACCTGTTCGAGCTTGGCGAGGGCCCGTACGGAGGTCTCGCCGATGCCCTCGATGCCCTGTCCGGCGGCCGTGCGCAGCCCGACGGCGACGGCCACCGCCTCGTCGTCGTCCAGGAGCAGCGGTGGCAGCTCGGCGCCCGCGCCCAGCTGATAGCCGCCGCCCGTGCCGGGGCTGGCGTTGACGGGATAGCCCAGCTCGCGCAGCCGGTCCACGTCCCGGCGCACCGTGCGCGGCGTGACGCCGAGCCGCTCGGCCAGGTCGGCGCCGGACCATTCGCGGTGGGCCTGGAGGAGCGAGAGCAGGCGCAGCAGTCGTGCCGAGGTCTCCAACATGGTCGTGAGTCTGCCAGCCCTTGCGGACAGGCATGGTCCGCAAAGTCGTCATTGCTCGTACGGCAGTTGCGGCACGTCGAAGCACGTGTCGTTCATGTCTCCCTGGGAGACCCAGCCCTTGCCGTCCTGCCAGCGGGCCACCGACAGACAGGTCCTGCGGGTCTGGGGCGGCTCGGCCAGCCGCTCGAAGCGGACCGGAACCAGCAGCCCGTCGGCGGTGTAGCCCTCGCTGCGGTTCATGAAGTCGTCGACACACGCGCGCGTGACGCCCTCCTGGGCACAGGACCGGGCCGCCTCCGTGAACCACGCCGCGGCGGCCCACCCCTCCAACTGCCACTGGGAGTGCGTCTTCAGCCCCTCGGTGGCGTCCCGGAACTCCCGTACGGCCTCATGGTCCGTGTCCTCGTGGTTCCGGCTGGATCCGTTCGCCCACAGGGCGTTGCGGCAGCGCGGCGAGTCCTTGTAGTCGTCGGGGACGGCGGACGTCCAGTTCTGTACGTTCGTGACCTTGGCGGTGACCTCGGCGCCGACGTCGTCCATCGCCTTGCACAGCTGGGCGTTGCCGTGCCCGTCGATCGCGTCGAAGACGAGGTCGGCGCCCTGGTCCTTGAGGTCGGCCGCCACGGCACGGAAGTTGGGCAGCGCGAAGTCGACCTGCTCGGTGACGACCTTGTAGCCCTCGGCCTTCAGCCCTCGCTCGACGAGCCGGGCGTAGGCGGCGGACGCGGCCTGGTTGTACGAGACGACGGCGGCCGTGCGGGCGCCGTGCTCGCGCTTGAAGTACCGGTAGACCTCGGTGCCGCCGTACTGCTTGCCGTCCCAGCCGGTCGTGCCGTCGCGGGGCGCGAGGCTGCCGTAGATGCCGTAGAGGTGCGGCCAGGTGTCGTAGGCGGCGCCGATGGGCTGGCCGCCGATGTCGGGCACGCGCGCGCGTGAGACACGGGAGGCGCCCGCGTAGTCGAGCGCGGTGGTGGCGACCAGGGCGACGACCTCGTCCTCGTCGATGAGCTGGTGCACGCACTCGTTGTTGCCGACCCCGCTGCCGCCGTCGTCGCACAGGCGCACCTCGACCGGGCGCCCGTCGATGCCCCCGCGCGCGTTGAGGCGGTCGAAGTAGGCCTTCGCGCCGTCGCGCGGGCCGGTGAAGGCGTTGCCGCCGACGGGGCTGGTGGCGCTGGTGATGATGCCGACGAGCAGCGGCGCACCGGCGGTCGCCTGCGGGGTCGTACGGCCGTCGCTCTCGAAGTCGCTCTCCGGCAGGCGGCTGCCGCAGGCCGTGCTCAGGGCGAGCAGCAGCACCGCCGAGAGGGCCTCAGCAACCCGGGAGGGCCGACGCCGAGGCATTGCCGCTCATGCTCACCAGCGCGCACAGGGTCTTGGCGGACACCTTCCAGGCGCCGTCCTGCTCGACCGCCGTTCCGGAGGCGCCGGGCAGTGCGGTGGCGCCCTTGAGCGTCAGGTCGTACGTCACGTTCGCCTCGGTCGGCGAGGTGAACTCGACCGCGGTGACCTTCGCCTGGACCTGCCCGCCGCGTTCGTCGCCGCTGAAGGCCGCCAGCACGGGGGCCATCCGGTCGCCGTTCTCGAGGACGGACTGCTTGTCCTGTGCCGAGGTCGCCGGATCGAAGAACTTCTGCCAGTTCTGCTCGATCTCCCGCTCGGCCGCCGCCGTGTCGGCGGGCCCCGACGCGGCCGGACTCGTCGGCTGCTCGGTCTGCTCGACGGTCGGTGTCGGCAGCGGTGTCTCGCTGCCACCGCCCTCGTCGTCGCCGCAGGCCGCGAGGGCCGGGGCGAGGAGGAGGAGCAACGCGGCCACGATCGCGGTACCGCGTCCTGCGCTCCCCCGCCTGAGGTCGCTCCCGAGAACCATCTGGCTCACCACCGGGTGTCGGTCCGGGCCGGGTGCGCCCGGTGCTTTCAGGGTCAGCTTGCAGAAGGCATAGTGCAAGTCCATTGGCCGACATGGAATATCGCCAGAGACATGACGTGTGGGAGCCAGAGATGCGGACAGCCCGACTGCCGACCGTGCACCCCGTCCTCTGGGCCGGCTGGGCGGCGCTCGCCGCGGGCGCGGTGCTGTGTGTGATCGGCTGGTACGGCATCTCGGGCGAGCGGTTCGCCGAGCGGCAGCTGCCCTATCTCGCGTCCTGCACGGTCCCCGGAGCCGCGTTGATCATCGCCGGTGCGGTGCTGCTGACGCATGGCCGCAGCGCGCTCGCCGCCGCGCGCGTGGAGGAGCTGTACGGCCTGCTGGTCGCCTCGGAGCCTGACGGCACGGTGGACTCCGGGCAGGCGGCGGCCTCGCCCCTCGCGGTCAGCGCGGATCTGCTGATGGTGCCGGGCGGCACGCTGTTCCACCGCGCGGACTGCCCGTTGGTCGCCGGGAAGGCGGAGGCAGTGCCGGTGGACGGGAAGCTGGTGGCGAGCGGCGAGCTGGGGCCCTGCCCGATCTGTGAGCCCGCCGAAGCAGACGGCTGATGTCGTCCCTCACGTACGACCTCACGCTCGCCGGTCTGTCGGTCGGCAGCGCCGCCGCGCTCACCGGGATCGGTCTGATCGTGACGTATCGCGCGACCGGGGTGCTCAACTTCGCGCACGGGGCCATCGCCATGGTGTGTGCGTACGCGCTGCGGCAGTGCGTGGTCGAGTGGGGCTGGCCGCTGTGGCTCGGCGCGCTGGTGACGCTGGTGGTCCTGGCGCCGGGCCTGGGGGTGGTGCTGGAGCGTTTCGTCTTCCGCCCGCTGTCTGTGCTCGGCAGCGATCCGGCGCAGACACTGGTGGCGTCGATCGGGGTCTTCGTGCTGCTGGTCGGCGGTGCGGCGCTGGTGTGGGGGCAGGGTGCGCGGGACGACGCTCCCGAGCTGGTGTCGGCGGACCCTTGGGGACAGCTGGCGGTGGTGGCCGTACTGGCGACCGGTGTCGGTGCGGTGATCCGGTGGACGAGGTTCGGGCGGGAGCTCAGGGCCGTCGTGGACGACCGGCAGCTGGCCGTGCTCGGCGGGATCGACGCGGACCGGGTGGCGGCGGCCGGCTGGGCGTTCGGGTCGTTCACGGCGGGTCTGACGGGCGTGCTGCTGGCGCCGTACGTCCGGCTGGACCCGTACGGCCTGCCGCTGCTCGTCATGGAGGTCGTCGCGGTCGCGGTCGCGGCGCGGATGCGCAGTCTGCCGGTCGCGGTCGTGACGGCGCTGGGGATCGGGGTGGCGCAGAGCCAGCTGACGCGCCTTCATCCCTCGGGCTGGGGCGAACCGTTGCTCCAGGCCGTCGGCGCGAACCTGTTCGTGGTGGCGCTGCTGAGCGCGGCCCTCGTCCTGCCCCGCGTCGGCACCCGGGACGCACTGCCGCGCACGGCCACCGCGCGCGTGCCGACCCCGCCGGGCGCCTGGATCGTGGCGGTGGTCCTGTTCCTGCTGCCGCTGGGCTTCGCGGGCTCGGACCTCCATACGTCGGTGCAGGTGCCGGCGCTGGGCGTGGTGCTCCTCTCCCTGGTGGTCGTCACGGGCCGCGGCGGCCAGATCTCGCTCGGCCAAGCGGCGTACGCGGGCCTGGGCGCCCTCTTCACCGCCCTGCTCGCGGCGGGCCGCTTCCCCGGCCTGCCCCGCCTGCCGGAACTGGCCGCGCTGGCGGTGGCGGTGCTCCTGGTAGCGCCCCTCGGCCTGCTCACCGGCTGGCCGGCGATCAGCCGCCAGGGCCTCGCCCAGGCGCTGGCGACCTTCGCGGTCGGCGTGGGCGTGAGCCGCTTCGTGTTCGCGCAGCCGTACGCCACGTCGGGCCTTTCGCTGGACCGCCCGGCGGGCTTCGACGGAGACCGCGCGTACTACGTCCTGGAGTTGGCCCTGCTGGCAGCCGCGCTCCTCGCGACGCACGCGCTGCGCAGGGGCCGTACGGGCAGAGCTCTCGCGGCCATGCGCGACCACGAGTCGGGCGCGTCGGCGGCAGGCGTAAAGGTCCCGTCCCTCAAGCTCCTGGCCTTCGTCTCCGGCGCCGCCCTGGCCGCCCTCGGCGGCGGAATGCTCGGCATGGGGCTCCGCGCCTTCGACCCCGGCGCCTACGACCCCGTACGCGGCCTGCTGTGGTTCGCGGCGGTGGTGGTCCTGGGCGCCGACTCCACCCTGGGCGCACTGGCAGCGGCTGCCCTCCTGGTCGGCCTGGACGCGGGGGCGCGAGGCGGAGTGGCAGCGGCCCTGATCGGCGTGCTGGCGGTGCTGGTCGGCCGGTTCCCCGGAGGACCGTACGAGGCACTGCGAACGGCGACGCGACGCCTACGACCACGGCGGAACGCGACACTGACGACGGCGGGGGTGGAGCTACGCAGGCGCCTGCGACGACCGGAACAAGACCGGGCCCCTCACCCGGAACCGACGACCGCGACGACGAACGACGGCACAGCCACGGCTACGACAGCCGACACGAGGCTGCGTCAGGGGCTACCCACAGGCCACATCAGCGCCCAGTCCCCACAACAACCACCCGCACCCGACGACGGAAGTGGCACGGGTGGTGCGGGTGGGAGCCCCGACCCGGTCCTCACCACCCGCCACCTCCACGCCCACTACGGCGGCTTCACCGCACTCGACGACATCGACCTCGACGTCCTCCGAGGCCGGATCACCGCCATCGTCGGCCCCAACGGCGCAGGCAAGAGCACCCTGTTCCACTGCCTCGCCGGCACCCTGCGCCCCGCACAGGGCCACGTACGGCTCGACGACCGGGACATCACCCGGCTGCCCGCACACGCCCGCACCCGGCTCGGCATCGCACGGACGTTCCAGCAGCTGGCCGTTTTCCCCTCGTTGACGGTGGCCGAAAATGTTCGCGTGGGCGCCGAGCAGGGGCGGATCGCCGATCAGACGGCCGTAGAGCGGACGCTGAGGCTGTTCGGTCTGGACGGGCCGGTCCGGGAGCTTCCCGCCGCGGGCCTGCCCACCGGCACCCTGCGCAGGGTGGAGCTGGCGCGAGCCCTCGCGGGCAGCCCGCGCGTGCTGCTGCTCGACGAGCCCGCCGCGGGCCTGGACACCCCCGAAGTGACCGCGCTGGCCCGCATCCTGAAGGCCCTCGCCGCCGACGGCACCGCCCTGCTCGTCGTCGAGCACGATCTCGACCTGGTCGCCGACCTCGCCGACGTCGTACACGTCATGGCGGCGGGCCGCATCGTCTCCTCCGGCCCGCCCGACCGCGTACTGGACACGCTGGAGGCGGCCGGCCGATGACCTCCACGATCTCCCTGCGGCACGCGCGCGTGCGCTACGGCCCCCTGGAAGCCCTGCACGGCGTCACCCTCGCCGCCCCCGGCCCCGGCCTCACCGTCCTGCTGGGCCGCAACGGATCCGGCCGTACGACGGCCCTGCGCGCCCTGGCCGGAACCGTGCCCCTGTCCGGCGGCGCGGTGGTGTGGGACGGCGTCGACGTGACCCGGACGCCGGCGTTCGAGCGGGCCCGGCGCGGGCTGTGCATGGTCCCGGAACGGCAGGCGGTGTTCGGCTCCCTCACCGTCCGCGAGAACCTCGAACTGGCGGCTGCCGACGTGACCCCGGCCCTCGACGCCTACCCGCAGCTGACGCCCCTGCTGCCGCGCCGGGCAGGCACCCTCTCCGGCGGCGAGCAGCGCATGCTCGCGCTCTCCCGCGCCCTGCTGGCACGCGCGCGCGTGGTGCTCGTCGACGAACCTGCGCAGGGCATGTCCCCCACGGTCGCGGCACGGACGTACGAACTGCTGGCCGCGCTCGACGCGTGTGTGGTCGTCGCCGAGCAGCGGCTGCCGCCCGCCCTCGACGGCCGGGCGGCGCTCGGGTACGAACTGCGCCGCGGGGCCGTCGTGTTCAGCGGCGAGGCGGGGGAACTTCAGCGACGGGAAGCGGCGGACCGAAGAGACCAGGGTCCGGGTCCGGCACACGGTTCCCGTCCTCCGGGATGACCAGCAGTATGTCCACCTTCAGCTGGTCGGGACGGCGGCCGAGCCGCTTCTTGTTGGCCTTGTGGAGCGCCTGCCAGCCGCCCCTGACGCCGTATCTGCGGGCGATCGACGTCAGCGTGTCGCCGCTCTTCACGGCATGCATCCGCCCCTTGAGCCCGTATCTCTTGGAGCAGACGGGCCAGGCCTCCCAGCCCTGCACGGCCACCACCTTCCGGGCGACGGCGATCTGCTCCTCACGCGAGGCGAGATCCGCGCGCGGGGCGTACTTCAGGCCGCCGAAGTCCTCCCACGTGGACTGCCCGAACTGCAGCCCTCCGTAGAAGCCGTTGCCGGAGTTGACGTTCCAGCGCCCGCTGCTCTCGCACTCGGCGAGACAGCCCCAGGGCCACTTGCCCTTGCCGCAGTCGCGGGGCCCGAGCAGCGTGTCGAGCAGCGGAACGGGGACCGGCAGCGGCGGCACCTCGTGCGCGGCGGCCGGCGTGACGGTGGCGAGCAGCGCCGCCACGGCGAGCGTGATCAGCTTGGTGTACATCGACTCACGCTAAGCAGTGCGCCTCGTACGGCCGCCGCGGCGCGTCCGGTGTGCCGAGGGGCCCCACCCGGTCGGCGCACCGGACGGGGCCCGTGCCCGCAGCAGCGGGGCGGCTCAGATGTCGAGGCGCTGTCCGGGCACGATCACATCGGGATCGCTGCCGATGACGGCCTTGTTGGCGGCGTGGATCCGCTGCCAGGTGGTCCCGTACCGGGCGGCGATGCCGCTCAGCGTGTCGCCCTGGCGGACCGTGTAGTCGCCGCGGGACGCGCTGCGGTTGGTGTGGGTCGGCGGGCGTTCCGGCGCCTTCGGCGGAGCCGCCTTCGTCGTGGCCGAGCCGGTCGCGGGAGCCGCGGGTGCGCTCCCGTACGCTCCGGCCCGTGCCGAGCAGGTCGGCCAGGCACCCCAACCCTGGCCGCGCTGGACCTTGGTGGCTACCGCGATCTGCTGCTCCCTGGAGGCCTGGTCGGCCGTCGGCGCGTAGGCCGTGCCGCCGTACGCGCGCCAGGTGCCTGCGGCGAACTGCAGTCCGCCGTAGTAGCCGTTACCGGTGTTGATGTGCCAGTTGCCGCCGCTCTCGCACTGGGCGATGCGGTCCCAGACCCCGCCGTCCGCCGCCGCGGCGTTGCCGCTCGCGGCCAGCAGTCCGAGGGGGGCAAGCAGAGCGGCCCCGGCGAGGACCGCCGTCGTACGTGTCGTACTCGTCTTGCGGACGTTGTCGCGGGTGGTATCGGCACAATCGGACATGGAAATCCCTCTCCACGGACCCGGGGTCCCCCAAGGCCGGGCGCGCGTCCCGCGATTGGTCGCGGTCGGCGCGCTCGGCCCCGTCCGCCGGAGGCTGTACGACGAGCTGGCTTGGTGCGGCCGGCGGACGTTCCCGAGCGGTGCTCGTTGCACACGGCGGAGGAATGTACGGACGACGGTGGGGCGGCATCAACCAACTCCTTGTCATTCCAGGCCAGTTCGCCGTTACCTCGGGTATCGGCGATTTTCGGACACCCACTTCATTCGTGAATTTCATGATTTGTCGACCGGGCACCCAGATGATCTGTGACCCACATCACCGATCCAACTTCCTTGGGTTTCCCAGCACTTGACAGGGAGTGTCCGATTCCGGACCCTGCGTGACCCAACGCATCGGATGGTTCGACTCCGTTCGCCTTGGGGCGTGACTCCCGCCACAGATCGCCCGTTGTCTCTTCATGAGCCCGGGACCCGCCCGGTTCACGGGCCGGGAGCCACCCGGTCCCGATACGCACCACATCCGAGGGAGCCACCCGTGCCGCGCATGCTCGACGTCAGCGACGACGTACGCGCCGAGATCGGCGACGATGAAGCCGACCGGCTGCTCGCCGGAGAGAACGCCCCTGGCAGTTACGACTGCACATCCTGCCGCACCCCGGGCGACTCCGAGCAGGAGCGCACCAGCACCGTCCTGTTCATCGGCGACGAGACCGCCGTCCTCGCCTTCGCCCACGCCACCTGCCTGCCCTCGCAGGTCGTCCAGGTCACCGAGGAGCAGCTGCGGGGCGCGGTGCGCTCCATCAGCGGCGACACCGTGGACCTGGAGCCCGACAAGATCGTCCCCGAGCAGGCCGTGCTCGGCGTGACCAGCGGACTCGTCCTGATCGCCGGTGAGTTGCACCCGGCGCTCGTCGTCGAGCCGACCGCGCCCATCGTGCGGCCCGGTGCGACCGGCGCCGGCGACGACTTTCTGCCGCTGCTCATCGAGCAGGGTTTCATGCCGCTCACGGCGATCGAGTCGGTGCCGTCGGTGTTGCACGGCTGGTCGGTGCTGCTGGCGATGGGGCAGTTGCATGCGGTGCTGCAGCCGGGTCCCTCCGGGGGCAGCCGGTCGCGTGGTGGCAGGCGCATCAGCCGTTGCAGGTGACCGATGGGTGGCGGACCGCCGCGAACAAGCATCAGCAGGTACTGATGTTCGCGGCGCCGGTGGGGGCGATCGGGCGGCAGCCGCGGGAGGATCTGTTGCGGGATGCGCTGGACAAGGCGGCGGCGAATGGGAAGTTGGTCGCGGCGGCGTTGCCTCTGGCTGGGACGTGAGTGCGCCTAATGTCCGGGGGCCACTTGTGGCTTGGCGGCTGCGGGTTCGTTGTGGCTTGTCGCGCAGTTCCCCGCGCCCCTGACGGGGCGTCGTATGCGCCCCTAATGCATCAGTGACCTGCGATATCGGATTCTGCGGCCGCATCTCTTGTGGCTTGGTCTCGTTTGGACATACGTGCACGCATACGACGTTCCCCGCCGCCCGTCCTTCTCGTCGATTCCGTCCGCTCGGGCGGCTGCGGAGAGTTCGGGTGGGTCATCGGCCACGCCGATCTACGACGAGCTCTACGCCGAGTACGTCAAGTCCTTCCGTACGTTGCCGGGTGACCGCAGGGGCGAGGAGGAGTTCGGGTTTGTCGCGTTCGGGTATCTCGATCACGGCGGATCCGGTCCGGGTTCGTGCAGCAGCTCGTACGGCGCCTACAGCATGGGGGCGTACAGCACCCGGCACGGCGGCGGGCAGCAGTCGCAGTGGCAGCGGGTCGGGCAGCTCCGGCCGCAGGGTGCGGGCATGCACCATGTACCGGCGCTGCCGCCGGGGCCGCGGCGCGGCATCTGAGGTGTGAAGGGAAAGGGCGGCTCCGGCAGGGGCCGCCCTTTCGCTGTCTACTTCTTCTTCGCGCCGCGCTTCTCGCGCACCCGCACGGAGATATGGATCGGCGTCCCCTCGAAGCTGAACTCCTCGCGCAGCCGGCGTTCGATGAAGCGCCGGTAGCCCGCCTCGATGAAGCCGGAGGCGAAGAGCACGAACCGCGGGGGCTTGGTGCCGGCCTGGGTGCCGAAGAGGATACGGGGCTGCTTGCCGCCGCGGACGGGGTGCGGATGGGCGGCGACCAGTTCGCCGAGGAAGGCGTTGAGGCGTCCGGTCGGGACGCGGGTCTCCCAGCCGTCGAGGGCCGTCTCGATCGCGGGGACCAGCTTCTCCATGTGGCGGCCGGTGCGCGCGGAGACGTTCACCCGCGGCGCCCACGCCACCTGGCCGAGCTCGGTCTCGATCTCCCGCTCCAGGTAGTAGCGGCGCTCCTCGTCGAGGGTGTCCCACTTGTTGAAGGCCAGGACGATCGCACGTCCGGCTTCGACGGCCATCGTGACGATGCGCTGGTCCTGCACCGAGATGCTCTCGGAGGCGTCGATGAGGATCACCGCCACCTCGGCCTTCTCCACGGCGGCCGCGGTGCGCAGCGAGGCGTAGTAGTCGGCGCCCTGCTGGAGGTGGACGCGCTTGCGGATACCGGCCGTGTCGACGAACTTCCAGGTGACGCCGCCGAGTTCGATCAGCTCGTCGACCGGGTCGCGGGTGGTGCCCGCGACCTCGTTGACGACGACGCGCTCCTCGCCGGCCACCTTGTTCAGCAGCGAGGACTTGCCGACGTTCGGGCGGCCGATGAGGGCGATGCGGCGTGGTCCGCCGACCCCGGTGCCGAAGGTCTGCGCGGGCGCCTCAGGGAGCGCCTCCAGGACCTGGTCCAGCATGTTGCCGGTGCCGCGGCCGTGCAGCGCGGAGACCGGGTACGGCTCACCGAGACCGAGCGACCACAGGTACGCCGCGTCGGCCTCGCCGCTCGGGCCGTCCACCTTGTTGGCGGCGAGCACCACGGGCTTGCCGGCCTTGCGCAGCAGTCGTACGACCGCCTCGTCGGTGTCGGTCGCGCCGACCTTGGCGTCGACGACGAACACGACGGCGTCGGCGGCCTCGATGGCGTACTCGGCCTGCGCGGCCACGGAGGCGTCGATGCCGAGGACGTCCTGCTCCCAGCCGCCGGTGTCGACGACCTTGAAGCGGCGGCCGGCCCACTCGGCCTCGTAGGTGACACGGTCGCGGGTGACGCCCGGCTTGTCCTCGACGACGGCCTCGCGGCGGCCGATGATGCGGTTCACCAGAGTCGACTTGCCGACGTTCGGCCGGCCGACGACGGCGAGCACCGGCAGCGGGCCGTGGCCGGCCGCCTCGATCGCGCCCTCCACGTCCTCGAGGTCGAAGCCCTCCTCGACGGCGAGCTCCATGAACTCCGCGTACTCGGCGTCGCCAAGTGCTCCGTGCTCGTGCTCCTCGCCCGAGCCGTCGGAGTGGATCTGGTCGTTCATGAAGTCCGTACCTCGTTCAGTGTGGTGATCGGTGGATCCCCCGATCTCGGGTGATCCACTACTCAAGTGTCGCTCAGCGCCCGGTCAGGCGCCTGGCGTTTTCCAGGTGCGCGGTGAGCTGCTTCTGGATGCGTTCGGTCGCCTCGTCGAGCGCCTTGCGCGTACGCCGTCCGCTGCCGTCGCCCGCCTCGAAGGGGTCGCCGAAGACGACGTCGATGCGGGAGCGCAGTGCGGGCAGCGCCTTTATCAACCGTCCGGGCCGCTCGGTGCTTCCCAGGACGGCGACGGGGACGATCGGGGCGCCGCTGCGCACCGCGAAGTACGCGAGCCCGGATCGCAGCGCGGCGAAGTCGCCCTCGCCCCGGGTGCCCTCCGGGAAGATGCCGAGCACACCGCCGGCCGCCAGCACGTCCAGGGCCTGGGTGATGGCCGTACGGTCGGCGGTCGAGCGGTCCACCTCAAGCTGGCCGACGGCCCGCATGAAGGGGGCGAGCGGGCCGACGAACGCTTCCTTCTTGACCAGGAAGTGCGACGCGCGGGGCGCCACGCCGATGACCATCGGGCCGTCGATGTTGTGCGAGTGGTTGACGGCGAGGATCACCGGGCCGGTCGCGGGGACCCTCCAGCCGCCCAGGACGCGCGGCTTCCACAGCCCGTACATCAGGCCGACGCCGATGCGCCGCCCGACCTCCGCGCCCCGCTCCGTTGGTGCCGTCACTTCGCTGCTCGCTTCTCCTCGACGAGGGTGACGACGCACTCGATGACCTGCTGGAGCATGAGGTCGGAGGTGTCCACCTCGACCGCGTCGTCGGCCTTCGCCAGCGGAGAGGTCTTACGGCTGGAGTCGGCCGCGTCCCGCTTCAGCAGCGCCTCACGGGTCGAGTGGACGTCCGACCCCTGGAGCTCAGCGCTGCGGCGGGCGGCACGCGCCTCCGGGGAGGCGGTGAGGAAGATCTTCAGGTCGGCGTCGGGCAGCACCGTCGTACCGATGTCGCGGCCCTCGACGACGATGCCCCGTGCGGCGGAGGCCGCGATCGAGCGCTGCAGCTCGGTGATCCGCGCTCGCACCTCGGGCACCGCGCTGACCGCGCTGACCTTGGAGGTGACCTCCTGGGTGCGGATCGGCCCGGCGGCGTCCGTGCCGTCGACCGTGATCGTCGGGTTCTCCGGGTCGGTACCGGAGACGATCTCCGGCTTCCCGGCCGCTGCGGCGATCTCCGACGGGTCGTCGGTGTCGATCCCGTTGGTCACCATCCACCAGGTGATCGCCCGGTACTGGGCGCCGGTGTCCAGGTAGCTCAGGCCGAGCTGCGCGGCCACGGCCTTGGACGTGCTCGACTTGCCCGTGCCGGACGGGCCGTCGATGGCGACAATCACGGCCGGGGCGGTCGGGGCGGCGCCGTTTTCCACGGATGGACACCTTCCTGGTGCGGTGCGGTGGGAGTGTGCGGGGCTCGATCGTGCCCCGCACAAGGTTACTGGGTTCGGGTCACTCGTCCGGCCCACGGCATCACTGCCGGATCGCCCAGCCCCGCTCCCGCAGCGCCGCCGTCAGCACCGGGGCCGCCTGCGGCTGCACCATCAGCTGCATCAGACCGGCCTGCTGCCCGGTCGCGTGCTCGATCCGTACGTCCTCGATGTTGACCCCGGCCCGTCCCGCGTCGGCGAAGATGCGGGCCAGCTGCCCGGGCTGGTCGTCGATGAGCACGACCACGACCTCGTACACCTGCGGCGCGGCCCCGTGCTTGCCGGGGACCCGGACCTGGCCGGCGTTGCCCCGGCGCAGGACGTCCTCGATGCCGGCGGTGCCCTCGCGGCGCTTGGCGTCGTCGGAGGACTGCAGGGCGCGCAGGGCGCGGACCGTCTCGTCGAGGTCGGCGGAGACGTCCGCGAGGAGGTCGGCGACCGGCCCCGGGTTCGCGGAGAGGATGTCGATCCACATGCCGGGGTCGGACGCGGCGATCCGGGTCACATCGCGGATGCCCTGCCCACACAGTCGTACGGCCGCCTCGTCGGCGTTCTCCAGACGTGCGGCGACCATGCTGGAGACCAGGTGGGGCATGTGGGAGACCAGGGCGACGGCGCGGTCGTGGGCATCGGCCTCCATGACGACCGGCACCGCGCGGCAGTGCGAGACCAGCTCCAGGGCGAGGTTCAGCACCTCGGTGTCGGTGTCCCGGGTCGGCGTGAGCACCCAGGGGCGGCCCTCGAAGAGGTCGCCGGTCGCGGCCAGCGGGCCGGACTTCTCACGGCCCGACATGGGGTGGGTGCCGATGTACGACGACAGGTTGAGACCGAGCGCCTCCAGCTCGCGGCGTGGACCGCCCTTGACGCTGGCCACGTCGAGGTAGCCGCGGGCCACGCCCCGGCGCATGGCGTCGGCGAGCACCCCGGCCACATGGGCGGGCGGGGCGGCGACGATCGCGAGGTCGACGGGGCCCTCGGGCGCCTCGTCCGAGCCGGCGCCGAGCGCGGACGCCGTACGGGCCTGCTCCGGATTGTGGTCCGCGAGGTGGACGACGACGCCTCGCTTGGCCAGCGCCAGGGCGGCGGAGGTGCCGATGAGGCCGGTGCCGATGACGAGTGCGGTCCTCACTGGGCGATGTCCTTGCGCAGGGCTGCCGCGGCGCCGAGGTAGACGTGCGCGATGTCGGCGCGGGGCTTGTCGGACTCGATGTGCGCGAGGACACGGACGACACGCGGCATGGCGCCCTGGATGTCCAGTTCCTGCGCGCAGATCAGCGGTACGTCGACGATGCCGAGCTTGCGGGCGGCGGCGGCCGGGAAGTCGCAGTGCAGGTCGGGCGTGGCCGTGAACCAGATGCTGATCAGGTCGTCCGCGGTGAGGTCGTTCCGCTCCAGAACGGCGGTGAGCAGGGCTCCGACCTGCTCGTCCATGTGACCGGCCTCGTCCACCTCGAGTTGGACGGCGCCTCGGACCGCTCGTACCGCCACGGCTTGGCTCCTTGCTGACGTACGGATCGTTGGTCCGTCCAGCCTAGTCAGCCCGCATCGAGCGGGGGCGCCGCGCCCGCCCGCTGAGACGGGGCCTCAGGTTCGGTCGCGGCCATGTCGGGGGTGACGAGCCCGCCTCAGAACCTGCCAATGTCACCCGAATCACCCTATTACGCTACTCAGGGCCAGAACGCCCCTGTGCGCCTCTGGAACGCCAGCCGTCGGGTCCGCTCTCATGGGGCAGGAAGCTCGCCTCGGGGGAGGCCCCGACCGCGTCCCCCTCCCCCACACCCTCCCCGACGCCGACTACACGGGCCGCACGACGGACGACTCCGCCTCCGTCGCCGTCTCCCTGCGTGACGGCAAGGCGGTCGCCTACTTCTGCGACGGCCGCGACAAGGAGTCGTGGCTGAAGGGCGGCGGCTTCACCGCCGACCAGGCCCGGCCACCGCCGCCCGCACTCGGCCCGCCATCTGGTGCCGGCGCTGGTCGGCGCCGCGGTGGCGGTCGCCCTGGGGGTGTACGGGAAGCTGCCGGGTCCCGGCTGGTCGTCGGCGCTGCACCGCGGGTCGGGGCGGGTCGCGTTTCTGGTGTCGGTTCCGGTTGCGGTGCACTGCCTGTATGCGCTGGGCTATCAGACGTACGAAACACGGGTTTTGTGGCACTCCATCCTGGGTTGCTTCTTCTTCGATGCTTTCAGTGCCAAGATGCTGCTGCTCCGTTCGGAGCGCCTCCGCCCTCTGGTTCTTCCGCACCTTCGGAGTGACGACATGACCCCTGACCCGACCCGGCGCACGGTGCTCCTCGCCACGGGCGCGGCGGCGCTTCTCGTGGGCTGCAGCGAGAACGGCGACGACGAGGGCGACTCCGCGAAGGAGAACGCCTCCCCCGGTCAGGAGCTGGCGAAGACGTCCGACATCCCGGTCGGCGGCGGCACGATCTTCAAGGACGAGAAGGTCGTCGTGACCCAGCCCAAGGAAGGCGACTTCAAGGCCTTCTCGAACATCTGCACCCACCAGCAGTGCCCCGTGGCGAGCGTCTCGGGCGGCACCATCAACTGCACCTGCCACGGCAGCAAGTTCAGCATCGAGGACGGCTCGGTGAAGAATCCCCCGGCGACGAAGGCACTGCCCGAGAAGCAGATCACCGTGGACGGAAATTCGATCCGCCTGGCGTGAACCGCCGCGTACGCTGCCGGGCATGCAGCCCGAGGCCCTGGTGCGCGACCACACGATCTACTCCTGCGTGATGGGTTCGCGCGCCTTCGGCCTGGCCACGGACGGCAGCGACACCGACCGCCGGGGCGTGTACGCGGCCCCCACTGCCCTCTTCTGGCGCTTCGAGAAGCCGCCGACACATGTGGAGGGGCCGGCCGAGGAGCAGTTCAGCTGGGAGCTGGAGCGCTTCTGCGAGCTGGCACTGCGCGCCAACCCGAACGTCCTGGAGTGCCTGCACTCCCCGCTCGTGGAGTACGTCGACGACACGGGCCGCGAGCTGATCGCCCTGCGAAGCGCGTTCCTCTCCCGCCAGGCCCACGAGACATTCGCCCGGTACGCTCTCGGCCAGCGCCACAAGCTCGACGCCGACGTCCGCAATCACGGCGCCCCGCGCTGGAAGCACGCCATGCATCTGCTGCGCCTGCTGATGAGCGCCCGCGACCTGCTGCGCACGGGCGAGCTCACCATCGACGTCGGCGACCGCCGCGAGCCACTGCTGGCGGTGAAGCGCGGTGTAGTCCCCTGGCCCGATGTCGAGTCCTGGATGACCCGCCTGGCAACCGAGACGGACGAGGCGTACCGGCACAGCCCACTGCCCGCCGAACCGGACCGCCGACGCATCGAGGCCTTCCTCGCCCGCGTCCGCCGTACGTCAGCCCTCCAACCGGACCCGTACGACGAACTCGTGCAGGGCGTCGTACACGGCCGGAGCATCCGGCAGGACTGACACCGCCTGCGCCTCGTCCAGCACTCCATGCAGCCGCTCGATATCGGCCTGCACGCGCGCGTGCAGGGCCACATCGGCCGCCCCGTGCTCCTGTTCCGCCTTCGCCGTGATCAGCTCCGGCACGTAGGCCGGTGCCTCGGCGATCTCCGCGAGCAGTGTGGGCAGATGGGCCCGCACCTCGCCGCTGCGCATCAGATGGATGCCGGTGAGCAGCACACGGAACGTGTAGAGCAGCGGCTTGAGTTCGCCGGTCTTCTCGAACAGCCGCCGCTGTGTCACCGCGAACCCTCGGTAGTGGTGGGCGTGGTGGCTGGTGAGGACGCCGGGGGCGAGGGCGGCGAGTTCCCGGTGGGCGTCGGTGGTGTGCACGACGAGCGGCGAGAGCAACTGCTCCAGCACATAGCCGTTGCGGCGCAGCATCAGCCGTACGAACTTGCGCAGGTCGTGTGTGACGAGGTCCATCTCGACGCCGTCCCGGTCCCACATCCTGGACCGGGTCTCCTCGGGCTCCCGCAGTCCGACCAGATCGGCGGCCGGCAGCAGATGCACGCCCCGCAGGTCCACGTCCGAGTCGCGGGACGGGAAGCCGTACAGGTGCGCGCCGGAGACGGTGGCGAACAGCAGCGGGTCGGGCTGCTCGGCCACCACCGGTGTCAGGTCGATGTCCAGGGCGTCGATCACGGGTCAAGCGTCCCAGAGCGCCCCGAGGGTCAGCAGGTCACCCCGGTACTCGATTCGGTCGGCCCACTCCGTGGGCCATGCGTCGGCGCCGAGGTACGCGCCGGCGAACGCGCCCGCGAGGCAGGCGATGGAGTCCGAGTCGCCGGAGGAGCAGGCGGCTCGGCGCAGGGCGGTCAGTGGCTCGTCGACGAAAAGCAGGAAGCACAACAGTCCGGTCGCCAGGGCTTCTTCGGCGATCCAGCCCGCACCGGTGGCCAGGCACGGGTCGGTCCCGGGCGACACGGTTCGCACAGCCTCCCGGAGGCGGTCGAGCATCGCCAGGCACTCATCCCAGCCGCGCGCGATGAAGTGCTCGGCCGTCGGGTCCTGGCTGCGCGTCCACAGGTCGCCGAGCCAGCGGTGGTGGTACGTGGAGCGGTGCTCCAGGGCGTACGAGCGCAGCAGCCCGACCAGTCCGGTCGGCTCGGCGCCCTGCGCCAGCAGTCGTACGGCATGCGCGGTGAGGTCGGACGCGGCCAGCGCCGTCGGGTGCCCGTGGGTGAGTGCGGACTGCAACTGGGCGGCGCCCGCGCGCTGTTCGTCGCTGAGGCCGGAGATGAGGCCGAGGGGCGCTACGCGCATGTTGGCGCCGCAGCCCTTGGAGTCGATCTGGCTGGCCTGCTGCCAGGGGCGGTCGCCCTCCAGCAGGACACACGCCCGGATGCAGGTGTTGCCGGGCGCCCGGTTGTTCTCCGGGGAGCGGTTCCAGGCGATGAACTCCTGCCGTACGGACTCGGCCATCGCCGACGGCTCGAGCACTCCCCGGTCCATCGCCGCCCGCAGCCCCTTCCCCAGCGCCAGCGTCATCTGCGTGTCGTCCGTGACGATCGCTGGCCTCGGCAGCCCCATCTCCCGCCATGGGCCGAACTTGGCGAGGATCGACGGCACGTCGTCGAACTCGGTGGGGAAGCCGAGCGCGTCGCCGAGGGCGAGTCCGGTGAGGGCTCCGGTGGCGGCGCGCTTGGCGACGGTGGTGGCGGTCATACGGGGCGTCCTTCCCGGGACGGTCGGAGGAGGGGCGGATGCAGGGCGGTGGCGGTTCCCGCGCGGTACAGCGCGGCCGGTTTGCCGCGGCCACCGGTCAAGCGGGCGGCACCGGGGACGGGTTCGACGAAGCCCGGCGTGGCGAGCACCTTGCGCCGGAAGTTGGGCCGGTCCAGCGCGGTGCCCCACACGGCCTCGTAGACCTGCTGCAGCTCGCCGAGGGTGAACTCGGGCGGGCAGAAGGCGGTGGCGAGGCAGGTGTACTCGAGTTTGGCGCCGACGCGGTCGTGGGCGTCGGCCAGGATGCGGTCGTGGTCGAAGGCGAGGGGCTGTGCACTGTCACATTCCACCCAGCGCGCCTGCGCCGCGTCGCTGCCGGCATGCGCCTCCGGTGCGTTCGGCAGCAGCGCCGCGAACGCCACGGACACGACCCGCATCCGGGGGTCGCGGTCGGGCTCGCTGTAGGTCCGCAGCTGCTCCAGGTGCAGCCCGGAGACATCCACCAGGCCGGTCTCCTCGGCGAGTTCACGCCGGGCCGCCGTCTCCGCCGACTCGTCCGGCTGCACGAAGCCGCCGGGCAGTGCCCATCGGCCGGCGTACGGCTCCTGCCCGCGCTCGACGAGCAGCACATGCAGTGCGCCCGCGCGCAGGGTGAGGACGGCGAGGTCGACGGTGACGGCGAAGGGTTCGTGCGCGTACTTGTCGTAGCCACTCGGTACGGTCACATCCGCTCGCCCCCTTTATGGTCAGTGCGACTAATAGTCACCACGACTATAAAGGGGGCGACGGGACTGTACAACCCCTCAACTGGCCCCGCGCGACGGTGCGAACGCCGCAGTCGCCGCTCCGATCGCCGCGATCCCCGCCGTCACCCACGGCGCCGGACCCGCTCCGTCGACGAACGTCTCCGGTGTGGCGTAGCCGCCGTACGTCGTGAACACGGCCGCGGCGACGGCCACTCCGAAGACCCCGCCCAGCTCGCGCAGCGCGTTGTTGACGCCGGCCGCCACACCCGCGTCACCGAGCGGCACGGACGCGGTCACCGCGTTGGCCACGCTCGGGAAGACCATGGAGATGCCGACGCCGGCGATGATCAGCGGGCCGACGAGACGGTCGTATCCGACACCGGGTTCGACCTGCCAGGCCAGCAGTGCGAGGCCGGTCGCCCGCAACACCAGGCCGCCCAGCATGAAGGGCCGGGTCCCGTACCGGTCCGCGAGGGCGCCCGCGATCGGCGCGATCAGGAGCGGCGTCGCGTTCAAGACGAGGATCCGCACGCCCGCCTCCAGCGGGTTGTAACCGAGCCCGAGCTGGAAGAGCTGCGTGGTCATGAAGAGGGCGCCGAGCAGCGAGGCGAACAGCATGAAGGCCGAGGCGTTGGCGGTGGAGAAGGAGCGCCGGCGGAAGTACTCCAACGGCAGCATGGGATAGCGGGCGCCCTTCCACTCCCACCTCAGGAAGGCCGCCAGGAACACGACACCGACGGTCAGCGCGGCCAGTGTCTCGGCGCTCCCCCAGCCCACCTCGGGCGCCCGCACCGGCGCCCAGGCCAGGCCCGTCAGCCCGACGGCCGCCAACACCGGCCCCACGATGTCGAGTTGGGGCCGCGTGCCATAGCTCTCGCGCAGCTTGGTGGCGGCCAGGGGCAGCATCGCGATACCAATGGGTACGTTCAGTCAGAAGATCCACTGCCAGGACAGGCCCTCGGTCACCGCACCGCCGAGCACGGGTCCGGCCGCCACGCCGAGCCCGGTCACCCCGCCCCACACCCCGATCGCCACGCCCCGCTTCTCGGCCGGGAACGCCTCGCTGATCAGGGTCAGGGTGAGCGGAAGGAGTACGGCCGCCCCGGCGCCCTGCACCGCGCGCGCGGTGATCAGCTGGCCCGGGCCGCTCGCGAGGGCCGCGGCGGCGGAGGCCAGGCGGACCCACCAGTCGGATTAGCCAACGGTAGTCACGCGGTGGCAGAGTGTGATGCACACGCCCGGCGCCCGGGCGACGTCGGGCACCCTCCCCGGTCAGGACGTATGTGCCCGACCGGCCAGCGTCCGGAGGGACGTGCCACGCGGGCCGACGGTTTCACTTGTCGGTACCAGGGCACGAAGACGATTGGCGTCGCGGGGCGTTGTTTGTCCCGCGTGTTGATCCAGCGCAGTTCGCAGGATCGTTGAGCCAATCAGAGACGCTCGCCCCGAAGTCGGCGCGGCTCCTTCCGTGAGGGCACGAGATACTCACGGAAGGCAGACCGGGCTCACCCCGGAAAGGAATCGCGGCGCCCGAGGAACGCCAGCAGCCGTGCTTCCGGTCGTGCGGACATGGGCACGGCGAGCTGCGCGGCGAACCGCACTCCTCGGTCCGCGTCCGCCACGACATGCCGGGCGACGGGCAGCAACTCGACCGCGAGCGGGCCCGGAATGTGCCGTGGCAGCCCGCAGGCCTGGGCCACGTCCCAGCCGTGCACGGCGATCTCGACGGCACCCACGGCGGCCATCACCCGCACGTCCAGCGGCCGTTCGCCGACCAGGACCCGGTCGCGGGGACCGGACGCCGCCCAGGCGCCGAGCACCGCGCACGCGCGCGTGCGGACGCCGCACGCCGGGTCGGCTCCGGGACGCGTGGGCACAAGCGCTATCCGCCCGCCGGTCAGCCCCTCGTGCAGCGCGTCCAGCGAGTCACCGAGATGCCCGAGCAGATCCTCCAGGTCCCACTCCGCACACGGCGTCCGGCGCCCCAGCCCCGCACGCTCCACCCCGGCCACGCACCCCAGCGCGTAGGCGAGCGAACGCTCCAACAGCTCCCCGGAGTTCACGACAGCACCTCCGGCATCCCGAAGCGCTCGAACAGTCCCGGATCGATGAAGACGGTCATCCGCTCGACCGCACCCTCCGACACCGTGAGCACCTGCATCGAGTGCGCCCGGTAGACACCGTCCGCCTCCCGCTTGTACATCGCCGCGGCCTGCTGTCCGTTCGCGCGCGTGGGCAGCATCCGGATGAGGCCCTTCTCGCCCGCCCGCAGCTCCAGGAACCGCAGCACGTGCTTCCTCCCGCTGAACCACTCCAGATAGGGCGGCATCTCCAGTTCGACGCCGTCCTGGAGCAGCTCGACCAGCGCGTCCACGTCGGCGGTCTCGAACGCGGCCACATACCGGTCGAGCACCTCCCGGTCGGCCGCGCCCTCCGGCTCCACGACGAGGTTCTTGTCGGGCGCCACCTCGTCGAGCCGGGCACGCGCGCGTTGGAGGGTGCTTTTCACGGCCGCCGTCGAGGTCCCGAGGAACGCGGCGACCTCGGCCGCCCGCCACGCCAGCACGTCCCGCAGGATCAGCACGGCCCGCTGCCGCGCGGGCAGGTGCTGCAGCGCGGCGACGAGCGCGAGCCGCAGACTGCCGCGCGCGGCGACGACGGTCACGGGGTCGATGAGCGAATCCGGCAGCGGCTGCAGCCACGGAACGTCCGTCTCAGGCGGCCTCAGCGGCTCCTCAGGCGCCTGAGAGGGCGCCCCGAGCCCGCGGGGCAGCGGACGGCGCGTACGGCTCTCCAGCGCCGTCAGACAGGTGTTGGTGGCGATCCGGTGCAGCCAGGTCCGCAGCGAGGCCCGGCCCTCGTAGCCGTCGTAGGACCGCCACGCCCGCAGATACGTCTCCTGCACCAGGTCCTCGGCCTCGTCGACCGAGCCCAGCATCCGGTAGCAGTGCGCCAGCAGCTCCCGCCGGTACTGATCCGTCAGCCGTACGAACTCTTCGCGGTCCGTCGTCGTCGCAGCCATGCCGCTCCCTCCGTCACCGATGAAGACCGCGGGGAGCGCCAAAACGAATCGGCCGGCCCGAAAGAAAATCCGGGACCGGCCGTCACGTACCCGCTTCTAGAGATCGACTTCGTTCATCAGCATCCCGACCTCGGTGTTCGACAGCCGTCGCAGCCAGCCCGACTTCTGGTCGCCCAGGGTGATCGGGCCGAAGGCCACGCGCACCAGCTTGTCGACCGGGAAGCCGGCCTCCGCGAGCATGCGGCGCACGATGTGCTTGCGCCCCTCGTGCAGAGTGACCTCCACGAGGTAGTTCTTGCCGGTCTGCTGGACGACCCGGAAGTGGTCCGCGCGCGCGTAGCCGTCCTCCAGCTGGATGCCGTCCTTGAGCTGCTTGCCCAGGTCACGCGGGATCGGGCCCACGATGTGCGCGAGGTAGACCTTCTTCACGCCGTACTTGGGGTGGGTCAACCGGTGCGCCAGCTCGCCGTGGTTGGTGAGCAGGATGACGCCCTCGGTCTCGGTGTCGAGCCGCCCGACGTGGAAGAGCCGCGTCTCGCGGTTCGTCACGTAGTCACCGAGGCACTGACGCCCTTCGTTGTCCTCCATCGTCGAGACGACACCGGCGGGCTTGTTCAGCGCGAAGAACTGGTACGACTGCGTGGCGACGGTCAGCCCGTCGACCTTGACCTCGTCCTTCTCCGGGTCGACCCGCTTGCCCTGCTCCAGGACGATCTCGCCGTTGACCTCGACCCGCGCCTGCTCGATGAGCTCCTCGCAGGCACGACGGGAGCCGTAGCCCGCGCGCGCGAGGATCTTCTGCAGCCGCTCGCCCTCCTGCTCGGCGCCCGGGAAGGTCTTGGGCGGCTTGACGTCCTTCTTGCCCGCGTACCGCTCGCGGTTGCGCTCCTCGGCCCGGGCGTCGTACTCACGGGACGTGGCCGGAGCCCAGCGCCCCCGCCCGGCGCCCTGGCCCTGCTTGGGCCCGCCCTTGGCGCCCCCGCGCGCGGAGCTGCCACGCCCGGACTTCGGGCCCTCATGGCTCCCGCCGGGGCCCACGTCGTAACGGCGCTCCTCGGGGCGGGGCTTGCTGGGACGGCCCTGACCCTGGCCCTGCCCCTGCTTCTGGTCCCTGTTGTTGCCGGCACCGCGGTTGTTACCCCGCCCGCCGGTCCCGCCACTCTTGCCGCTGCCGCTGCTTCGCATCAAAGTTCCGTCTAGTCGTCTGCGTCGTCTGCACCGGGCGCATCGGGTGCGTCCGGGTCGAACGACGGCACCCCTTCCTGGGTCTCGGCCTCGATCGCCTCCGCCTCCGGGAGGAAGGGCGCGAGCTCCGGGAGCTCGTCCAGACCGCGTAGGCCCATCCGCTCCAGAAAGTAGTTCGTCGTCGTGTACAGGATCGCACCTGTTTCGGGTTCCGTGCCCGCCTCCTGGACGAGACCCCGCTGGAGGAGGGTCCGCATGACCCCGTCACAGTTCACTCCGCGCACCGCCGAGACGCGGCTGCGGCTGACGGGCTGCCGGTACGCCACGACGGCCAGGGTCTCCAGCGCCGCCTGCGTGAGCCGGGCGGTCTGGCCCTCCAGGGCGAGCCGCTCCACGGCGGGCGCGAACTCGGGGCGGGTGTAGAAACGCCAGCCGCCCGCGACGAGCCGCAGCTCGAAGCCGCGCCCCTGCACGGTGTAGTCGTCGGCCAGCTCCCGCAGCGCCTTGGTGATCTGCCGCTTGGGCCGTTCCAGTATCTTCACGAGGTGCTCCACGGTCGCGGGCTCGTCGACGACCATGAGGACGGCCTCCAGGGCGGGCTTCAGCTCCAGATCGGCAACGGCACGCAGCCCGGCCGGCAGCTCGGTGGTCTCCTCGCTCACGCCTTCTTCTCCTCGTCCTTGGGCGGCTCGGGCGGCCGGTCGAACTCGTCGGTCACCATCGGCTCCGCGTCCCCCTCCCCACCGGTCCAGCGCACCATCAGCTCCCCCAGGGCGGTCTCCTGCTCCAGCGCCACGGCCTTCTCCCGGTACAGCTCCAGCAGCGCCAGGAATCGGGCTACGACCGTCAGGGTGTCCTCGGTGTCCTCGATCAGCGAGCGGAAGCTGGCCTCCCCGAGTTCCTTCAGGCGCGCGACCACGATCCCGGCCTGCTCCTGCACGCTGACCAGCGGTGCGTGGATGTGGTCGACGTACACCTGCGGCTTGGGCTTGGGCTGCATCGCCTTGATGGCGAGCTTGGCGAACCCTTCCGCCCCGATACTGATGACGACCTCGGGCAGCAGCTCGGCGTGGTGGGGCTCCAGTCCGACCGTACGGGGATAGCGGCGGGCCTCCTCGTCCAGCCGGCGGCTGAAGATGTCGGCGATCTGCTTGTACGCGCGGTACTGCAGCAACCGAGCGAAGAGCAGGTCACGTGCTTCGAGGAGAGCGAGGTCGGCCTCGTCCTCCACCTCCGCGGAGGGCAGCAGACGCGCCGCCTTCAGATCGAGCAGCGTGGCCGCGACGACCAGGAACTCGGTCGTCTGGTCGAGGTCCCAGTCCGGGCCCATCGCCCTGATGTGCGCCATGAACTCGTCGGTGACCTTGGAGAGGGCCACTTCGGTGACGTCGAGCTTGTGCTTCGAGATCAGCTGGAGGAGGAGGTCGAAGGGGCCCTCGAAGTTGGACAGCCGAACCTTGAAGACACCGTTGGACTCGCCGTCGTCCTGCCGGACCGGCTCGACGGCCTCAGGAACAACCGCCTCGGGAATTACAGGTTCCGGCTCGGGGACAACCGCCTCGGGAGCCACGGCTTCCGGCTCCACGCCGACCGGCGCCGCCTCGGAAACCGGCTCGACCCGCGGAGCGCCCGGCCCCCGCCCCAACGCACGCCGACGCCCGGCGGAGCCGGACGCAGGGGCGGGAAGGTCGTTCGAGGTCATAGCCCCCGCAGGCTACCGCTACCGCCCACGGAGCCGGCGTACGAGGATGCTCGCGTCCCCACGGGACTCCAGGTCGGCCAGCACCACGGCCACCGCCTCGCGCACGATGCGCCCGCGGTCGACCGCGAGCCCGTGCTCACCGCGGAGCACCAGCCGTGCGTGCTCCAGGTCCATGAGTTCCTCGGCGGACACGTACACGGTGATCTTCTCGTCGTGCCGCTCCCGGCCGCTGGGCCGGCGTGCGGCGGCCCGCCCCCCGCGCTTGCGGGGCTGAGCGGACGCGGCCGCCGCACCACCGCCAGAACCTTCCTGCGCCCCTTGACGTCGCGCGGAGCGCTCCGCCGCGGCGGAGCGGCTGCGGGACTCACCGGCGTCGGCCGACTCCGCGTCGGACGCGACATGCTCGGCCCCGTCGCCGTCACCGCCCTGCGCGGGCACCGACTGCGGCGCGTCATCCGCGGCAGCGGCGTCGCTCTCCCCCGCCGGAGCCGGCACCCGGGCCTCGCCGTTGGCCTGGCGCCGGGGAGTGGACGCCTGAAGCGCCATCCCCCCTGTCGTACGGAACAGTTCGTCGGCCCCCGGCAGACTCACTCGGCGTGACACCGGGCGAGCACCTCCCTGGCGAGCTGGCGATAGGCGGCGGCACCGACGGAGTTGGAGGCGTACGTGGTGATCGGCTCACCGGCGACCGTGGTCTCCGGGAAGCGGACCGTGCGGCCGATGACCGTGTGGTAGACGTGATCGTCGAACGCCTCGACGACACGCGCGAGCACCTCACGGCTGTGCACGGTGCGCGAGTCGTACATCGTGGCGAGGATCCCGTCGAGCTCCAGCTCCGGGTTGAGCCGCTCCTGGACCTTCTCGATCGTCTCCGTCAGCAGCGCCACGCCACGCAGGGCGAAGAACTCGCACTCGAGCGGCACGATCACCTTGTGAGCCGCCGTCAGGGCGTTCACGGTGAGCAGGCCGAGCGAGGGCTGACAGTCGATCACGATGTAGTCGTAGTCGGCCATCAGCGGCTTGAGCGCCCGCTGCAGCGTGGACTCGCGCGCGACCTCGGACACCAGCTGTACCTCGGCGGCCGACAGGTCGATATTGCTCGGGAGCAGGTCCATGTTGGGGACCGCGGTCTTCAGGAGCACCTCGTCGGCCGCCATGCCCCGCTCCATGAGCAGGTTGTAGACGGTGAGGTCGAGCTCCATCGGATTGACGCCGAGACCGACCGACAGCGCGCCCTGCGGGTCGAAGTCCACGAGCAGGACTCGGCGTCCGTACTCCGCGAGCGCGGCACCCAGGTTGATGGTCGACGTCGTCTTGCCGACGCCGCCCTTCTGGTTGCACATCGCGATGATCTTCGCGGGACCGTGGTCGGTCAGCGGACCCGGGATCGGGAAGTACGGCAGCGGCCGTCCGGTCGGGCCGATGCGTTCGCGGCGCTGGCGGGCAGCGTCGGGCGCGAGCGTGGCCGCGTACTCGGGGTCGGGCTCGTACTCCGCGTCGGGATCGTAGAAGTGCCCGTCGGGCAGTTCGTCGTAGTCGGCGAAGTGGTTGTGGGGCGCGCCACTTCCGTCGCCGGCCATGGCGTTCACGTGATGGCCATCCATGCTCTGGTGTGCTGGCTGAGTCACACCTGACTTCAAGTGACTCTGTTGGGCTGCGAAGGTGCGCACCGCTACGGAGCCGACAGCCTCGAACCCCGCGGGGCGCTCGGCCCGTGCAGGCGTTCCTGGTTGACCACCCCCGGGAGAAAATGTCGACTCATTCACAAGTCGTCTTACCTCCTTGGTGACCAGGAAACTTCTAGACAGGTCAGCGTGGCACCATGCCGACGGTTGGCGACTCTATGGCGTGTCGGGCGTCCGCAGCAACACAATCCGCCGTACCCGGCAGGATGTGTCGGCAATGAAACATCCCTCTGTCAAGGGCGTACGGCCGTCGCACGGCAGGTTTCACCGGTGTACGAATCGGTTCAAGGGTTACGTTCGAGGCGAGTTGACCGAGAGCCGCAAAGTGACCATACACACACTCGGCCGGACCTTGTCGGGCAAGGTCCGGCCGGGTGGGCGAGGTTGACGGGCCGTGTTGACGTATCGCCTTTACGAAAAGGTGACTTAGCCGCGCGGGGCGGTCCGGCGTGCCTCAGCCGAGCAGCGACTCCAGCTCCACGTGCTCCAGCCCGTGCGCCTCTGCGACCTCGCGGTAAACCACCTTGCCGTCATGGGTGTTGAGGCCCTTGGCGAGCGCGGGGTCACGGCGCAGCGCCTCGACCCAGCCTCGATCGGCGAGCTCGACGATGTACGGCAGCGTCGCGTTGGTGAGCGCGTAGGTGGAGGTGTTGGGCACCGCGCCGGGCATGTTGGCGACGCAGTAGAAGACCGAGCCGTGGACCGGGAAGGTCGGCTCGGCGTGCGTGGTGGGACGCGAGTCCTCGAAGCAGCCGCCCTGATCGATCGCGATATCGACAAGGACACTTCCCGGCTTCATCCGCGAGACGAGCTCGTTGGTGACGAGCTTCGGCGCCTTGGCGCCCGGGATGAGCACGGCGCCGATGACGAGGTCGGCATCGAGGCAGGCCTTCTCGAGTTCGAAGGCGTTGGAGACGACGGTCTGGATCTTCGTACCGAAGACCTTGTCGGCCTCCTTGAGCTTGTTGATGTCGCGGTCGAGCAGGGTCACGTGGAAGCCCATGCCGATGGCGATCTGCGCGGCGTTCCAGCCGGAGACGCCGCCGCCGATGACGACGGCCCGGCCCGCCGCCACGCCGGGGACACCGCCGGGCAGCACACCGCGGCCGCCGTTGGCGCGCATCAGGTGGTAGGCGCCGACCTGCGGGGCCAGCCGGCCCGCGACCTCGGACATCGGGGCGAGCAGCGGAAGCGCACGGGTCGGCAGCTCGACGGTCTCGTAGGCGATCGCGGTCGTGCCGGACTCCAGCAGCGCGTCGGTGCACTCCTTGGACGCGGCCAGGTGCAGGTAGGTGAAGAGCGTCTGGTCCTTGCGGAGGCGGTGGTACTCCTCGGCGATGGGCTCCTTGACCTTCAGCAGCAGGTCGGCGGTGACCCACACCTCGTCGGCGGTGTCCAGGATCTGAGCGCCCGCGGCCACGTACTCGGCGTCCGGGATCGAGGATCCGACACCGGCGTCGCGCTCGATCACGACCTGGTGGCCGTGGCGCACCAGCTCATGCACGCCGGCGGGGGTGATGGCCACCCGGAACTCGTTGTTCTTGACCTCGCGGGGGATGCCGACCTTCACGTCGATCACGGTCCTTGGCTCAGAGGGTGCATTACAAGACTTACCCGGACGTGCGTGGGCACACCAGGAGACACCGCAGGAGAAGGTGCGGCAGAGCCAGTCTAATGAAGGTGTTCCCGCTGTCTAGCCTTTCATTACTTCAATCTTCGTCGGATGTACTGCGGATTTCGCAGGCGTTAGGACCTTGTTCCGGCTCTGGATCACTCTCCGGGAGCTCCTCACCCAGCATGCGCTCGGCCGCCCCGCGATGCAGTCGAGCGGCAGTGGGGTCGCCGAGACGGTCCAGCGTGTCGGCGAGCCTGAGCTGCAGCGCTGCCTGCAGCCGTACGTCCTCGGCGCGGCGGGCCCACTCGATCGCCTCGTGACAGGTGCGCAGCGACTCCTCGGGCCGTCCCGCGTACTCCTGAACCCGCGCCAGCTCGCTCAACGCCCGCGCCTGGGCGGCCACATCGCCGTTCTTGCGGTACCCGGCGACCGCGGCACGCCAGCAGCGCAGCGCCTCGCCGTAGCGGCCCGCATAGGTGTGGGCCGCGGCGATACGGCCGTACAGCCGGGCGGCGTCCTCGCGCTCGTCGCGCGCCAGCCGCTCGGCGAGGGCCCGGCCGAACCAGTCGGCGGCCCGGTCGTAGTCCCCCAGCTCCTGGTGCGCGCCGCCTACGGATTCCATCGCGCGCCCGGTCGCATACGGATCGTTTGCTTCGCGTCCGGCGTCCAGAGCCGCGCGATAGCGGACCAGCGCCTCGGCGGAACGGCCGGTCTGTGCGTCCAGATCACCGAGGTTCAGCAGGGCGGCGGCCTTCTCGCGGGGCAGCTTGCGGCGCTCGGCAACATCGAGGACCAGGCGGTGGATGTCGTACAGGTCGGATGCGGCGGCCCGGGTGCCGAAGTGGGCCGCCATCGCCCGCACCAGCTGGGCCATCAGGCGCCGGGCGAGAGTGTCCAGCTCCCCGTCGGCGACCGCGAGCCGCGCCGACGCGAGCAGGGCGGGCCTGCGGACGGTCAGCCAGTCGGCCGCCGCGCGCGGGCTGGGGAAGCGCAGGGAGCGCGGCATGCCGACGAGCTTCTCCCGCGCGAGCGGGCTGTCGGTCTCGGTGATCGCCCGGCACGACTGCAGCAGCCGCACGGTCCGCTCCAGCATGCGGGCGCGGGCGAGCTGGAGCTCGGCGGGGCGGTCCTGGGTCTCGGTCAGCGCCTTGAGCAGGGGGTGCAGACAGCCGGGGACCTGGTACTGCGGCAGCGGCGCGGGCACGCTCCGCAGCAGGCCGAGGGAGACGAAGTCGTCCAGGGCGGTGCGGGCGCCGTCCACCGAGCAGCCGGCGAGCGCGGAGGCGGTGTGCGGGTCGATCAGGCCGGCCGGGGCGAGGGAGAGCAGGCGCAGTATCCGGGCGGCGGTGCTCGGCAGGGACGCGTAGGCGAGCCGGAAGACCCGGCTGAGCGGCGTGCCGTCGTCACCCTCCGCATGCAGCTGCTTGGCGAAGTCGGCGACGGCCGCCTTAGGGCGGGCGGCGAGCCAGCCGCCCGCCAGCATCAGCGCGGCGGGCTGGGCCTGGCACTCCTCGACGAGTCCCTCGGCGGCCCGCGGGTCGACGGTGATGCGGACCGAGCCGGTGTGCCGGGACAGCAGTTCCACAGCCGACTTGGTGTCGAGGCCGCCCAGGGTGCACGGGCGGACGTCCGCGATCCCGGTCAGCGGGCCGCCGGACACGGCGACGACCAGGCATTCCGCGGTGTCCGGCAGCAGCGCGTCGACCTGCTCCGCGGTGGCGGCGTCGTCGAGCAGGAGCAGAACACGCCGGTCGGCGAGGGCGGTGCGCAGCACCTCGGCCAGGTCGTCGTCACGGGCGCCGGGCGGGGTCGGCAGTTCCAGGGCGGTGAGCAGTTCGCGGGCGGTGCGCTCGACGGGGACGGGGGTGCCGTCGGGCTCGCTCAGTCGCGCCCGCAGCACTCCGTCCCGGTAACGGTCCGCTACCTGCCGTACCAGCTCCTCGCCGAGTGCGGTACGTCCCGAGCCGGGCCTGCCCGCGATCAGCAGCACGCGCGCGCGGGGGGCCTTGCGGCCGGAGAGGGTGTCGAGTCCCGCGCGCTCGATGTCGGCGCGCAGCTCCTTCAACTCCCGTGTGCGGCCCAGGAATCGAGACTCCGCAGCAGTGTGTGCGGACAGCTGCACGCCACCAGTGTCCACCGCCTGATCCGTCACGGGCCACACTCCCGTCCCACCACACGTGCCAACCCGCCGGGACTCCGGCTCGGGCATTTTCAGAGCCTAGTTCACGCTCTGCAACGTTCCATGAGGAGCGCGGCGGACACGTCGCCCGATCGGATCAGCCGATGGTCACACCGGGTGTGGGCCAACCGTGTTCAGGCCTCGAAGGGACGCGCCGGCCAGGGCGCGTCCGCGAGGCGCAGGGCGTCGAGTCCGTCACCCTGCTGGGCGGCGACCAGTGAAAGGACGCCCACGATCAGGCAGTTGTTGTGCAGCTCGCCCGCGAGCACGCCCCGGACGAGCTCGTCGACGGGCACGCGCGCGTACTCCAGGTCGGTCTCCTCGTGCTCGACCTCGAAGCGCTCCCCGTCGGCCTCGGACAGATCGCGGGCCAGGAAGATCCGTACGGCCTCGTCGCAGCCGCCGGGGGTGGTGTAGACGTCGGTCAGCACCCGCCAGTCCTCGGCCTTGACGTGCGCCTCCTCGTACAGCTCGCGCTGGGCGGCGTGCAGCGGGTTCTCGCCGGGGATGTCGAGCAGCCCGGCCGGGATCTCCCACAGCTTCTGCCGTACGGGGTGGCGGTACTGCCTGATGAGCAGGACACGGCCGTCGTCGTCGAGGGCGAGGACAGCCACGGAGCCGGGGTGGACCTGGTAGTCACGGCGGACCACCGAGCCGTCCGGCATGACCACCTCGTCGGTGCGGACGGAGGTCTTGTTGCCCACGAAGGGGGTCTCCGTCGCCCGGATCTCCCACTCCTCGGGAGTGTCCTTGATGGTCATGCCGTGTCCTTCCGGATGTGCAGGAAAAAACCGGGGCGCGACCTTGAAGGTACGCACCCCGGCAACCGTACAACTGGTGTGTTACTTGGAATTCTTCCGCTCGACCGAGGCCTTCACCAGCCCGGCGAACAGCGGATGCGGACGCGTCGGACGCGAGCGCAGCTCGGGGTGCGCCTGGGTCGCGACCAGATAGGGGTGGACGTCACGCGGATACTCGACGTACTCGACGAGCTTGCCGTCCGGCGAGGTGCCCGAGAAGACGATGCCGGCCTTCTTCTCCAGCTCCGCGCGGTAGGCGTTGTTCACCTCGTACCGGTGACGGTGCCGCTCCTCGACGTACTCCTTGCCGTCGTACACCTCACGCACGATGGAGCCCTCGGCGAGCTTGGCCGGGTACATGCCCAGCCGCATCGTGCCGCCCATGTCGCCCTCGCCCGCGACGATGTCGAGCTGCTCGGCCATGGTGGAGATGACCGGGTGGCCGGTGGCGGAGTCGAACTCGGTGGAGTTGGCGTCCGAGATGTCGACCAGGTTGCGCGCGGCCTCGATCACGATGCACTGCAGGCCCAGGCAGAGTCCGAGCAGCGGGATCTTGTTCTCGCGGGCGTACTTGATCGCGCCGACCTTGCCGAGCACACCGCGGTCGCCGAAGCCGCCCGGGATGCAGATGCCGTCGACGTCCTCCAGCTGGGCCTTGGCGCCGGCCGGGGTCTTGCAGTCGTCCGAGGTGACCCACTTGATCTTCACGCGGGCCTTGTTGGCGAAGCCGCCCGCGCGCAGCGCCTCGGTGACCGAGAGGTAGGCGTCGGGCAGGTCGATGTACTTGCCGACCAGCGCGAGAGTGATCTCGTGGTCGGGGTTGTGGACGCGGTCGAGCAGGTCGTCCCAGGTCGTCCAGTCCACATCACGGAAGGGCAGGTCCAGCTTGCGGACGACATAGGCGTCCAGGCCCTCGCCGTGCACGGTCTTCGGGATGTCGTAGATGGACTTGGCGTCGGGGCAGGCGACCACGGCCGACTCGTCGACGTCGCACATCAGCGAGATCTTGCGCTTGATCGCGGTGGGCACCTCGCGGTCGCAGCGCAGCACGATCGCGTCCGGCTGGATACCGATGTTCCTGAGCGCCGCAACCGAATGCTGGGTCGGCTTCGTCTTCAGCTCTCCCGAGGGGCCGATGTAGGGCAGGAGCGAGATATGGACGACGAAGACGTTGTCACGGCCGACCTCGTGCCGGACCTGGCGAACCGTCTCCAGGAACGGCAGCGACTCGATGTCGCCGACGGTGCCGCCGACCTCGGTGATCACGACGTCGACCTCGTCGGTGGCCATGCGGCGGATACGGTGCTTGATCTCGTTGGTGATGTGCGGGATGACCTGCACGGTGTCACCCAGGTACTCGCCGCGCCGCTCCTTGGCGATCACCGTCGAGTAGATCTGCCCTGTAGTGACGTTGGCGGAGCCGTCCAAGTCACGGTCGAGAAAGCGCTCGTAGTGCCCGATGTCCAGGTCTGTCTCGGCGCCGTCGTTGGTGACGAAGACCTCACCGTGCTGGAACGGGTTCATCGTGCCCGGGTCGACGTTCAGATACGGGTCGAGCTTCTGCATCACGACGCGCAGGCCCCGGGCCTTGAGCAGCATGCCGAGGCTGGAGGCCGTCAGGCCCTTGCCGAGAGAGGAGGCGACACCCCCGGTGACGAAGATGTGCTTGGTCGTCGTGGATTTGGGCGGCATGGCCAAGAGGGGGCTCCCGTGGTCGCGGTCTGGGTTGCGTTCCGGGGTTTTTCTCCCACCGGTCCACGGGCTACCAGGGTATCAGCGCCAGGGGACGACGGCTTCCGGCCACGCTCCGCACACGGGTCGGCACGGACACGTACCGCTTACTTCTTTCTCACCCGTTGCTCACCCGTTCAGCGCACCCGCGTTGCCCGGAGCGGCACGCAGATCATCTACGTGCGTCGTATCCTGCTCGGACACTCGCTGCCGAGCCCGGCCGGCAAAACGGCACCACCCCAGCCCGTACCCACCGGAACAACGAGAGCTCGTCAGTTCGTTGAGCAACGACTGTTGTTTTGCCTCACGGCATGAGCGACTGATTTGCTTCATCGCTCAACGACGCATGACAAAGACCCCTTGACCGCACTAGCGACAGCCCCCTTGTGGGGTGACGTGGCCGTTCGACTGGAGTTGCACGTGGCCGGGCGCATCGAAGACTACGCACTCATCGGAGACATGCAGACCGCTGCCCTGGTCTGCCGGGACGGCACAGTGGACTGGCTGTGCCTGCCCCGCTTCGACTCGCACGCCATCTTCGCCGGTCTGATGGGCACCGAGGAACACGGCTTCTGGCGGCTCGGCCCCGCGCACGCGGCCGACGCCGAGCCGCCCGTCGCGGCCCGGCGCACCTACCGCGGGGACTCGCTGATCCTGGAGTCCGAGTGGGACACCCCGCGCGGCACGGTCCGGGTCATCGACTTCATGCCCCCGCGTGACGGCGCCCCGCAGCTCATCCGGATCGTGGAGGGCGTCTCGGGCCGCGTCCCGATGCGCTCGGCGCTCCGGATGCGGTTCTCCTACGGCCGGATCGTCCCCTGGGTGCACCGGCACGAGGGCCGTACGGTGGCCGTCGCGGGCCCCGACTCCGTGTGGTTCGACACATCCGCCGAGACCTACGGCAAGTCGCTCACGACGTACTCGGACTTCACCGTCGGACCGGGCGACCGGATCGCGTTCACCATCTCCTGGGAGCCCTCGCACAAGGAGCCGCCGCCGCTGCCGGAGCCGGAGCAGTCGCTGGAGGCGACCGAGGGCTTCTGGCGCGACTGGGTGGAGCACTGCACGTACCACGGCCCCTACCGTGAGGCGGTGATCCGCTCGCTGATCACGCTCAAGGCGCTGACGTACGGCCCGACCGGCGGCATCGTCGCCGCCCCCACCACCTCCCTGCCGGAGGCGATCGGCGGCGTCCGCAACTGGGACTACCGCTACACCTGGCTCCGCGACGCGGCGATCACGCTCTCCTCGCTGCTGCGCACCGGCTACCGCGAGGAGGCCCGCGCCTGGCGCGAGTGGCTGCTGCGCGCGGTCGCCGGCGATCCCGAGAACCTGCAGATCATGTACGGCATCGCGGGCGAGCGCGAGCTGGGCGAGGCCGAGCTGGACTGGCTGCCCGGCTATGAGAACTCCGCCCCGGTCCGGGTCGGCAACGGCGCCGCGCACCAGCTCCAGCTGGATGTGTACGGCGAGGTCACCGAGGCCCTGCACCTCGCGCACATGACGGGCCTGGCCCGCAACGACTACGCCTCGCTGCTCCAGCTCAAGCTGATCCGCTATCTGGAGCGGCACTGGGACGAGCCGGACGAGGGCATCTGGGAGGTGCGCGGCCCGCGCCGCCACTTCGTGCACTCCAAGGTCATGGCGTGGGTCGCGGTCGACCGCACGATCAAGCTGATCGAGTCCGGCGACGCGGACGGCCCGCTGGAGCGCTGGCGCGAGCTGCGCGACGACATCCACCGGGACGTGTGTGAGAAGGGTTACGACAAAGAGCGCAACACCTTCACACAGTCGTACGGCTCGAGGGAGCTGGACGCCTCGCTGCTGCTGATTCCGCAGATGGGCTTCCTGCCGCCGGACGACAAGCGGGTCATCGGCACCATCGAGGCGATCCAGCGCGAGCTGTCCACCGAGGACGGCTTCATCCTGCGCTACCCGACACAGGGCGAGGACGAGGGCGTCGACGGCCTCCCCGGCGACGAGGGGGCGTTCCTGGCCTGCTCGTTCTGGATGGCCGACGACCTGGCGATGATCGGCCGCGTCGACGAGGCCCGCAAGCTCTTCGAGAAGCTGCTGTCACTGCGCAACGACCTCGGTCTGCTGGCCGAGGAGTGGGACCCGCGCCTGCAGCGCCAGGTCGGCAACTTCCCGCAGGCCTTCAGCCACGTCCCGCTGATCGACACGGCACTGCGGCTGACGGCCTCGGGGGCGTACGGCGGCTGAACAGGACTCTTGTGACGCGCCCGCCTAGGCTGGGAGCAAGCGATTGCCCCGGCATGGAAGGGGGCAGCCATGGCTTCCCTCTCGAAGGCGGGCGCGGCCCTCACCGCGCTGCGTGAGGATCTGGCCGGTGAGGTGTTCGCTCCCGGGGATCCCGGTTACGACGAGGCGCGCGCCGTCTTCAACACCATGATCGACCGGCGGCCCGCCGTGATCGCGCAGTGCGCGAACGTCGATGACGTCGCCCGGGCCGTGCGGTTCGGCCGGGAGCTGGACCTCAACATCGCCGTGCGCGGCGGTGGACACAGCGTGGCGGGCATGGCGGTCAACGACGGCGGTCTGGTGGTCGACCTGCGCCGGATGCACGAAGTGACCGTCCATCCGGGAGCCGAGGCGGTACGGGTCGAGGGCGGGGCCACCTGGGGCCATGTGGACCGCGCTACCCAGCCGCACGGCCTGGCGACCACGGGTGGCAGGGCCTCGACGACCGGTGTGGGCGGTTTCGTCCTGGGCGGCGGCACCGGCTGGCTGGACCGCTGGTGCGGGCTCGCCGTCGACAATCTGCTCGGCGTGGAGCTGGTCACCGCCGACGGCAACCGGGTGCACGCGAACGCGGACGAGAACCCCGAACTGTTCTGGGCGCTGCACGGCGGTGGCGGCAACTTCGGCATCGCCACCGCGCTCACCCTGAAGCTGCACGAACTGCCCGAGTTCGCCATCGCGATGCTGCTGTACGAGCCGGAGTTCGCGCCCGCGGCCGTCCGTACCTTCCGCGACGTGATCGAGTCCGGCCCGGACGAGCTGAGCGGCGGCGCCCTGTACTTCTCCGGCCCGCCCGAGGAGTTCGTACCGCCGTCCCTGGTCGGCGAGTTGGTGTGCGGCGTGCTTCTGACGTACGCCGGTGCGGAGCAGGACATGCGCAAGTACGCCGATCCCCTGCTGGCGCTGAAGCACGAGGCGGAGATCGTCGGCGCGATGCCGTACGCCGACGTGCAGTGCATGATCGACGATCCGCCCGGCATGCGGCACTACTGGTCGGCGGAGTATCTGACCGGCGCACCGGACAACTACGTGGCCGTCTTCTGCACCGGCGCCCAGGGCATGCCCGTGCCGACCGGCACCCAGTTCGTGCTGCTCCCCCAGGGCGGTGCGATCACCGCCGGCCCGCACGACTTTCCGGTGCCCTACCGTGACGCGCCGTGGGCGGTGCACCCGTACGGCATGTGGCAGGACCCGGCGGACGACGAGCGGTGCATCCAGTGGGTCCGCGACGTCCGCGCCGACGCCGGGCCGTGGAGCACCGGCGCGGTCTATCTGAACTTCATCGGCGACGAGGGCCCGGAGCGGGTGATCGCCGGTCTGGGCGTCGAGAACCATCGGCGGCTCGAAGCTCTGAAGCGGCAGTACGACCCGGACAACGTCTTCCGCTTCAACCACAACATCAGGCCTGCTTGAGGGCCGTCAGCGTGCGCTCTCCGCCCGGGTCGCCCGCCGTCGCCGGGACGAGGGCGATCTCGTCGAGCCCGGCGTCGGCGTACTCCTCGGCACGCGCGCGTACGGCGTCGACGTCGCCCACCAGGCCGACCATATCCGCCGCCTGAGCGGGCAGCGCCCGCACCAGTGTGCCGGGGTCGGCACCGGTACGGGCCAGTTCGACGGCCTCCCCGAAACCGGCCGCCTCGAACACGTCGCTGTAGCCCGGCACGGTCAGATACCCGGCGATGCTCCGCAGGACCTGCGCGAGGGAGTCGGGGTCCGGATCGACGGCGGCCGGCAGCCAGGCGGCCAGGGTCGGTGGCGACGTACGGCCCGCGCGCTCCGCGGCGTCGATCATCCGGGCGCGCAGGGTGCGGACCTGCTCCGGGGAGACGATGTCGAGCAGCATGCGGTCGGCGTGCGCGGCGGCCGTGGCGATCGCACGGCCGCCGAACGCGGCCACGGTCAGCGGTCCGCCGGGCTGCTGCTGCCGCCGCCGGAAAGCGCTGCCGGGCACGACCGGCTCACCGTACGCGCCGTGCAGCAGCTCTCGTACGGCAGCCGCGCTCTCCTCCAGTGCGGCGGCGGGCCGGACCCGCGTGCGCCCGTGCACGCCCTCGACGACCCGCTTGCTGGACGTGCCCAGCGCCACCCCGACCGGCCGGCCGGTGACGGCGGCGCAGGAGGCGGCGCCCCGGGCGATCGTGAACGGGTCGCGCACGGACACGGCCACGGGCCCGGCGGTCAGCGCGACCCGCTCGGTGGCCCGCCCGATCGCCGTGGCGAGCACGAACGCGTCCCACGTCGGCCCCTCACCGGCCCACACCTCGCGGTACCCGAGCCGATCGGCGACCACTGCGACCCTGAGCGGCTCCTCGACGGCACTGTCGTCCTCTCGCGCAACCGCGACCACGCTGAAGTCCATGGCGGCGCGCTTACCCGGCCGCGATCCCCTCAACCGCGATGAAGATCGTCCCGGAGATGTTGCGGGAGCGTCCGCGCAGGTACCGTCCGCAGCATGGACAGCCGCACGGACAGCCGTTTCGAGAGCCAGGGCGCCGGGATCACCGTTCAGCGGGCGCTGGAGCTGCCCGGGCTGCGCAGCGGACTCCCCGAAGTGCTCGCGGGCGCCGACCGGCTGCAGCGGACGGTGCGCTGGGTCCATGCGGGCGAGGTCCCCAACATCGCCTCGCTGCTCAAGGGCGGCGAACTGCTCCTGACGACGGGATACGGGCTCGGCACCCGTCCGGCCGATCAGCGCGCGTTCGTCCGCACGCTGGCCGAGCGCGGGATCGCGGCCCTGGTGGTGGAGCTGGGCCCGCGCTTCACCCGCCTGCCCGCCGCCCTTGTCGAGACGGCCCGCAGCGCCGGGCTCCCCCTGGTCCAGCTGCACCGCGAGGTGCCCTTCGTGACGGTCACCGAGGAGATCCACACCGAGATCGTCAACGGACATTACGCGCTGCTGCAGCGGGCGGAAGAGGTGCACCGGCGCTGTACGGAGGCCCTGTTGGGCGGTGGCGGGGTGCCGCAGGTGCTCGGGATCCTGGCCGACTTCTGCGGCAACCCGGTCTTCCTGGAGACGACGGACGGGCAGCTGCTGTATGCCGCCGGTGCCGGGCCCGAGGGCGCGGATCCGCTCCAGGTGTGGGAGGGGCTGCGCGGCCAGCACAAGGACGCCCCGCCGCCGGCCGGGTCGGTGCTCGTGGACGTGCCGGGCGGCGGGCCGGGAGCGGGGTCGGTGCGCGCCCGTCTCGCGCTGCTGCCGGTGCGGGCCCCGCTGGCGCCGGTGCACCGCATCGCCGCCGAACGGGCCGCGGGCATCCTGGCCGTGGTGCTGATGCAGGCCCGCCAGGAGGAGGAGCTGGCGGCGCGTGGTCGCGGCGACTTCCTCACCGACCTCGCCGAAGGCCGTATCACGGCGGAGGACGCGCCCGCGCAGGCGCGCGTGCTGGGCTTCAAGCCGGGTGACAGCCCGCTGATGCCCGTGGTGATGCGGCTCGGGGACGCACTGTCGCCGGGCGGTGGCTGGGCGGTGCTGGCGCGTGCGGTCTCGGAGGAGCTGGCGTCGGTGGGCGTGCCGGTGCTGCTCGGTGTACGGCCGGTGGAGGGCCGTGTCCTGGTGCTGCTCGGGCTGCGGTCGGAGTCGGAGCGGGCGCCCGTCGCGGACCGGGTCTCGGCGGCGCTGCGGGCGGGTGTGGAACGGGCCGGGATGCAGCGGCCGGGCGCGCAGCCGCCTGTCGTGGTGGTCGGGGTGGCCGGCGGCTGGGCGGCGGCGTCGGCGGGCCTCAGGCACGCGGCCGAGACGGCGACGGCGGCGCAGGGCCTGACGGACCGTCCCTGGTACGACGCCCGCCGCCTCGACATCGACCTGCTGCTGTGGCGGCTGCGCGACCACCCTGACCTGGCGGCCTTCGTGGACCGCGCGATCGGCCCGGTCCGCGACCACGACAGCAAGTCCAAGCCCCCGCTGCTGCCCACCCTGCAGACGTACTTGGCCCATGCCGGCCGCAAGGCGGAGACGGCCCGCGAGCTGCATCTGAACCGGCAGACCCTCTACAACCGCCTCGCCCGCATCGGCGAGTTGCTCGGCACGGACCTCGACGACCCGCAGACGGTACTGGCGTTGAGCCTGGCGCTGCGCGCACGCCGACACGTGCCCTAGATCATGGGCCTGGGCTGCGTCAACTCGTCGTAGACGCTGAGGACTTGGGCGACGGTCTCGTCCTCGGTGGGCCAACTGGCGGCCTGCCGTGCGCCCTTCTCCTTCAGTAGTTCCCGGCGTTCGGGGTCCGCGAGGAGGCGTACTACCGCGTCGGCGAGCGCTTCCGCATCGCCGTACGGCACGAGTTCGGCGGCGTCGCCGACTAGTTCCGGGTTGCCGCCGACTGCCGTGGCGACGAGCGGCACGCGCGCGTGGAGGGCCTCCTGCGCGAGTACGGAGCGCGATTCCCAGCGGCTGGGCAGCAGGGCGAGATCGGCGGCGGCGAGCAGTTCGCCGACGTCGTCGCGGAGCCCGATGAGCCGGACGGGCAGTCCCTCGTCCTCGATCCGCCGCTGGAGGTCGGCCCGCAGCGGGCCCTCCCCGGCGATCACGACGAGCGGCACGGGGTCGAGGCGGCGCCACGCGCGCGTGGCGTCCAGCAGCGTTTCGTAGCCCCGGTGCCGGTCGAGGGAGCCGACGGCCATCAGCAACGGGCGGCCGGTCGCGCCGAGTTCGGCCCGCAGCTTGGGGCGCAGCCGGTCGGGGTCGTCCTGCTCGACCGGCCTGCGCGGCCCGGGCAGGGCGACGGCGGCGAGCCGGGCGTCACGCGCACCGGTGCGGCGGGCCAGATCCACCAGGTCCGAGGACGCCCCGAGCACCACCGACGCGGCCTTCACGACCCGTCGCTCCAGCATCCGCAGCAGATGGGCGCGGGCCCCTTCGGCATGCGCGCGGTTGTGCCACGTCACGACGAGCGGAGTGCGCCGCCCGCTGAGCGCGAGCGCGGCGCGGAAGGAGGCGTGCAGCCCGTGCGCGTGCACCAGGTCGGCGTCCGCGCACACCGCCCGCAGCGCGGCCACGGAGGTCGGATCGCTGCTGCGCGGCACATGGACGTGCTCGGCTCCGGCGCCGGTGAAGTCATAGGCGCGGTCGGCCTCGGCGGGGGCGCACACGGTCACCCGCACGCCCCGAGCGACGAGCCCCGAGGCCAGCGAACGCACGTGTGCGCTGCTGCCGGCGTTGCCTCCGCCGAGCACCTGCACGGTGCGCAGCGGCGACTGGCCGGTCGCTGAGTGGCTGCTCACGGGGCTCACGTGGCCGGGGGCTCCTGGTTCGGCGTCGGGCGGTCACGAAGAAACGTACAGAAGGATCGAGCGGAGGGGGTGTACCGCTTGGATCCCTACGCGTACGACGTACAACACCAAGGATGCCAGGCCGTACGGGCGTTCCGTGAACCCGGAGATGACATGGCCGCACACCACGGCCCCACGGTCACTCACACGAGTGAGCGAGCCGCTTCGCTGACTTGGTCTCCGTAGACCGCCGCGGCGACGACGGCTGCGGCGTGCGCCACGAGTCCCGCCCGGCCGTTGCTCGCGACGACGGCGGCACCGAGCGCCGCACCCAGCGCATGCGCTCCTGTGTCGCCGAGCATCGCCCGCTCACCGAGATCGTCGGGCAGCACGGCAGCGGCGGCTCCCACGGCGACGGCAGCCAAATCCGGTCCCTTGCGCAGCAGCCCCGGCGCTCCGAGAAGCAGCACTGCCCCCGCAGCCCTCCCGGGGCGTACGTCCACGAGGTTGACGAAGTGCGCGGTCCCGGCGATCACGACCCCCGCGAGCACCTTGTCGACCGGCTTCTCCTTGAGCAGGGCCCCGGTGACCAGACCGGCGGCTCCGATCCCGAACAACTTGACGGCGCCGCTGGTGACTTCACCCTGCCGGAGCGCGGACAGATGGGCGCCGAAACCCCGCCGGTGGTCCCCGGCAACATCGTCATACGCCCCACACGCCCCGGCGGCGGCCACGGCGAGCGCGGCGGCGGGACGGACGTGTGCGGTGCCGAGCGTGGCCGCCACGGCCGCCGCCGGACCGGCGTACAACTCGACGGTCCGCCCGGCGTAGTTCGTGCGGTGCCAGCACTCGCCCGGGGCCTTGGCGCGGAGGACGGCGGCAGTTGCACGGGTGAGGAGGGCGGACAGACCGAGTCGGGTGATGATCATCCGTACACCCTGAGCGGGCCCCACTACACGTCCGCCCGAGCCGTCGCCAGCAACTCCTCCGCATGTGCCCGGGCCGTCTCCGAGTCCTCCTGGCCGGCGAGCATCCGGGACAACTCCCGGATCCGCTCCTCCCCTTCGAGGACCTTCACCCCGGACCGGGTGACGGACCCGTCGTTGGTCTTCTCGACCAGCAGCTGCCGATCGGCGAACGCGGCGACCTGCGGCAGATGCGTCACGACGACGACCTGCGCGGTCTTGGCGAGCCGAGCCAGCCGCCGCCCGATCTCCACGGCCGCCTTGCCACCGACACCCGCGTCGACCTCGTCGAAGAGATAGGTCGGCACCGGATCGGTCCCCGCGAACACGACCTCCACGGCCAGCATCACGCGCGACAGCTCACCACCGGACGCCCCCTTGGCGATGGGCCGGGGCGGCGCGCCCGGATGCGGGGCGAGCAGCAGCTCGACCTCGTCTGCGCCCGACGGCCCGTACGCGACCGTACGCCCGCCGACCTCGACCCCCTCGGGGTCCTCGGTCTGCCGGATGTCGAACGACACGCGCGCGTGCGGCATGGCCAGCGAGGCCAGCTCGGCGGTCACCGCGGCGGCGAACCGCTCGGCGGCCTCCGCCCGCGCATCCGTCAACGCCTGCGCCAGTCCGCCCAGTTCGGCCCGCAGCGCATCCCGCTCGGCGGTCAGCTCGTCGAGCCGCTCGTCGTCGCCGTCCAGCTCGGTGAGCCGCGCGGCGCCCTGCTCGGCCCAGGCGAGCACGGAGGCGACATCCTCGCCGTACTTCCGGGTCAGGGCGCTGAGAGCGGCCCGCCGCTCCTCCACGGCGGCCAGCCGCAAGGGATCGGCATCCAGATCGTCGGCGTACCCCGCCAGCTCCCCGGCCACATCTCCCAGCAGAATCCCGATCTCCCCGATCCGGTCCGCCAGCGCGGCCAGCGCCGGATCGTGCGACCGCACCGCGTCCAACGCCCGCTGCGCCCCCGCGACGAGCGTCGCCGCGTCGACCCCCTCCGGATCCTCCGGATTCCCGGCGAGGGCGGCATGCCCGGCCGTCGCGGCGGACGCCAGCGCCTCCGCGTGCCCCAGCCGCTCGGCCTCCTCCGCCAGTTCGACGTCCTCACCGGCACGCGGCTCGACGCCCGCGATCTCCTCGAGCCCGTACCGCAGCATGTCGGCTTCCTGAGCCCGCTCACGCGCGCGCGTGGTGATCTCGTCGAGCTCCGCGGAGACGGCCCGCAGCCGCCGATACGCCTCCCCGTACTTGGCGAGCGGCCCTGCGACGGCCTCTCCCGCATACCGGTCGAGCGCCTGCCGCTGCCGGGACAGCTTCAGCAATCCCTGCTGATCGGTCTGCCCATGCACGGCCACCAGCTCATCGGCCAGCTCCGCCAGCACCCCGACCGGCACACTCCGCCCACCGAGATGCGCCCGCGACCGCCCTTCGGCGGAAACGGTACGGCTGATCAACAGCGCCCCGTCATCAAGCTCCGCCCCGGCCTCCTCGGCCCGTACGGCGGCGGAGGCACCCTCGGGCACGCCGATCCGCCCCTCCACGACCGCCTTCTCGGACCCGATCCGCACGAGCGCCGGATCGGCCCGCCCCCCGAGCAGCAGCCCGAGGCTGGTGACGACCATGGTCTTACCGGCACCGGTCTCACCGGTGACAGCGGTGAACCCCGGCGACAACTCGACGACCGCATCATCGATGACTCCGAGCGACCGTATCCGCATCTCCTCCAACACGGACACGACCTTACGAGGTAGAGCAGCAAGAGTGCGAGGCACCCTGTCACCCACGGGAGTGGACCGACCCAAAGGGGCGCGGGGAACTGCGCGACAAGCCACAACGAACCCGCAGCCCCCAACGCTCCGAAGCCACCCCCCACAACCGGCTAATGCGGCGCCCCTCGCCACCCGGAAACCGGCAACGCAAACTTGGCCACCAGCCGGTCAGTGAACGACGCATGATGCAACCGAGCCAACCGCACCGGCACAGCCCCCCGCCGCACCTCAACCCGAGCCCCCGCAGGCAACTCCACGGTCCGCCGCCCGTCACACCACAACACACCCGGCGGAATATGCGGCAGAACCTCCACCGCCAGCACAGAATCCGGCGAAGTGACCAACGGCTTCGCAAACAACGCATGCGCCGAGATCGGCACCATCAACAGCGCCTCAACCTCAGGCCACACCACAGGCCCGCCGGCAGAAAACGCATACGCGGTAGACCCAGTAGGCGTCGACAGCACAATCCCGTCGCACCCGAACCCCGTCACCGGCCGCCCATCAATCTCCAGCACGACCTCGAGCAGCTTCTCGGCGCCCGCCTTCTGCACCGCCGCCTCGTTCAGCGCCCAGTCCGTATGCACGATGTCCCCGTTGCTGTGCACGACGACATCGACGGTCATCCGCTCCTCGACCTCGTACGCCTTCGTCACCACCCGGTCGACAACCTTGTCGAGATCGTCCCGCTCGGCCTCGGCGAGGAAACCGACCCGCCCGAGATTGACGCCGAGCATCGGCACCCCGGACGCCCGCGCGAACTCGGCGCCGCGCAGCAACGTCCCGTCGCCGCCCAGCACGATCAGCAGCTCACACCCGTCGAGGCACTGCGCAGTCGCCTCCTTGACCAGCTCCACCTCGTCGGGCAAGGGCAGGTCACGCGCCTCGTACTCCAGGACGCGCACCCCGATACCCTCCCGCAGCAACCCCTTGACCACGAGCTCGGCGCTGCGGATCGCCGCAGGCCGGCCGGTGTGGGCGAGCAGAAAAACAGTACGAGCTCGGTTCTGTGTCAACGCGGCCCCTCCGCCACTGCACGGTCAACGTCGGCCGGGTCCAGTTCGGCTGCTCCGGCCCGCATCCACAGAAAGTACTCGACATTCCCGGAGGGCCCGGGCAGCGGACTGGCGGTGACGCCTTTCACGCCGAGTCCGAGATCCCAGGCCCGCCGGGCGACACCCCGTACGGCCTCGGCCCTCAGCTCCGGACTGCGCACCACGCCCCCGCTCCCCAGCCGCTCCTTCCCCACCTCGAACTGCGGCTTGACCATCATCACCAGATCGGCGTCCGACCGCACGCACCGCACCAGGGCGGGCAGCACCAGTCCGAGCGGGATGAAGGACAGATCCCCCACGACAAGATCCACGGGCTCCCCATCGATCGCCTCAAGCGTCAACTCGCGTACGTTCGTACGGTCCTTGACGGTGACGCGTTCATCGCTCTGCAGAGTCCACGCGAGTTGTCCGTATCCGACGTCCACGGCGACGACCTGCGCGGCTCCGGTCCGCAGCAGGACGTCCGTGAAGCCACCCGTGGACGCGCCGGCGTCGAGCGCCCGACGCCCCTCGACGACCAGCCCCTGCTCCATGAAGACCCGCAGCGCACCGGCGAGCTTGTGGCCGCCCCGCGACACGTACTCCGGGTCGCCGGAGTCCGTCTGGACCACGATCGCCGCCGCGGTCTCCACCTGCGTGGCCGGTTTGGTCGCGACGGTCTTGCCGACACTCACGCGCCCTGCGGCGATCAGCTGGCTGGCATGCTCACGCGAGCGCGCGAGCTTCCGGCGGACCAGCTCCGCATCGAGACGGCGGCGTGCGACTCCTGCCACGTTCGGTTCAGCTCCTATGTCCGTTGTCCGTACGACGTCGGGGGCGCCGGAGGACCCGGGCGGGCGTCGAGCGCGGTGAGCGCGTCACGCAGTCCCCGATGTACATCCTCGTACACCTCCACGTGTCCGTCCGTGGCGAGGTGGTCGGTATCGCCGAGCCGCTCCAGCTGGGCGTCGACGTCGGCGTTGCCGGTGGGGGTGCGCGGGACGTTCAGCGGGGCGGGGCCGGCGGGGTCGTACTCGGGCTCGACCGGCGCCGTCTCCTCCTCCGGGATCTCGGTCCCCGGCAGTGAGTCGCTCATGCCCTGACGCTACCCCGAACCGCTGGGGTACCGTCGATCTCGATGGCCACGATTGAGGAGTGCCGCGCCGCACTCGAAAAGCTCTCGGACAACATGCAGGACGCCGAGGGGGACGCCCGCACGGCCGCAGCCCTGGAACGCTCGGTGAGCTGCCACATCACCGACCTGGACGTCACGTTCGCGGGACGCATGACGGGCGGCCGGATCGAGGTCCACGAGACCCTCCAGGGCCCACCCCAGGAGAAGGCCCAGATCAGGTTCAGCCTGGCCGGCGACGACCTGGTGGCACTGGTCGACGGCGAGCTGAACTTCGCGAAGGCCTGGGGCTCGGGCCGGGTGAAGCTGCACGCGAGCCTGCGCGACCTGCTCGTCCTCAGGAAGCTTCTGTAGCGGCGACCTTCCTGTCGTCGGTCCGCGCCTTCCGCGCGGCCGGCACCACCAGCGGCGTCCCCGTCTCCGGGTCGTCGATGACCTGGCAGCGCAGCCCGAAGACCTCCTCGACCAGCTCCGCGGTGACGATGTCGTTCGGAGCGCCCTCGGCGATGATCGCCCCGTCCTTCAGGGCGATGAGGTGGGTGGCGTACCGGGCGGCATGGTTGAGGTCGTGGAGTACGGCGACCAGCGTGCGCCCCTGCTCCTCATGCAGCTCCGCACAGAGATCGAGCACGTCGATCTGATGCTGGATGTCGAGATACGTCGTCGGCTCGTCCAGCAGCAGCAACGGCGTCTGCTGCGCCAGCGCCATCGCGATCCACACGCGCTGCCGCTGACCGCCGGACAATTCGTCGACATAGCGATCGGCCAGCTCGGCGACGCCGGTCTGCTGCATCGACTCCTGTACGACCCGCTCGTCCTCGGTCGACCACTGGCGCAGGATCCCCTGGTGCGGGTACCGGCCGCGGCCCACCAGGTCGGCGACCGTGATTCCGTCGGGCGCGATCGACGACTGCGGCAGCAGGCCCAGCGTCCGCGCGACCTTCTTCGCGGGCATCGACTGGATGACCGAGCCGTCGAGCAGCACTCGGCCCCGGCTGGGCTTCAGCATCCGTGACAGCGCCCGCAGCAGCGTGGACTTGCCGCACGCGTTCGGGCCGACGATCACCGTGAAGGAGTTGTCGGGTATCTCCACCGACAACTGCTCGGCGATGACGCGCTGGTCGTAGGCGAGGGTGACGTCCTCGGCGGACAGGCGGTTCACGGTGCTCCTCTTGGTGTTCTCGTTCGCAGTGCCACGCGTCGTCTTCGCAGCGCTCATGTCCGCCGTTTTCCTCGGAGCCCTCATATCCGCCCCGCCTTGCGCTCGGTGACCAGCAGCCACAGCAGATAGACGCCGCCGACCACTCCGGTGACCACGCCCACGGGCAGCTGGTCGGCGCCGAACACCCGTTGTGAGGCCCAGTCGGCGATGACCAGCAGCGCGGCGCCCATGCACAGGGACGGCAGCAGATTCGGCCCGGGTGAGCGGGTCAGGCGCCGGGCGAGCTGGGGGGCGGTGAGCGCGACGAAGCTGACGGGCCCGGCGGCGGCGGTCGCGGCCGCGGTGAGCAGTACGGCGGCCACCATCAGCAGCATCCGGACGCGCTCGACGCGCACCCCGAGGGCGTTCGACACGTCGTCGCCCATCTCCATCATCCGCAGAGCGCGCGCATTGGCGAGAACCAGCGGCACGAGCACGGCGCACAGCCAGAGCAGCGGCCAGACCTGTTCCCAGTCACGGCCGTTGAGGGACCCGGTCATCCAGACGACCGCACGGGCCGCGTCGACCAGGTCGGCCTTGGTGAGCAGATAGCCGTTGACCGCCGTCACGATCGCGGACACACCGATACCGACCAGCACCAGTCGATACCCGTGCACACCCCGCTTCCAGGCGAGCAGATAGATGGCCAGACCGGTCACCAGACCGCCCACCAGCGCCCCGACGGTGACCTGGGCCGCGCTGCCCGACATCAGCACGATCACGACCAGCGCACCGGCCGTCGCACCCTGCCCGAGGCCGAGGATGTCCGGACTGCCCAGCGGATTACGGGAGATGGCCTGGAACAGCGCACCGCCCAGCCCCAGCGAGGCACCCACCAGGAGCCCGACCAGGACCCGCGGCAGCCGCAGATCGTTGACGATGAACTCCTGCCCCGCATTGCCGTTGCCCACCAGCGTCTTGAGCACATCGCCCACCGAGATGGGGAAGTCGCCGGTGCCGATCAGCAGGACGCTCGCGACGAGTGCGGCGAGCAGCAGCAGGGCTACGACGGTGAAGGCACGGACGTCCAGCCGGACGGAGAGCCCGCCGGGCGTCCTGATGGCACGGTTGGTCGTCTTCACAGCTGGGCCGTCCTCCGCCGTCGTACCAGAAAGATGAAGACCGGCCCGCCGAGGATCGCGGTCACGATGCCGACCTGCAGCTCCGCGGGCCGGGCCACGATCCTGCCGATCACATCGGCGCCCAGCAGCAGCACCGGCGACAGGACGGCCGCGTACGGCAGGATCCAGCGCAGATCGGGACCGGTGAAGGACCGTACGACGTGCGGCACCATCAGCCCGACGAAGACGATCGGCCCGCAGGCGGCGGTCGCGGCCCCGCACAGCACGGTGGCGGCGAGCATGGACAGTGCCCGTGTGCGGTTGAGGTTGGCGCCCAGAGCCTTGGCGGTGTCGTCGCCCATGGCCATGGCGTTGAGCGGCCGGGCGAGCGCGAAAGCGAGCAGCATGCCGAAGGCGAGGAAGGGCAGCACCTTCAGGATGATGTCGTTGGTCGCCGAACTCAGCGAACCGACCGTCCAGAAGCGCATCTTGCCCAGCGCGGCCTCGTCCATGATCATCACGGCCTGGAGATAGCCGTAGAGCGCGGCGCTGATCGCGGTGCCGGCGAGCGCGAGCCGCACCGGCGTGGCGCCCCGGCTGCCGCCGAGGAACCAGACCAGCGCTCCGACCGCGGCCGCGCCGAAGAACGCGAACCACACATAGCCGGTCAGGCTGGTGACGCCGAAGTAGGTGATGGCGGTGACGACCGCGGCCGAGGCGCCCGCGTTGATTCCGAGCAGACCCGGGTCGGCCAGCGGATTGCGGGTGAGCGCCTGGAGCACCGCGCCCGCCAGGCCCAGCGCGGCACCGGCGAGCAGTCCCAGCACGGTCCGCGAGAGCCGCTCCGCGACGACGACATCGCCGTACGTCCCCGACTCCTCGAACAATCCGTGCCACACCTGGTCAACGGACAGCTCTTTCGCGCCGATCGCGACGCTCGCCAGCGCGACGAGCAACAGGATCGCCACGGAGACAAGCAGCCCAAAGGCACGTATCGCCCGGCGTTTCGGGGGCGCGGGGGCGGTCTCCGCGCGCTGTTCGGGAGGACTGTCGACCAACACGCAGTTAGGTTAGCCTACCCTCCCCTTCGGCCACGATTCCGCTCCGTTGCAGTACGCGGACCCCCCGTCGGTGAGTGACCGCGAGAGCTCACAACCCCAGCCGCGCCAGCGCCTTCCCCCCGTCCAGCTCGCACACACCCTCCCCGGCCGACGTCCAGGCCGCCGCACACAGCGCCCGCAGTCCGTCCAACGCCTCGCCGTCACCGTCGAGTTCCAGCCTCTCGGCGCCGGCCTTCGCCCTCCAGCCACCACACCGGAACCCGTCACTCTCCGCCGTGACCTCCGGCTGGCCGGTGAGCAGGCCGCGCAGATCGGCGTCGACAAACGTCGGCCGGTGCCGCGGCGGCGCGGAGAGCAGCAGAGGCCCGTCGGTCACACCGGTCAGCACCAGCAGCGAGTCCACGCCTCCGTTGAACGCACCCTCGATGTCCGTGTCCAGGCGGTCCCCCACCACCAGCGGCCGCTCGGCCCCGGTCCGCAGGACCGTCTCCCGGTGCATCGGAGGCAGCGGCTTCCCGGCCACCTGCGGCTCGGCACCCGTCGCGATCCGGACGACCTGCACCGCCGCGCCGTTGCCCGGCGCGATCCCACGCGCACTGGGAATCGTCAGGTCGGTGTTGGACGCGAACCACGGCACCCCGCGCGCGATGGCGTGGCACGCCTCCGCGAAGCGGCCCCACGGCAGTTCGGGCCCGCCGTACCCCTGCACGACCGCCGCCGGATCGTCATCCGCCGACTCCACCGGCTCGAGCCCCCGCTCGCGCAACGCGACCCGCAGCCCCTCCCCGCCGATCACCAGCACACGGGAGCCCTGCGGCACGTGCTCGGCGATCAGCCGGGCGACCGCCTGCGCCGAGGTGATGACGTCGGACGCCGCCGTCGGTATGCCCAGCGCGGTCAGATGCGCGGAGACGACGTCAGGGGTGCGCAGAGCGTTGTTCGTGACATACGCCAGGTGCATGCCTCCCGAGCGAGCGGCGGCAAGCGATTCGACGGCGTACGCGATCGCGTTCCCACCCGCGTACACCACTCCGTCCAGGTCGAGCAGCGCCGTGTCGTACGCCTCGCTCAGGGCCTGGCCACTGCCCTTGGGCCTCGTCCTGACGCTCTGGCTCATTCCGCATCGCTCCTCGTTCGACGGCATTCCCCCCGATCATCGCGCATGCCACTGACACACGTACGATGCCGGGATGAACTCAGCAGGTCACTCGGGAGCAACGGCGCACCGGGGCCTCGAACTCACCCCGTTCCGAGGGCTCCGCTACGACCCCGACCGGGTCGGCAGTCTGGCCGCCGTGACCTCACCGCCGTACGACGTCGTGGTCCGCCCCGACGGCGTGCTCCATCTCGAGTCGGCCGACCCGTACAACATCGTCCGCCTGATTCTCCCCCAGGCACCCACCGCCGCCGCCCGCAACGAACAGGCGGCCAAGACCCTGCGGCGCTGGCTCTCCGAAGGGGTCCTGGCGGCCGACCCGCGGCCCGGCCTGTACGTCTACGAACAACGCGACGGCGACGGCATGCTGCAACGCGGTGTGATCGGCGCCCTGCGCGTGACGGATCCCGCGGAAGGCCTGGTCCTGCCGCACGAGGACGTCATGCCGCACATCGTGGCCGACCGAGCCGACCTCATGCGCGCCACATCCGCGAACCTCGAGCCCCTGCTCCTGACGTACCGCGGCAACGGCTCGGCAACCGACACCGCCGCAATCATCGAACGTACGGCGGAGCAGCCCCCGCTCCTCTCCACGACCACGGAGGACGGCTTCAGCCACCGCCTGTGGTCGATCACCGCCCCCGACGAGCAGGCCCGCATCCAGGCCGACCTCGCCGGGCACCAGGCCCTGATCGCCGACGGTCACCACCGCTGGGCGACATACCGGCGTCTACGCGCGGAGCACCCCTCCCCCAGCCCCTGGGACCACGGCCTCGTCCTCCTCGTGGACACGACCCGCTACCCGCTCCGCGTCCGCGCCATCCACCGCCTCCTGCACGGCCTACCGGTCGCGGAAGCACTCAAGCCCCTCGACGGCCTGTTCCGCGTACGCCACCTGGAAGTCCCCCTCCTCGAGGCTCTGGACGCCCTCACCGACGCGGCCGGTGCCGGCAACGCCTTCCTGCTGGCCGGCGACGGCACGTTCCACCTCGTCGACGAACCGGACCCGGACCTCCTGGCCCGCACCGTCCCGACGGAGCACCCCGCAGCCTGGCGCACCCTGGACGCGACCGTCCTGCACGCCACACTCCTCGACCACGTCTGGCACATCCCCGAGGACTCCCCCACCCACATCGCCTACATCCACGACACCGCGGCCACGGTCAGCAAGGCGGAACGCGACGGCGGTACGGCCGTCCTGATGCACCCGGTCCGCGAGGAGGTCGTACGCGACCTGGCCCGCCAGGGCGTCACGATGCCCCGCAAGTCCACGTCGTTCGGCCCGAAACCGGCGTCGGGCCTGGTGCTACGCGCGTTGGACCTCTGAACGACGAAGGGGCGGGACCCATGCTCAGGATCCCGCCCCTGGTCTCCGACTAGTCCTCCTCGCCATCCTCAGAGGATGGCCGCGGCGTCGTCTCGTCGCCCTCGTTCTCGTCCAACGCGTCGACGAACTCGACACCGTCCAGCTCGGCAAGCCGGTCGGACGCGTCCGTGCTGCCGTCCTTGTCGGCCTCGACCGCCTTCGCGAACCACTCCCGCGCCTCGGCCTCCCGACCGGCGGCGAGCAGCGCATCGGCATACGCGTACCGCAGCCGCGCGGTCCACGGCTGTACGGAACCGGCGGCCAGCTCCGGGCTCTGCAGCGTCACGATCGCCGCGTCGAGCTGCTCCATGTCACGCCGGGCACCCGCCGCGACAAGCCGCATCTCGACCTGACCTGCCTTGTCGAGCTTGTTCACCTCGGGCGCCCCGGCCATGTCCAGCGCCTTCTCGGGCCGCCCGAGACCACGCTCGCAGTCGGCCATGACGGGCCACAGATCCACGTTCCCGGTCATCCGCCGTGCGGCCCGGAACTCGGCGAGCGCCTCGCTGTACTTCTGGTTCGCGTACGCCGCGAATCCAGCAGCCTCGCGTACGGCGGCGACGCGCGACGCCAGCCGCAGGGCCACCTTGGAGTAGCCGTACGCGCCCTCCGGGTCCTCGTCGATGAGCCGGGCGACCATCACCAGGTTCTTGGCGACGTCCTCGGCAAGTCCCTTCGGCAGACTCTGCAGCTCCTGCCGTACGTCCTTGTCGATCTCCTCGCCGGTGACGTCCTCCGGAATCGGCAGCCGCTTGATGGGCTCCCGGTCCCGGTCACGCTCATCACGGAAACGCCCACCGCCACGCCGGTCATCACCCCTGCGGTCGTCCCGCCGATCATCCCGGCCACGGAATCCCCCGGGCCGCCCACCACGGTCGTCACGCCGGGGCCCACGGCTACGGTCGTCCCGCCCGTCACGCCCGTCACGCCCACGGAACCCACCGCGCTCACCTCGACTGTCCCCGCGACTGTCATCCCGCCGACTGTCGTCCCGACGGAAGCCACCACGGGGCCCACGGTCGTCGCCACCTCGGCGGTCGTCCCTGCGGTCGTCGCGCCGACCGTAGCCACGATCGTCGTCACGGCGGCCCTGGCCGCGATCGTCATCCCGGCGGCCATGACCACGGTCGTCGTCCCTGCGGCCATGACCACGGTCGTCGTCCCTGCGGCCGTAGCCACGGCTGTCATCACGGCGGATCCCGGGACGGTCGCCTTCGCGGCGGTCGTCCCTGCGCTCGTCACGCCGGTCGTCCCGACCGCGGAAACCTCCGGGCCGTCCGCCACTGTCGTCGCGGCGGAATCCAACACGCTCCGGACGGTCACCACGGTCGTCCCGCCGGGACCCGCCCCTGTCGCCGCGGTCATCGCGACGGAAGGGGGGACGGTCTCCGCCGCGGTCGTCGCGGCGGAACGGGGGACGGTCTCCGCCCCGGTCACCGCGGTCATCGCAACGGAACGGAGGGCGATCTCCACCGCGGTCACTGCGGTCGGTACGATCCCCACGGTCGTCGCGCCGGAACGGAGGACGGTCTCCGTCCCGGCGGAAACCCCCGGGCCGCCCGCCGCGGTCGTCGCGACGCGGACCACCGGAACGGTCGTCGCGACCGCCGTAGCCACCTCGGTCCCGATCCCGGTCCCGGTCGTCGCGTCGGAAGCCACCGCGATCGCCACGGTCGTCGCCCCGACGGTCATCACGGCGGTCGTCACGGCGGTCGTTGCCGCGACCGTACCCACCACGGTCGTTCCCACCTCGGTCACCACCTGCGCGGTCGTTGCCGCGCCGCGGACCACCCCGGTACCCGCCGCGATCACCACGGTCACCACTGTCCCGTCGCCGCTGGTCGCGCTCCGGTCGGTCTTCGGGAGAGTTGGTGGACATGGGTGACTCCTGTCTTCGGTACCGCAGTCATTCTCGCGCAACTCGGGACACCCGGCGCGCTCCAGTAAAAACAAAAGGACCCCTGGCCCCAGCTGAACGCTGGGACCAGGGGTCCTCCAAAGATTGTTCGGCGGTGTCCTACTCTCCCACAGGGTCCCCCCTGCAGTACCATCGGCGCTGTAAGGCTTAGCTTCCGGGTTCGGAATGTAACCGGGCGTTTCCCTCACGCTATGACCACCGAAACCCTATTGGTTTCGAGCGAACAAGCACACTCTTCAGTTAGATGTTCAAGCTCAAAGCCGACAACTGTTCGTTGTCTCAGAACTGACACAGTGGACGCGAGCAACTGAGGACAAGCCCTCGGCCTATTAGTACCGGTCACCTCCACCCCTTACAGGGCTTCCAGATCCGGCCTATCAACCCAGTCGTCTACTGGGAGCCTTAACCCCTCAAAGGGGGTGGGAACACTCATCTCGAAGCAGGCTTCCCGCTTAGATGCTTTCAGCGGTTATCCCTCCCGAACGTAGCCAACCAGCCATGCCCTTGGCAGAACAACTGGCACACCAGAGGTTCGTCCGTCCCGGTCCTCTCGTACTAGGGACAGCCCTTCTCAATGTTCCTGCGCGCGCAGCGGATAGGGACCGAACTGTCTCACGACGTTCTAAACCCAGCTCGCGTACCGCTTTAATGGGCGAACAGCCCAACCCTTGGGACCGACTCCAGCCCCAGGATGCGACGAGCCGACATCGAGGTGCCAAACCATCCCGTCGATATGGACTCTTGGGGAAGATCAGCCTGTTATCCCCGGGGTACCTTTTATCCGTTGAGCGACGGCGCTTCCACAAGCCACCGCCGGATCACTAGTCCCGACTTTCGTCCCTGCTCGACCCGTCGGTCTCACAGTCAAGCTCCCTTGTGCACTTACACTCAACACCTGATTGCCAACCAGGCTGAGGGAACCTTTGGGCGCCTCCGTTACTCTTTAGGAGGCAACCGCCCCAGTTAAACTACCCATCAGACACTGTCCCTGATCCGGATCACGGACCCAGGTTAGACATCCAGCACGACCAGACTGGTATTTCAACGACGACTCCACAACCACTGGCGTGGCCGCTTCAAAGTCTCCCAGCTATCCTACACAAGCCGAACCGAACACCAATATCAAACTGTAGTAAAGGTCCCGGGGTCTTTCCGTCCTGCTGCGCGAAACGAGCATCTTTACTCGTAGTGCAATTTCACCGGGCCTATGGTTGAGACAGTCGAGAAGTCGTTACGCCATTCGTGCAGGTCGGAACTTACCCGACAAGGAATTTCGCTACCTTAGGATGGTTATAGTTACCACCGCCGTTTACTGGCGCTTAAGTTCTCAGCTTCGCCCCGTCGAAACAGGACTAACCGGTCCCCTTAACGTTCCAGCACCGGGCAGGCGTCAGTCCGTATACATCGCCTTACGGCTTCGCACGGACCTGTGTTTTTAGTAAACAGTCGCTTCTCGCTGGTCTCTGCGGCCACCCCCAGCTCAGACAGCAAAGTGTCATCACCAGTGATGGCCCCCCTTCTCCCGAAGTTACGGGGGCATTTTGCCGAGTTCCTTAACCATAGTTCACCCGAACGCCTCGGTATTCTCTACCTGACCACCTGAGTCGGTTTAGGGTACGGGCCGCCATAAAACTCGCTAGAGGCTTTTCTCGACAGCATAGGATCATCCACTTCACCACAATCGGCTCGGCATCAGGTCTCACCCCATGTGAGTGGCGGATTTACCTACCACTCGGGCTACACCCTTACCCCGGGACAACCACCGCCCGGGATGGACTACCTTCCTGCGTCACCCCATCACTCACCTACTACCAACTCGGGTCACCGGCTCCACCACTTTCCATTCCCCGAAGGGTCCGGAACGGCTTCACGGGCTTAGCATCACTGGATTCAATGTTTGACGCTTTACAGCGGGTACCGGAATATCAACCGGTTATCCATCGACTACGCCTGTCGGCCTCGCCTTAGGTCCCGACTTACCCTGGGCAGATCAGCTTGACCCAGGAACCCTTAGTCAATCGGCGCACACGTTTCCCACGTGTGAATCGCTACTCATGCCTGCATTCTCACTCGTCAACCGTCCACAACTCGCTTCCGCGGCTGCTTCACCCGGCAGACGACGCTCCCCTACCCAACCCAGCAGGCGTTAGCCCTTTATGCTGGATTGACACGACTTCGGCGGTACGCTTGAGCCCCGCTACATTGTCGGCGCGGAATCACTAGACCAGTGAGCTATTACGCACTCTTTCAAGGGTGGCTGCTTCTAAGCCAACCTCCTGGTTGTCTGTGCGACTCCACATCCTTTCCCACTTAGCGTACGCTTAGGGGCCTTAGTCGATGCTCTGGGCTGTTTCCCTCTCGACCATGGAGCTTATCCCCCACAGTCTCACTGCCGCGCTCTCACTTACCGGCATTCGGAGTTTGGCTAAGGTCAGTAACCCGGTAGGGCCCATCGCCTATC